>NZ_JAESDL010000002.1:0-253883 GCF_019249625.1 Hydrotalea lipotrueae | reverse complement strand
ATCTTTTGAAATCGGCTGAAATATGGTTCTGTAAAGGGTTTGAACCATTATTTTACAATTTTAGTCGGACAACAATAAAATATTTTATTATTTTTTTTTAAAATGAAACAGGATTCAAGGTGTGTTCATCTATTTTTTCTGCAGTATTCAACCTCAGGTGTTGCATTCTGTTATAGTAATTATGATTGAAAGTGAAAGCATTTTTTTAAGTACAGAATAGAAGTACCTGATTTTTTGTAACTATATTGTTTCACCTGAAATTTTAATACCGCATGTACCGCCCGGTACTAAATTGGATTATTTTGAAGGAAATACCTATGTAAGTTTGGTGGGCTTTTATTTTACAAATACTGCTTTAAAAGGTATATCCATCTCTTTTTATCGGCAATTCGAAGAATTTAACCTGCGTTTTTATGTTCGTTTTAAAAAAGGGAATAACCTGGAAGAGCAGAGTAGTATTCATTAATGAAATTGTTCCTAAAAGAATGATTACTTATGTTGCCCGATTAATGTACAGCGAACATTACCATTACCCCCTAATGCGCCACACCATACAAAGCAATGATAAAAACATACTGATTCGCTATGAATGGAAACTTGCAAATGAATGGAATGGAATACATGTAAATGTTGATGCGACGCCCTGTTGGGCTTTTCCGAATTCTAAATCAAGTTTTATTACATAAAATTTTTATGTGTATACCAAACGAGCCGCTCAGGTTACATCTGCTTATCAGGTAATACATCCATCCTGGCAAATTTATCCTGTTCAAGCTTATAAAATTCATTGTAATGCAGCGGCATTGTACGGAGCAGCTTTTACACCGGTTTTATCGCAAGCACCGCAATCTGTATTTCTGGCCGAAGGTTCTTCGGTAAAAATTATTAACCGGCAGTTACTACGATTTTAATATGCTTTCATTGAGAATTAGTTCTGGTAATTGCTGCGTATTGTTTATCAGATATACTGTATTATGGCTTAGATGGCAACCTTACTGTAACTTTGCAGTTCATTAATTTTATAGGGTATGAAAAAAACGGTGGTAATAGGTGCTTCTGAAAATCCGGCAAGGTATAGTTATCTGGCAGTTGATCGGCTTACACAGCATGGTCACCCGGTAATAGCCATTGGTAATAAGCCGGGGCATATTGGTGCGGTGCCCATTATTACAACACATCCTGCAGAAAGCAATGTAGATACGGTAACGCTTTATGTTAATCCGGCTATTCAAACAGTTTTATACGATTATATTTTTTCTCTACATCCCAAACGCATTATTTTTAATCCAGGTGCAGAAAATCCGGAATTATGCCAAATGGCAAAAGAAAAAAACATTCAATGTTTAGAGGCTTGTACATTGGTGTTGCTATCTACAAATCAATATTAAATTGGTTTTATTTTTTAAACAGCTTTGTAATGAACTATATTCGTTTGTGATAGAAACAGGCAATTCTTATGCAAATAAAGCAAGTACAAAAAGGAGCAGACATAAAAGCGTTTTTAGAAGTGAATGTGGCCATGAATGCCGGTAATCCGAATTATATACAGCCCCTCAATCATGAAGTGGAGGCAGTATTTAATCAGCAGAAAAATAAATTGTTTAAATATGGTACCATTCAACGTTGGATTTTACTGGATGATGATGGTACAGCCATTGGCAGAATTGCTGCATTTACCAATACCAAATATGTAAACAAAGGAACCGATTTTGCCACTGGTGGAATTGGTTTTTTTGATTGTATTGATAATCAGAAAGCTGCAAATTTTTTATTTAACACCGCTAAGAACTGGCTACAACAACAAGGGATGATGGCGATGGATGGCCCCATTAATTTTGGCGACAGAAACAAATGGTGGGGTTTACTGGTGGAAGGATTTGATAAAGAACCGGTGTATGGTTTAAGTTTTAATCCGGCTTATTATCAAAAATTATTTGAGGATTATGGTTTTCAAAATTATTATAATCAGTATTATTATGCCATGAATGTGGATGATCCGCTTCCGGCAAGATTTGCTGAAAGACATGCAAAGTTTAAAGCAAAAAAAGGATACGAAGCCCACCATGCAAATTTGAATGAATTGGAGAAATATGCTGCAGATTTTACGGAAGTGTACAATCAGGCCTGGGCACAACACGGCGAAGCAAAAGAAATTACCAAGGATCAGGTATTAAAATTGTTTCAAAGTATGAAGCCTATTATGGATCCACGGATGGTATGGTTTGCATATTACAATAATGAGCCCATTGCCATGTTTATTAATATTCCGGATGTGAACCAGTATTTTAAATTTTTTAAAGGAAAATTTGGATGGTGGCAAAAACTGCAATTATTGTGGATGAAAAAACGCGGTACCTGTAAAAAATTAACCGGACTGGCGTTTGGTGTTATACCCAAATACCAGGCATTGGGCATTGATAGTTTTTTAATTTATGAAAGTGCTTTGCTGGTGCAGGGAAAAGGCTGGTATGAAAGTTACGAAATGGGGTGGGCAGGCGACTGGAATCCTAAAATGATTAATATCTACAAAAGCTTAGGCGCTGTACAAAGTCGCCGCCTGATTACGTATCGCTATATTTTTGATACCAATCAGTATCCATTTGAAAGGCATCCGCCTATGGAATATAAACAATAAGCCGTTGCATTGCTTAAACTTTTTTAGATGTGCATTAACTGTAACGCATAATGGGTATACCGTTACCATCCCATTCAGGAAATAAAATATTGTTTTGATGAATGTTTAAGTGTGTATTGGCTACTGCGCTAAATACACTTCTAAAGTCGGTTGATACTGGTAAATCGCGCTGGTCTTCCAAATCTTCTTTGACCAAACTTTTAATTTGGTGGTAAACTTTTCCGCCCTGCACATCATTCCCCAAAACAAAAAGGCAACTTGCTCTACCATGATCGGTTCCGCCGGTACCATTCTGATGCACTGTTCGGCCAAATTCAGTCATGGTCATAAGGGTTACTTCCTCCTGATAGGCGGCAATATCTTCCCAAAAGGCTGCAATGCTATCACTAAAATCTTTCAGATTTCGGCCTAAAATTCCATTTTCAGTTCCCTGGTTTACATGGGTATCCCAACCACCGCTTTCAGCAAAAGCCACTTCTAATCCTGCATCCATTTTTATCAAAACAGCTATTTGTTTTAAAGCATTCCCTAATGCTGAGTTAGGATAAACAATACCGGTTTTGGGCGCATATTGTTTCAGGTTATTTACATTCAACATCTTCATGGCTTCAAAACTTTCTTTTCCGGTTTTCTGTAACAATTGCGAACTTGTATTATCGTACAATGCTTCAAATGAATGTACAGCTAATTTACCGGCCAATGGGTTGCCCCGCATTTGAATGGCAAAATCGTTTAAATTACTAATAGCCAATGCTTCATTACTGCCATAAAAACTTCTGGGTAAGGCACTCGTTATACTTACGGCACTAAACGGGGTAGCAGGTTTTCCCATTAAACCAATGGCTCTGTTTAACCAGCCGCTCTCTGTTCCTTTGTTAAAAGGTGTACCACTTTCCATAAAATCCTGTGCATCAAAATGACTGCGGGTGGGATTGGGGCTGCCTACGCCATGTGCAATGGCTAATTGTTTATTTTGGAATAAAGGCGCAAAGGCTTGTAAGGATGGGTGTAAGGCAAAATAACCATCTAAGTCTATCATACTGCCTTCGGTTTTAGCCGGACTCATATATAATGTTGGCCGCATCATTTTTAAATTAGGATCTGCATAAGGGCTAACAGCCATTAATCCATCCATTGCGCCCCGCTGAAAAATGCACACCAGTGTTTTTCTTTTTTGAAAGGGTTTGATGAATTTGTTGCCTGCTGTGGCGGCTTTGGCAATAAAGTTGGGAACACCGCCAATGCCTGCTACAAATAAGGCCAATGCCCCATTGCGCATAAATATTCTTCTATCCATAAATATTTTTTTTATTTTCTTTGAAATTCGGGTGATCCTATAATAATACCTACTACCTGATTTAAGGATGGTGCATTGTTGGTTGTTTTAATTTCTTGTACAGCTATTGTTTGTAATGAATGGTAGGACTCCATTTCTTTAACATGTTCATTATTGTTGTTGGGTTGTTGTTGAGCTGCCTGTTCTACTTTGTTATTCAGGTTTTCATCATGAATTAAAGCAGCAATGCGTTGGATATTTTGTGTATTATCCCTGGCCGGTAACAGTATGGCACTATAGGTTTGTAAAGCAGCATCAACACTTTCAGGTTCGTGGTTGTTGTTTAATGCAGCCAGGTTTACTGTAATGCCGGAAATTTTTTGTGATGCGAAAGCTAATCCAAAATTCATTCTGCTTAATAATGATCCGGTGTTAATCCAATAGTCGGCTCTGTCCGGAAATCCGGTAGGGGCCTGATAATAATAAAATTTTTGTCCCATTTTATTGCACCAGTAAAAAATTTGATAAGGCATGTTTACTTGTGCATTCGTAGCTCTAATGGTACTAATGGCTAGTTCAAAAGGCGATTTGATTTTGGCTCTTTGATTATTTGGATTCCAAAATTCAGGACTATTTACCATGGTAATTAAAACGCTTTTTATATTGCCATTGGTTTTTAAAAAAGTCTGCGCCATTTTTTGGATTAAAGCTGTAGAAGGTGTATCGCTTACAAAATGTTTTGCCAGTGCTGTTGTTATAAATTTTGCAGTAGTGGGTTGGTGTGCCAGCATTATTTCCAAAGCAGTAATGCCTTCCTGATAACCTCCATTGGCCGGGAAATTTTTTCCTAAAAAAGTTTTGGGTGTATCATCGTGTTTATTTGGCCGGAACAAAAAACCATTTTGTATAACAAAGCCGCGTTTTTCCAATTGTTCCGGTGAAGACTTTTCCATGAGCTGATAGGCTGGTCCATTTTTAAACATAGGATACAATCCCCATCCTGTCAGTATTTTGGCTAAAGTTGTTACATCTTGTTGTGTATAACCACCATCCACACCCATGGTATGCAACTCCATTACTTCTCTTGCATAGTTTTCATTTAATCCCTGCGAAGCACGGTTCTTCAATACTGTATTGAAATTGTTTAGTGTTTTGGCCATGTGTTCTAACCGTTTTTCCTCCATCGGATTATTGTTGCTAACGCTACGAGCATTGTCTAAATAGGTTAACATGGCCGGATGCTGCGCTGTAGCCAGCAATAAGACATCAAAATTATCAAGTATGTGTGGTCGTATGGCATCGCGTTCATAAGCCAATACATAAGGAGCGCAATTGGGTTTGGTGAGCGATACGTTAAAATGATTGAACCAAAAATCAGTTAATATTTCCTGCAACTGGTTGTTGCTATATGCGGCTCTGATAATTTTTTGTACAATTAATTGCCTTTCTAACTCAGCAATGAGTTTATAGCCCTGTTGCTGCATAAAAGCTTTTAGTTTTTCGCGGTAAGCTTGTTTACTGAAGGAAGTGTTCCCGTTTTCTATCACTCCCATCTTTCTTGCCAATGCCACTACTTCACCATTATTGGGGTAGGTGTTTGCCATTTCTTCTAATGAAAGATTGGCAGCATCAAGATGTAAAGCCTGCAATCGGTTTGCTAAGGCAGCATCATTTTCATTTCCCTCCAATTGTCTGTAAAACCAGTGTTCAATGCCTTCTTTTGCAACCGCATCAACTTGGCCCGGCGTTGGACCAAATGTAAATCTGTTCAGCAAATAGGCAGCAGCCTGTTCTTTCGTAAAACCCATTTGCAGGTAGGGAAATTTTTTAGGCGGGTGTGGATGGCCTGCATATATAAAACCGGAAATGCCCACCAATATTACTGCAATTATGAATAAAAAACCTACTTTTTTCTGCCGCATCATCTGTTGTTTGTTCCTTCAGATGGATTTTAATGCTGCCGGTTTAAAAAAATAATTTTTTTTATTGTGTTTTTCGGTGAAATCGGGTGTAAGAAGGGTTAATTTTTGCACATAACTTTTTTCTGTTGCCCCGATTGAAATTGCATTTGTTATCTTGCAATTTGTATGGAAAATTTTATTGTTTCGGCACGTAAGTATCGCCCACAAAATTTTAATATGGTTGTGGGCCAAAAACATATTACTACCACTTTAAAAAATGCAATTAAAAACAATCAGATAGCGCACTCTTTTTTGTTTTGTGGCCCAAGAGGAGTAGGCAAAACCACTTGTGCCCGTATTATGGCCAAAACCATTAACTGTACCAATCCAACCCCTGAAGGAGAGGCTTGTAATACCTGTACCAGTTGCGTTTCTTTTGATGCAGGTAATTCAATGAACATTCATGAATTAGATGCGGCCAGTAATAATTCGGTGGAAGATATCAGGAATCTGGTTGATCAGGTTCGTTTTGCACCGCAGGCAGGCAAATACAAAGTATACATTGTAGATGAGGTACACATGTTAAGTACCAGTGCCTTCAATGCTTTTTTAAAAACGCTGGAAGAGCCACCTTCTTATGCCATTTTTATTCTGGCTACAACCGAAAAACATAAAATTTTACCCACCATTCTTTCCCGTTGCCAGATATTCGATTTTAAACGAATTACCATTATCGATACGGTGGAACATTTAGAAGAAATTATTGAAAAAGAAAATATATCTGCCGAGAAAACTGCTCTTCAACTCATTGCTCAAAAAAGTGAAGGATGTATGCGGGATGCTTTGAGTATTCTGGACAAAATTGTAAGTTTTACCAATGGGGTGTTAACTTATCAAAACACGGTAGAACATCTTAATATTTTAGATGACGATTACTATTTTAAACTCTTAGATGCCTTATACAAACAGGATATGGCTGGCGCCATGCTGTTGTATGAAGAAATTAACCAAAAAGGTTTTGAGGGCGATTTGGTGCTGAATGGCTTTGCTTCTTTCATGAGAAATTTATTGCTGTGTAAAGATGCCCGTGCTGCAGTATTATTAGATGTGTTGGAAGGAAGGCAGGAACAGTATGCTGCTACAGCCAATGCAGTAGATGCTTCTTATTTAATTAGTGCCTTAAATATTTTGAATGAAGCAGAAATACAGTTTAAAATGGCCCGCAATAAAAGGCTGCATGTGGAGTTGTGCCTCATTAAACTCAGCTTTTTGCAACAAGCCATACAACTATTTACTGAACAAGGGTCGGTTGTAAAAAAAAAAATAACGGATAGGCCTTTTGCATTGCAGCAAAAAACCATTCCGCAATACCATCCTCCAAAATCAACAAATGCACCCGCTGCAAAATTAATGATTGAGCAAGAGTGTCCTGCTACACCTGTTGCAGCGCCGTTACCGCAATCGGTTGTTCAGGAGCCTAAAACTACTGCTGAAAAAAAGATTCTCAAGCAAACACTACAAACAGATAATAAAAAAAATCTCTTAGATATTTTAAGGGCTAAAGTAAAAGAAGATGTTGAAGTATTGCAGGTGCAGGAAGCAGAAGATTTGCAGATAGAAAAATTAAAAGCCTGCTGGAATGATTTTTGTGAAAAGCTGCAACAAGATGGCGGAAAACCTGCTACCGTTGGAACCTTAAAAATGGCAAAATTAGAACTGATAGATGAGGTGTGCTTTTCTGTAACCGTTCAGGCTTTAACGCAACAAAAATTTATTGAACAGGAAAAAATGCAGCTAACCGATTTTATTCAGCAGGCATTCAATAACAGAGGCATTCGTTTTCATATTTTGGTAGAAAACACGATTCCAGATGAAGTACCTGATCAACTCTCGTTGAACAGTAAGCAACGTTTTGAGAAAATGGCTGAAAAATATCCCTTATTAAAAGAGTTGAAAGAGCGTTTGCGGTTGGCCTTGGATTTATAATACAATGAACGTTAAGTTAATTCACTGGAATATTACCAGTGGTAAAAAACGAAACTACTATTATGCAAACCATGGCAATAACAGCTTTATGATGTACGGCTTTATACAAAACAGCAATGCCATAAAACAATGCAAAGAATGCTGCTGCAAAAAGCATTACATAAAAATAGTAAATAGCACCTGTTGCATTCAGTATCATCCGCCTGCTTTTTTAGAAAGTTGATAGCTGTATTTATGCAACCATTGCAATATTTTATCGCGCTGGTCGCCCTGAATAATGATTTCTGCATCTTTTACACTGCCACCTGTGCCACAATATTGTTTCAGTTGTTTGCCTAATAAAACACAATCATCCTCTGTTCCAATAAAACCTTTTATGATGGTAACAGTTTTACCGCCCCGGTGCTTGGTATCTAAATGTATGGTTAGTTTTTGTTTTTCCGGCGGCAGTGTTGCTTTCGTTTCATTGTTGTGTACAAATTCAAACTGCGGATCTGTACTGTATACAAAACCTCTTATATCTGTTTTGTTTTTTTTGTTCATAACAACATTGCTTTTAAACTTAAATCCACACTTTTAGCCTGGTGAATTAATCCGCCTACACTAATATAATCCACTCCTGTAGCCGCATAGCTTTCTATATTCTCTAAATGAATACCACCACTGGCTTCAGTTTCAAATTGCTGTTGAATGATGTGTAATGCTTCAGCAATTTGAATAGGGGTAAAATTATCTAATAATATTCTAAAAATTTTACCTTTTCCTACTTTACAAATTGTGGCTACATCGTTTACATTTCGAGCTTCTATCTCAATTTTTAAATGCGGATGTTGTTGTACATATTGCCAAGAGCGGTTAATGGCATTTTCAATTCCTCCGGCATAATCAATATGATTGTCTTTCAACATCAGCATATCAAATAAACCAAACCGGTGGTTGGTACCGCCACCAATACGCACTGCTTCTTTTTCCAATAATCTGAAATTAGGTGTGGTTTTTCTTGTATCTAATAATTGCGTACGATAGTGCTTTATTTTTTCTGCAAATGCATGTGTAAGTGTAGCAATTCCACTCATCCGTTGCATACAATTCAAAACTAATCTTTCGCACGATAAAATAGTGCGTACTGATGCGTTTACTTCAAATGCTCTATCACCGGGTAGCATAGCGGTGCCATCTTCTTTAAAAATTTCAAATTCGGCTTCAGGTTCAACAAAATGAAAAATTTTTTGTGCCACTGCCACCCCGGCTAAAATACCTGCTTCCTTAATTTTTAAAACGGCTTTACCCTTAGCATCTTTTGCAATACACGAAAGTGTTGTATGATCTCCATCACCAATATCTTCTTTTAATGCTTCTATTATTAAATGGTTTAATCTTTCTTCAAAATTTATCATGTTGGCAATATAATATGTTTCATAAAAAAAGCCCTCGAAAATTAAGAGAGCTTTATATGAATGGTTTTAGAAAAGCTTTAATTTATTCGGACGGATATAATTTGGTGATGCCCATCTTTGTTTCTTAATAACAGTGTAATATTATATCCCCTGTTTTTCCCATTTAATTTTCCGGCCATGTACATAGTGGTACCGGCTTCCCGTTGTGAAGTAAGTTCAAAACCTTGAATGCCGGCATCATTAAAAAATGTTCTTAATGCAATCCCTGCCTGATTTTTCCCTATATTTTTAACTTCTTCTTTACCGGGTAGGGTTAAATCTATATAACTGTCAAAATAACCGGATACACTTTCTGCATTGGCACTCTTCAGGGCGTTCACAATTTCCGATACATCACTCTGAAAGGTAAAAGAAGCCATAACCACTCCTAAACCCATTAACAATAAAAGTTTTTTCATAACACTGAATTTATAATATAACCTACACTAAAAACATGCCAAATAAAATGTTTAACGAAAGTTAAAGTTAGGGGTAGGAAGGTGAAATAACAAATTGAGTACCTTTGTAGCTATGAGCAAGAAAGCAATACTAATTATTATGGATGGATGGGGGCTCGGAAAGAATAAACATGCCGATGCCATTCAACAGGCCAATGTGCCATTTGTAACCTCCTTGTACAATCAATATCCGCATACAACTTTAGTAACCTGTGGTGAAGCAGTAGGGTTGCCTGATGGACAAATGGGCAATAGTGAAGTAGGGCATCTTAATTTAGGAGCTGGCCGTATTGTTTATCAGGAATTACAGCGTATAAATGTAGCTATTCGCGATGGATCATTTGCCAAAAATGCACACCTGCTGGCAGCTATTTCAAAAGCCAAAAATGCACAAAAACCTTTGCATTTGCTGGGTTTGGTAAGCGATGGCGGTGTGCATAGCCACATTAGTCATTTAAAAGCAATATGCAATGTTTGTAAAGAAAACGGATTAAAAGAAGTATATATTCATGCATTTACTGATGGGCGCGACTGTGATCCGAAAAGCGGTTTAGGCTTTATGCAAGACCTGCAACAATTTTTAACAACCAGCGTAGGTAAAATTGCCACCGTTAGCGGAAGGTATTATGCCATGGATAGAGATAAACGTTGGGAGCGCATTCAATTAGCTTACAATGCCATGGTAATGGGTACAGGCAATACGGCTAACAGTGCGGTTCATGCCATCGAACAATCTTATGCTGCAGATATTACTGATGAATTTATTAAACCCACGGTAATTTTTGAAAATGATAAACCGGTGGCAACTATTCAGGATGGTGATGTGGCCATCTGTTTTAATTTTAGAACGGATCGATGCCGCGAAATTACCGATGTATTGACCCAAAACGATCATCCTGACTTTAACATGCATGCTTTGAAAATTGATTATACTACCATGACGGAGTATGACAAAACCTTTCATAATGTACATATTATTTTTGAAAATGATAATCTGAACAATACTTTGGGCGAAGTATTGGCTGCTGCCGGAAAGAAACAAATCAGAATTGCTGAAACTGAAAAATATCCGCATGTTACTTTCTTTTTCAGTGGGGGAAGGGAAGTTCCCTTTGAGGGCGAATCACGTATTATGGTACCCTCGCCCAAAGTGGCCACTTACGATTTAAAACCTGAAATGAGTGCAGTTGAATTAACAGATAAACTCATTCCTGAAATAGAAAAAGGTGATACCGATTTTATTTGTTTGAATTATGCCAATGCAGATATGGTGGGACATACCGGGGTACTCTCTGCCGTAATTAAAGCAGTAGAAACAGTAGATGCCTGCGTAAAAAGGGTAGTAGAAGCTGCATTAAAACAAGATTATATTATTTTTCTTACCGCCGATCATGGTAATGCCGATAACATGATTAATGAGGATGGAACGCCGAATACACAACATTCTTTAAATCTGGTTCCACTGTTTGTAATAGATAATAACTGGCATGGAAATTTGCATCCCGGTAAGTTGGGTGATATTGCTCCAACCATTTTAAAAATGATGCAATTACCTATTCCCAAAGAAATGACAGGCAATATTTTGATTGATTAAAGGGAATACTTATTTTTAGCAAAGCAATGATAATGCTGCACCTTTTGATTTTAGCGTGCAGCATTGTTTTATAAAATTGCTTGAAGGAAGATGAGTTGAATGATAAAATGGTCGGGATGATTAAATGATTTAAAAACTTTATCTATAAAAATACGACACATGAAAAAAATTATACTTCGATTTATCCTGGTTTTGTTAGGTATATTTATCATTATTCAATTTATTCGCCCGGCTAAAAACCAGTCAGTTGAGACATTGCCTGCTGATATTAAATTGCATTATCCAGTTTCACAAAATGTAGAAGCAATTCTTTCAAAGGCTTGTTATGATTGTCATTCCAATAATACCCGTTACCCTTGGTATAACAATATTCAACCGGTAGCCTGGTTTTTAGATGACCATGTAAAATCCGGAAAACGGCATTTAAATTTCAGTGATTTTACTTCAATGCGAGTGGCTAAACAATATAAACGATTGGAAGATTGTAAGGAACAAATTAAAGAAGGAGAAATGCCCTTAGAATCATATACGCTCATTCATCGCGATGCAATTTTAACGGATGCTGAAAAAGGAACCCTGTATAATTGGTTTGATGCGGTTCGCGATTCTATTAAAGCACACTACCCTGCAGATAGTTTGGTAATGCCCAAACGTAAAAAATAGTACAACCATTTCATATCTTCATAAATTGGACTTACAGTTTTATAACTGTTGGCCTTTTTTTATTGTATTTTGCAGCATGATTATTCATACAGCAAAATATCTTATTTCTTCTCCTTCATTCGATAAGTGTCCACCGGCCGATAAACCGGAATATGCATTTATTGGCCGAAGTAATGTAGGTAAATCTTCCCTAATCAATATGCTTACCGGGCAAAAAAGCCTAGCCAAAACATCGGCAACACCCGGCAAAACACAACTGATTAACCATTTTTTAGTGGAAAGCAGTACCAGGCAAAAGCAAAAGCAGCAATGGTATGTGGTTGATTTGCCGGGGTATGGTTATGCAAAACGCTCACAAACCGATAGAAGGCGATGGGAGCAGATGATTGAAAATTATTTGCGAAAACGGCCTAATTTATTGCAGGTAATGGTGTTGATAGATAGCAGGCATGCACCACAAAAAAATGATCTTGAATTTGTGAATCAGTTAGACAAATGGGAAGTGCCTTTTAGCCTTATTTTTACAAAGGCCGATAAAGAAAAACCGGGTGTAGTTTCCAGAAACGTGCAATTGTTTATAGATACTTTAAAGTCAACCTGGCAATTTTTGCCACAGGTTTTTATAACCAGTGCCGAGAAGAAAACCGGCAGAGAAGAAGTACTACTTTTTATTGAACAAAATAATTTAAGAGCTGCAGAGAATGAGATGATTAGATAGAATAGGTAATTTTTGTAAAGTAAAGCGGTGCATTTGCCACAACAACTTTTATAGTTGCTGAAAACAAATTTGTAGTAAAGGATGAATATTAATTCACCACTTTGTCGGCACAACAACTACTGGCAAAGGCTTCGGGTTTGGCTTTAAATGCAAAGCCCATTCCGAGAATGTAACCCATTGCTTCTTTTAAAGCATCATTACTTTTAAAACCGGGATTGGTATTAATGTCTGCATGTACTTCCATTTCAACATCCCAGGCAATAAACAAATCGCAAAGCTCATAAGCCACTTCAATACTTTTGGCTACTTCCTGTAACATGCGCTCTTTGATGTGAAATTTCTGCTTGGTTTTTTCATTGTGGATGTACATAAAACCACCGTTGTGTTCCCTTAAAAAAACAATTACAGTTGCAAATTCGGTATCTTCTCCTTTTACCTGGCTGTCGGTACCAATGCATACTTTTAACCGCGTGCCGTTTGCTCTTTCTTTTTTAATGGCTTCTTCCACCGCTTTTTTGATGGGAAGATGGATGTTTTCTCCATTGAATTTTCTCCAATGCATAAAAATTAAGTTTTTTGAAATTACGGTTTTTTATATTCCAAAACCATTAATTTATTATTAACTGCACATTTTATGCATTGGGTGTCAGGAAAAAAGAGCAATTAAGAGGCCGAAATTTTATTTTTTTTCCTGTTTCATAAAAAGCTTCTCTTTCATTCTGGCATCATGGCCATAAATATCTTTTCTAAAGTTTAATTGCCCATCGGCATCTACCCAGGCAGTAAAATAAACAATATAAACAGGTATCGGTTGGGGTAAGCTTACCCATTTTTCCTTGCTTAAATGCATCAGGCTGTCAATTACTTTATTCGTATAAACACTCGCCGTATCTGCACTTAATAAATATTGTGCAAATTTTTTAGGATTACTGATGCGGATACAACCATGACTAAATGTGCGTGTTGTGGCATCAAATAATTCATGGTTGGGGGTATCGTGTAAGTAAATATCGAAATTGTTGGGAAATAAAAACTTCACCAAACCCAATGAGTTTCCGGGTCCTGGTTTTTGCCGAACAATGGGTAATCCATTGCTGGTACCGGTTATTTCCATATTGTTTTTTGCCAGATAGTTGGGATCTTTTTTCATACCCGGCAAAATTTCTTTTTGTACAATACTGGGTGGTACATTCCAATAAGGGCTAAAAACAATATATTTCAATTTTCCATTAAAAATAACGGTATTGTTGGTGGTTTTTCCTACAATAACATTCATGTTAAACAATGTTTTCCCATCATGATAAACATGCAATTTGTATTCGGGAATGTTTACAATAATGTAATCACTGTCACTATCTGCTGGCATCCATCTGATGCGTTCTAAGTTTACCAAAATTTGCCTGATGCGTTCGGCAATGGGCACATTTAATTGTTCTATCATGTTCTTCCCAATTACGCCATCTTCTAACAATCCCATTCTTTTTTGAAAATGTTTTACGGCTATCAGTAGGCTGCTGTCAAACAAATTGGTAGAATCGTTATGAGATAAATCGCCGAGTAAAAACAAGCGGTACTTAATTGTTGGTATAATTTCATTTGCCTGGTAAAGTTTCAATAATTTAGAAGGGCAGGGAATGCTATCTGTAGGATAGTTTTTTTGTAAGCTGATATATTTTTCCAAAAATGATTCTAATTGGTTGTATTGATTGTTCAGCGGAATATAAGGTGCTGCATTTTTATATTTAATGGTGGAATCTAACAAAGCAGTTAAGTCAACTTTTTTTCTCGGTATAAACCATCCAAGTGTGGTTGCATCAATATCGCTGCCTTTGTACGTTTGTGCAGCATAAGCAAAAAACTGTCCGGTTAACAGTAATTCTGTATTCAAAATATTTTGTCTGGAAACCTTGTTTTTGTGTTGTAATATTTCATTATAACTGGTTACAAGTTTTTTATTGTACAGACTACTGTCTTGTAAATGGGTAATACTGTTATTTAGCAGGTTCATAAAATTAGCAGCCTGCTCTGCCACGCTGGTACTGTCGAACCAGGCATATTCAAAATTTCTTTGTTTATAAAAATCGTTGTATTGGGTTGTAAATTTTTGTAAGTCAGGATTCGTATCTAAAAAAGCCTGCAGGTGCATGCTGTCGAAAAACAAATTGTTGTACGAAGTATGGTAGGTAATTGAAGTATCGCGTAATACTTCTTTTGTTTTGCCTGAATGGCAGGAGGTGTTGAAGCAACAAATGCTGAATAGCATTGCAATAGCGCTTAACCGGCAGATTAATTTTGTATTTGAAATTTGTTGAGGTTTTTTTATGATGAACAAGCGGTAGGGTTTCAATAGTTTGAGAAAGTTCTGTTTGTTCAATAAAAATAAGGAGTAGATTTTATGCATAATTTCAATTAGTTCAAAATAGATAATGTTGCGGCCACTATTCCTGCGGTTTCGGTTCTTAGCCGGGTGGTACCTAAAGTAATGGGTATAAATTGCTGTTGTATGGCTTGTGCTACTTCTTCTTCAGTAAAATCGCCTTCGGGGCCAATTAAAATACATATTTCTTTTTCCGAATGAAATTTTTGGATGGTTTGTTTATGCCCTTCGTGGCAATGCGCAATTAGTTTGCAACTATTTTTTTGTTGTGATAAAACGCTGTAAACGGTAGTGGGTTGCTGTAAAACCGGCAGCCGAGTTTGTTTACTTTGCAACATAGCCGCAATGGTAATTTGTTGCATTCTTTCGTATCTAAAATGTTGTTTTTCGGTTCGTTTGCAGAGCAGGGGAATAATTTCATAAACACCCAGTTCAGTTGCTTTTTCTAAAAACCATTCAAATCGTCCTGCATTTTTTAATAAGGAAAGGCCAATTGAAATTTTTCTTTCAGGTTGGGGGTGTTGTACCTGCTCAGTAATGGTAACCAGTGTTTGTTTTTTATCGGTTTCTGATATAGTGGCTTTACAAAGTAAGCCATTGCCATTGGTAAGTAATAAGCCATCACCTGGTTTCATGCGAAGTACCTGTGCACTGTGTTTATGTGTTTCTGCACTTAAGCGGATAGTTTGATGCTTATTTGGAAGCACCTGCTCAAAGAAATAAGGCAAATCCATGCTATATAGGTTGAAGAAAAAATTAAATTTTGATAAAAATAGATGTTATTTACGATGCAGGCAATACCATTTATCAATGATTTTTTGGTATGAAATAAGGCGCCGGCACTTATGGTTACGCAATTTTGCGAATCAAATTTCTTTAAAAAAGTTGTACTTCTTGCTTTTAATATTTGAAAATATGGGCAACTGTTAACATTTTTTTACGCATAACTTCGCAGCCTTTGATGTTCTTTTGCACTCTATTAATAAATAAAAATTTATGAGGAAATTCTTTTTAATTATCTTTTGCCTATGTACAACCGCATCATTTGCCCAATTAAAATTAGGGGTAGAAGTTGGGTATAATACCAGTGGATTCATTGATCAAGGAAGTGATATTCAGTATTTTAATCTTTCCCGAATCCCTACATTTCAGGCTGGTATTGTTGCTGAACAAACATTGAATAAACATTTCTCTGCCAGCTCGGGTTTAATCTTCTTCCAAAAAGGTGGCAGGAAAGACAAAACTGTTTTTGCTACTACGGGTGCCAGTACTACCTCTAAGTTTAATTATATACAAATTCCCTTGAATTTACAATATAGTATTCCACTCAACAAAACACTGAAGGCTCTGGTTGGTGCCGGTTTTTATGGTGCAGTAGGCATTTCAGGTACAGAAAAAGGTACAGATGAAGAGATTTCAGGTAATACTACTGTTGTAAATAATAAAGTAAAATTCTCTAATAATCCTTATTATACATCGGGCACAACTTATGTAAAGCCGCTTGATTTTGGGTATGATGTGTTGGTTGGTTTGGCATACCATCAATTTGAGTTCAAAGCCACCTTAACCAATGGGTTTGGCAATATATACCCAACAGGAAGCACCCGCTTTGCCAATAGTGTAATTGGTTTTACTGTGGCTTATCTGGTACCTTGGAAATAAAGGACAAATTTTTGGGTTGAGTCAATACAAAAAAGGCGCTTCAAATGGGGTGCCTCTTTTTTTATGTCAACAATTTTAGCTGTGTGATTAGAAAGGTGGTTCTTCAAAACCTTCGTCAAAATCGCCCCCGTTCATTTTACTACCTTTTTGAATATATAATTTACCGCCATCATTACCACTACCGGGTGGAGGAACAGCACCGGGTTTTAATTGTTTCCAGTTACCACGTTGAAAGCCAGACTCATCCACTTCTTCAAATTTTTGAATTTCCAACAGGGCTTTTAATTTAATGGTTTCTAATGAACCATTTCTATGTTTGGCAATTCTAATATGCGTTTCACCTTTTGTGCTTTCGCCCATTTCGTTTGCGCCAATTTCATAATATTCGGGCCTGTAAATAAACATTACCATATCTGCATCTTGCTCAATGGCACCCGATTCTCTCAAATCGCTTAGCTGTGGCATTTTGCTTTCTTTTCTGGTTTCTACGGCACGGCTTAACTGTGAAAGGGCAATAATGGGAATGCCCAGCTCTTTGGCCAATGCTTTTAGGTTACGTGAAATGGTGCTGATTTCCTGTTCGCGGTTCCCATTTCTATCGCCAGTACCGCTCATTAACTGTAGGTAGTCAATAATAATTAAACCTACATTGTGTTTGTTCACTAATCGTCTTGCTTTGGCTCTAAATTCAAAAATATTGAGTGCTGCCGTATCATCTATAAACAATGGTGCTTTCTCTAATCGTTTAATACCTTTGGTATGCAATTGCTGGTATTCGTAGTCTTCTAATTTACCTCTGGAAATTTTTTCAATTGGTATTTCACTTTCAGCACTTAAAATACGTTGTACCAATTGTGAAGCACTCATCTCAAGGCTAAAGAAACCAACCCCAACCGGTTTAATGGGGTTTAAAGCGGCATTACGGGCAAGGTTTAATGCAAATGCTGTTTTACCTACAGATGGTCTGGCTGCCAGAATAATTAAATCGGTTGATTGCCAACCGTAGGTAATGCGATCCAATGAGTTAAAGCCGCTGGGTACGCCGGAAATATCTTCTTTTCTGGTTCTTAACTCATCAATTCTGTTAATGGTTTTGGCTAATACATTACCAATATCTTCAAAATTCTTTTTGAGGTAATTATTGGTGATGTTAAACATTTTGGTTTCACTATCATCCAGCAAATCAAATACATCAGTGCTGTCTTCATAAGCATCACCAATAATTTCGCCACTGATTCTAATTAATTCGCGTTGAATAAATTTTTGCAAAATAATACGGGCATGGGCGTCAATATGCGCTGTACTAACTACTGCATTGGTTAATTTAGTAATGAAATAAGGGCCTCCAACTATTTCTAATTGTTCTTTCCTTTTCAATTCTTCCACCACCGTTAAAATATCGATGGGCACACCACGCTGCTGCATATCTTGCATGGCAGTAAAAATGATTTGATGTGCTTCTACATAAAAACATTCGGGTTTAAGATTGGTATCTATTAAACTGTCGAAAGCACTTTTTTCCAGCATAATGGCACCCAACACTGCTTCTTCTAATTCTCTGGCCTGTGGGGGTATTTTGCCAAATACCATGGTGCTTAAATCGGCAGTGGTTTTTCTTCTTTTTTTATCTCTGTTAATGTTAGAAATCTCCATAATAATGGGCCATTTGAAATTGTAAAACAGTTTGTTTTCCGCCTGCTTGAAACAGGATAGCTATGTTAAGAAATTGTTACCTGGGCAAGTAGGGTTGCGAATATAATGGTTGAAAATCGTTCCCGCCCTATTTTCAGACTTTAATTTTTATCCTTTTTCGTCCACATTTCATTCACAGTATAATTGTGCTTATACACACAAATTTCGGGGTTATTCCACAGTTTTTTGTAGTATGTGCACAAAAAACAATTTTTCCGTACGGGAAATGAACATGGCTTGTGTATAAAGAAAAACAGCCGAAAAATTGGTGTATTGCTACTTATTTTGTAATTGCCAAAAACATAGTAGTGCTACAAAAATATCTGTGTAAGCAGGGTAACATTTGTCTTTGTTAAATGTAAGTCAGCTTTTGTAAAAAAAATTAATAGCTGCAAAATGCTGAACCTAATTACCGAGAATTCTGAAACCGGTTTTAAAAGTTTAAGTTGCCGGCTGCAACAAGTATATTTGCGCTTATTACACAGCAAATTAATTTAAGGATATATGACGATTAGTTATAACTGGTTGAGTAAGTATTTACCCAAAACAATTGAACCGGAAAAACTTTCTGCAATATTAACTTCTATAGGGCTTGAAGTAGAAAAATTTTCAAAATTTGAAACAGTACGAGGCGGATTGCAGGGTATTATTACAGGGGAGGTACTAACCTGCGAGCAGCATCCCAATGCCGATAAATTAAAATTAACTACCGTAAATATTGGTGCCGGGCATCCTTTACAAATTGTTTGTGGTGCACAAAATGTAGCAGCCGGGCAAAAAGTAGTGATAGCTCCTGTAGGTACTACCATCTATCCTGTAAATGCCACCCCGATAACCATGAAAGTAGCTAAAATTCGTGGTGTTGAAAGCCAGGGTATGATTTGTGCCGAAGATGAAATTGGTATAGGTACCAGCCACGCAGGCATTATTGTATTGCCACATGATGCCGTTCCAGGTGCACCGGTTGCTGATTTCTTTCAGCCTTATAGTGATATTGTTTTTGAAATTGGACTAACCCCCAACCGCATGGATGCCATGAGCCATTTGGGTGTTGCAAAAGATGTATGTGCGTATTTAAGTCACCATCAAAAAAAAGAAGTAAAAGTTAAACTACCATTCAATAATTCGTTTAAGCCGGATGAAAAATCATTACCTATTGCTGTAACCATTGAAAATGAATCAGCATGTCCACGCTATAGTGGTGTTACCATCAGCGGTGTTAAAGTTGGCCCATCGCCCCAGTGGTTAAAAGACAGCTTACAGTCAATTGGCATCCGTTCTATTAATAATGTGGTAGATATTACCAATTTTATATTACACGAAACCGGACAACCATTACATGCATTTGATGTAAAGGCCATTCAGGGTAAAGCCATTATTGTAAAAACCTTACCGGAGAATACCGCTTTTATTACGTTGGATGGAAAGGAGAGGAAATTGCATGCATCTGATTTAATGATTTGCAATGGAGCCGGTGAACCCATGTGCATAGCCGGTGTATTTGGCGGTGCCGCCAGTGGTGTTTCGGAAACAACTACTAATATTTTTATAGAGAGTGCCTGCTTTAATGCCACATACATCCGTAAAACATCACTCACTCATCAGTTACGCACTGATGCAGCCATCCGCTTTGAAAAAGGAATTGATATATCCAATACTGTTCAGGTGTTAAAAAGAGCTGCTTTGTTAATAAAAGAAATAGCCGGAGGCAGCATCAGTTCTGATATTGTAGATGTATATCCGCAACCCGCAGTAAAAAAGGGAATTGCCATTAAATACCATTATTTAAAAAAGTTAAGTGGTAAAAATTATCATCCAGATACCGTTAAAAGAATATTAACAGCACTTGGTTTTGAAGTGTTAAAAGAGGGGATTGATGAACTATGGATATCCGTTCCATTTAATAAGCCAGATATTAGCCTGCCGGCCGATATAGTAGAAGAAGTGTTGCGAATTGATGGGTTGGATAATATAGATATTCCCACTTCCATCACCATTTCGCCGTCTATTGAAACTTTGGGTTTAAAAGAACAGCTTCGCGAAAAAATTGCTCACTATTTGGCCGGGCTGGGATACCATGAAATTGTTACCAATTCTATTACCAATAGCCGCTACTTTACCGCTGAAGTATTACAGCATACCGTGCAAATGATGAATAACCTGAGTGCCGAATTAGATGTAATGCGCCCCGGCATGTTAGAAACCGGCCTGGAAATTATATCCTATAACATCAACAGAAAAAGCAACCGGCTTCGTTTATTTGAGTTTGGTAAAATCTATGCTACAGAAGGAGTGGGGAAATACGTGGAAACAGAACATCTGTCATTATACTTAACCGGAAAATTATTAGAGGATAACTGGAAACTGCAAACCAAACCTGCCGATTTTTTTGAAGCTAAGGGCATTGCACGGGCTATTATGCAATGGTGCGGCATTGCAGAGGTACAGTGGAAAGCAACAGAGGGCACCCATGCCAAATTGAAAATTTGCGTTGGTAAAAAACAAATTGGGATTGTTGAAATGGTGCCGCCTTCATTCACCGAACGATTTGATATAAAACAAACCGTACTTTTTATTGATATAGATTTTGGCGCATTACTGGCATTAAAGAAAAATGCGGCTATTATTTATAAAGAAGTACCAAAATTCCCTGCCGTACAACGCGATTTGGCTATGATTGTTCCTGTTAATACCACCTATCAATTATTGGAAAGCATTGTAAATAAAATGAAGTTGCTCCGTTTGCAGCAAATGAATTTATTTGATGTGTTTGAAAATGAAAAATTGGGAAAAGATAAAAAATCAATGGCTATTAATTTTACTTTTTTAGATGAAGAAAAAACATTGACCGATAAAGAGATTGACAGTATGATGCAGTCTTTGATGCAGGCATTTGAAACAGAGGCCAATGCTATTATCAGAAAATAAACACCAGTATGCAGGAGTTAAGCCAACAAATAAGCCGGATACAGCAAAAAATGCAGGATTTGTGGCTGTATGCACAAAAGTTAGCCAAAGAAAACCAGCAATTAAAACTGGAATTGCACGAAGCCAATACAGCTAAAATGGAATTAACACAAAAAATTGAACAGTTAGAACAGTCAAAAGCTGCATTGCAAATAGGAGTAGATACCTGGAATGATGCAGATAAAAAAGAATTAGCCACCAAAGTAAACAGCTATCTCAAAGAAATTGAGCATTGGCTGGCTGTATTAAAATCTGCCTGAAATGGAGCAACTCATTACCGTAAATATTATTATTGCCGATAGGAATTACCGAATCAAAATTCATCCCGATGATGAAGCAGTGCTGCGTAAGACCGTAAAAATTATTAATGAAAAAATAAAAGAATATAAACAGGCTTTTGCAGGGAAAGATATGCAGGATTATGTAGCTATGGTTTTACTGTGGCTGGCAACCGAACAAACCCAAATGCCCCTGCCCATCATGGCCGAAGAACAAACCATTATGGAATCATTACAGCAATTAGAAGCCATGATTGACGGGTATTTAAACCAAAGCGCTCATGAACCTATAAAATCATTCATAAAGAAGTGATTATAGGTTCGCCATCACTCACTTAATTTATTTATCTTCGCAAATTAACTTCACTAAAATTATCCATTTGATAGTTAGAGGAAGCAAAATGACAGCGTTTAATTTAAAAAATATCAAACAAAATGGACCAAACAGTTATATACATTATAATTGGTTTACTTGCTTTAATTGCAGGTGTACTTGCGGGTAAGTTATTATTCTCGAAAAATACCAAAAGCAAATTAGAAGAAGCCAATTTTCAGGCACAATCTATTTTGAAAGAAGCCGAGCTGAAAGCCGAAAATATTAAAAAAGAAAAATTATTAGAGGTCAAAGAAAAATTTGTTCAGCTAAAATCAGAATACGATAAAGACGTGCTGGAGCGTAACCGAAAATTAGGCGAAGCTGAAGCACGTATCAAACAAAAAGAAATTGCCATCAATCAAAAAGAACAGGCTTTAGATAAGCAATTGAAAGAAAATGAAGTGATTAAAGCCAATTTAAACAGGCAGATTGAGGTGGTAAATCAAAAACGTACCGAACTGGAAAAACACCAGGAGGAACACATCCGCCGTTTAGAAAAAATTGCTGCCTTATCGGCTGAAGAGGCAAAGGCACAATTAATTGAAAGCCTGAAATCAGAAGCCCAAACACAGGCATTGGGTTTGCAGCAGGAAATTATTGAAGAAGCTCGCTTAAAAGCCAATAAAGAAGCTCGCAAAATTGTTATTCAATCCATACAACGCACTGCTGCCGAGCAAACCATTGAAAATACAGTTTCTGTATTTAATTTGGAATCAGACGAAATTAAAGGACAGATTATTGGTCGCGAAGGCAGAAATATCCGGGCTATTGAGGCTGCAACTGGGGTTGATTTAATTGTTGATGATACGCCGGAAGCAATTGTATTATCATCTTACGATCCGTTAAGAAGAGAAATTGCCCGCTTAAGTTTACAACGCCTAATTGCCGACGGCCGTATTCACCCCGCACGTATTGAAGAAGTGGTTGAAAAAACCCGTCGTCAGTTAGAAGAGCAAATTATTGAAATTGGTGAAAGGACAGTCATTGAATTAGGCATTCATGGGTTGCATAAAGAATTAGTTCGGATAGTGGGGAAAATGCGTTTTCGCTCATCCTATGGCCAAAACCTGCTGATGCATAGCAGGGAAACAGCCAATTTATGTGCCATTATGGCCAGCGAATTAGGGCTGAACCCCAAATTGGCAAAACGGGCAGGGTTGTTACACGATATTGGTAAAGTGCCCGACGAAGAAACCGAACTAAGCCACGCATTACTGGGTGCCAAATTAGCCGAGAAATATGGCGAAAACCCTGCAGTAGTGAATGCCATTGGTGCCCACCACGATGAAATGGAAATGTTGTATGTTATTTCTCCTATTGTACAGGCTTGTGATGCTATTAGTGGCGCACGCCCGGGCGCACGCCGCGAAATGATGCAGCAATACATTCAGCGGATTAAAGACCTTGAAAATCTGGCTCAGGCATATCCCGGTGTGGAAAAGGCTTATGCCATACAAGCCGGAAGAGAGTTACGGGTAATTGTAGAGGCCGATAAAGTGTCTGATGGTGATAGTGATAAATTAAGCTTTGAAATAGCCCAAAAAATACAAACCGAAATGACGTATCCCGGGCAAATAAAAGTAACCGTTATCCGCGAAAAAAGGGCCATTAATGTAGCCAGATAAATTATTTATAAATTCTGGTTTGAAATTTAAAATTTTCTGTTACCTTTGCCGTCCGCAAAAATTAAAGTTATGAGCGAAGCAGTTCAATTCGTACACGAGCAGTTAATTGCCAAAAAAGAATATCCCAAATTTAAAAGTGGTGATAATATTACCGTTAACTATAAAATTGTAGAAGGTGGTAAAGAGCGTATTCAGAGTTTTCGTGGTGATGTGTTAAAAATGCAGGGCACAGGTGCTACTGCAACTTTTACCGTACGCAAAATTTCTGATGGGGTAGGTGTGGAAAGATTGTTCCCTTTCTTCTCTCCCAATATCGATTCCATTGTTTTAAACAAAAAAGGAAAAGTACGCAGAGCTAAATTGTTCTATTTAAGAGAACGTAGCGGTAAAAGTGCCCGTATTAAAGAAAAACGTTTCTAGTCAAATTATTCAAATATTTAAGCGGGAGTTGTTAAACTTCCGCTTTTTTATGCAGTCTTAATCCCTCTATTTGATAACTTAATGTTTGGTACAATAATTTGTACTAACTTTACCTTCTTAAATCAATTTTTTATGGCTAATTTAGGAATGCCCGAACTGATTATTATTTTAATTGCAATCCTGGTATTATTCGGTGGAAAAAAAATACCGGAATTTATGCGTGGTTTGGGAAAAGGTATTCGTGAGTTTAATGATGCAAAAGACAATGTAAAAAGAGAACTTCAGGAAGGAATGAAAGAAAAAGACTCTGAAACTGCTGCAAAGTAATTATTAACCACCAATATCTGTAACGGGTTTTGTTTACATTTACCACTATTGCTCAATACCACAATGATTTATTGAATGGCACTACTACTTGTGTGGAGGCTGTTCAACATTATTTGGACAATATTGGCAAAAAATCTTCCCTTAACGCATTTATAGAAGTTTATGAAAAAGAAGCGCTTGACCGCGCTTCCTTTTTAGATTCTGAACGAATGGCAGGCAAAACAATGAGTCATTTACATGGGGTAGTGGTTGCATTGAAAGATGTAATTTGTTACTGCAATCATACTGTTACTGCAGGCTCACTCATTCTAAATAATTTTTCCTCACTATATTCCGCTACTGCAGTTGAACGATTAATTGAAGCAGGTGCCATTATTATAGGTCGCAATAATTGCGATGAATTTGCCATGGGCAGTACCAATGAAAATTCAGCTTATGGCCCTGTTCAAAATGCTGCAGATATTACCAAAGTACCCGGTGGTTCTTCCGGTGGTTCTGCTGTAGCCGTTCAGGCAGATATGTGTATGGTAAGTCTGGGAAGTGATACCGGAGGCTCTGTACGCCAGCCGGCCGATTGGTGTGGGATTGTTGGGTTTAAACCTACCTACGGCCGAATTTCAAGGCATGGGTTAATTGCTTATGCTTCATCCTTTGATCAGATTGGTATTTTTTCCAAACATTTGCAAGATACTGCAAGGGTGCTTGAAGTAATTGCAGGAGAAGATGCCTACGATAGTACTGTTTCTGCAGAACCTGTTCCGGCCTACAGCGATCTGTTGCAAAAAAGCAGTATAAGCAGTCGACAGGAACCTTTTAAAATTGCCTATTTTAAAGAAGCGCTGGAACATCCGGGTTTAGATCCTGAAATAGCAAAGGCGTTCCACCAGTATGTTGAGAAGCTACGTTTACAGGGTCACATTATAGAGCCGGTTGATTTCCCTTTACTAAAATATGTGGTACCTACTTACTATGTTTTAACTACTGCAGAAGCTTCCAGTAACTTATCACGTTACGATGGGGTAAAATATGGCTATCGGGCAGATTTGGCAGCACAGGATGACCTGACTGCATTATATAAAAAATCACGCAGCCAGGGTTTCGGAAAAGAAGTGCAACGTCGTATTCTATTGGGTACTTTTGTATTAAGTGCCGGTTATTATGATGCCTATTTTAGTAAAGCACAGCAACTCAGACGTTTATTAGTTGAACAAAATGACCATATTTTTGAGCATTATCAGGCTATCATTTCACCCACCGTACCGGGTACAGCCTTCAAGATAGGTGAAAAGAGAAACAATCCTGTAGAAATGTATTTGGCTGATATATACACTGTATATGCCAATTTAGTGGGTATTCCCGGCGTATCTTTGCCTTTGTTTCAACACAGCAATGGTTTGCCCTTTGGTATGCAGGTAATGATGCCCCAATTTAAAGAAACCGAACTTATGGTATTGGGTAATTACCTTTCGCATTTGAATTAATTGTTGCTATAAATTTTATCACCAACATTGGTTTAAGTATCCTGCAATATGAATCAGTGTATCCGGAAAATAAAGCAACATTATTGTTACCCGTTGCTACTGTTTTGTATATTGTGTAATCCGATAAATACACTTGCAGCAAATCCTTCTCATTTGTTCGATACTGTTGTAACACCGGTGAATACTTTTCAAACCCTGTTGCAAATACCTTCTGGTCATGCTTTTGTGAATATTCCACTTCCTCATCAAATGGTTTCATTTTACAGTGAGTACTGTGAAAAGCAAAGCAAAGAACTACTGCTGATGAAGTTTTGGGCTAAGCCCTATTTTGATTTGTATGACCATATTTTGAGTGCTAACGGAGTACCAATTACGTTGAAATACCTGAGTGTAATTGAGAGTCATTTACAACCCAATCTTGTATCATGGGCCGGAGCAGTAGGACCCTGGCAGTTAATGCCCTATGAAGCACAACGGTTTGGCTTGAAAAATAATAAATATGTAGATGAACGAACTGATTTTATTAAAAGTACTGAAGTTGCTGCCAAATTATTAAAAGAGTTGTATGCCGAATTTGGAGATTGGCTTCTGGTAGTTGCTGCCTATAATGGTGGGGTAGGAAGAGTAAAGCAGGCTATTGAAAAAGCAAAAAGCAAAAGCTTTTGGGATATACAATATTTTTTGCCTGAAGAAACCCGTAATCACGTAAAAAAATATATTGCTACCCATTATATATTTGAAAATAACGGAGGAGTAACTACCTTAACTGCCCAAGAGGTGCAGCAATATTTTAATGTACCTGCTGAACAGCGAACTGCAATCACCAGTGCCGATAGTACCCTTTGTTCTGTAGAAATAAGTGGGCGGTACAATGCTGCATTAATTTGTAAACAGCTTCAAATATTACCTGCTTATTTTAACCAGCTGAATCCGGGATTTGCAGCGCAACTGGCATCCGGAAAAAAATATATTATGTATTTGCCTAAAGAGAAAAAAAATTTGTTTGAAGCAACGAAACAACAAATTCTGGAACAATCTATTCAGCAGTTGTTACTGGGTAGCCCGGTCGCGTATTAAACAACGCAGCCATAGCAGATGCTTTTAATAAACATTCTTCATATTCCTGTTCGGGTACACTACCCGCAGTAATACCACTGCCTACGGCATAACTGAGTAGTTGCTGTTGTGTATCGTATTGCAAACTTCTTATTACCACATTAAAATCAAAATCTTTTTCAGGAGTAAAATAGCCCACACTGCCGGCATATAAACCTCTATTAAAACATTCATATTGTTCAGTTAACTGCATCACCCTTTCTTTAGGTGCACCTGTCATGGAACCCATTGGGAAAGTAGCCTTTAAAATTTCGGTGAATGTAAGGTTGTTTTTTAATTGTCCGGTAATGGTACTAATCATTTGATGTACTTGGGGATAGGTATAAATGCCAAATAATTCTGTAACACTAACTGTACCGGCTTTGCATATACGGCTGAAATCGTTTCTTACCAAATCAACAATCATCACATTCTCGCTTCGTTCTTTGGCTGATTGAAGCAGGTTTTGTTTCAAGGCCTCATCTATTGCAGGAATATTGGTATTTCTGGCAATAGTGCCTTTAATGGGTGATGAAAATAACAGGTTTCCTTTTTTTAACAAATATCGCTCGGGGCTGGAGCAAAGCAGGTATAAATGTTGTAGCTTATAAAATGCGCCAAAAGGTGCAGGCGATACCTTGCTTAATACACGATATGCTGCAAATGGGTCTATTTGTGCATTGGGAGCTATCCATTCCTGGCAATAATTAATTTCATAACAATCGCCACGGTGTATGTGCTGTAATAACTGTTCAATAATGTTGCAATAGGTTTCTTTTGAAATACCCGGGATGAAATGTGCAGTTTGTTGAACCGGTATTGTGTAAGATGCCGGCATGGATTGTATCTGATTAAAAATATCATCCGGATTTGAGGTGGCAGAATGGATACTTAGTGTGGCATTCTGTATGGTACAAACCACTTCAGGTTGAAAAAAATAAAATTCAGGAAAAGGTATAGTGGCTTTTTGGTCTGAATTAAAACCTTTAAAAAGTTGGTTCTTTAAATTGTAATTCAAATGTCCAAATATCCAGTCGTTACGTTCTGCTAACCAGTAATCTATGTCAGCAATGACACTATTTTTACCGGTTTCTGAAACAATTCCGGCTGCAGCCAGCATTTCAAAATTATGTTGGGCGTGCTGGTATTGGTGATTATCAAAAAAACAACAAACAGCATACTGATTGAGCCAGTGTATTATTTGTTGTTTTATGAGTTTCGGATCATTAATCCGATAGTATTTTGTAATTCTGTTCACAGCATCTTTTTAGGAATAGACGCCTTAAAAATCGTCATCTTCCTCAAAGTCATCCTTATCATCAAATAAGTCAAATTCTTTAAAATCTTCATCAATTTTAAAGTCATCTTCATCTGTATTACCCTTTTTTTTGCCGCCTGCTACTTTTTTGCCGGCAGATTTGGGAATGTCAAATTCATCGAAGTCGGGATCCCAATCATCTTCTTCTTCGGGTTTATCCCAATCATCTTCTACATCATCTTCTAAATCGTCATCATCCTCATCAATGTTTTTTTTCTTTGATGTGGAGGCTGCTGATTTTTTAGGTTTAATGATATCTTCATCATCTTCTAAATCATCATCCTCTTCTTCAAATTTCTTTTTAGAAGAAGTTTTCTTGCTCCCTGTATCTGGTAATTTTTTACTGGGTTCGGATTTTTTATCCTTATCAGATCTTGCTGCCATATTCTAATAAGATTAATTGCTGTAAAATTTCAAATCAATTTTATACCAACCAAATTTTTTTTTTACAGAGTTATAATTTGTTCACGTTCAGGGCCATTTGAAACAAATTTAACCGGTGCCCCAATATACTGATTGATAAACGCAATGTAGGTAGACATATTTTCTGGTAAAGCTGCTGCATCCTTCATTTTTGTAATATCGGTGTTCCAACCTTTAAAATGGCGATACAGCGGGGTAATTTGTTCCTGCATCATTTGAAAAGGTACTTCATCTGTTTGTTTGCCATTTATTTCATAAGCAGTACAGGCTTGTAAATCAGTAAAACTATCCAGTACATCTGATTTGGTCATTACCACTTTTGTAACACCATTAATCATGCATGCATAGCGCAGGGCAACCAGATCAATCCAGCCGCAGCGGCGTGGCCTGCCGGTAGTAGCGCCAAATTCGTTGCCTATTTTTCTTAACAGTTCACCATTTTCATCTTGTAATTCAGTGGGGAAAGGCCCACTGCCCACCCTTGTGCAATAGGCTTTGGTAACGCCATACACTTCATTAATTTGGCGGGGTGCTACACCCAATCCGGTACAAACTCCGGCAGAAATGGTGCTGGAAGAGGTAACAAATGGGAAAGTGCCAAAATCAATATCCAGCATACTGCCTTGGGCACCTTCGGCCAGTACTTTTTTACCTTGTGCAATCTGATGATTAATAAAATATTCACCATTTACAATATTCAGGGTTTTCAAAAATTCAAGGGCTTCAAAAAATTCTTCTTCCCAGGATGAGATGTCTTCATTAAAATTAAAATTATCTAAAAGTTTTTGATGTTTCAGGCGCAGTTTAATGTATTGGCTGGTAAAATTTTTGTGAAATAAATCGCCCACTCTTATGGCATTTCTTCCTGTTTTATCCATATATGCAGGGCCAATGCCTTTTAAGGTAGAACCAATTTTGCTATCGCCTTTTTGCATTTCACTGGCTTTGTCTAAGGCACGATGTGTAGGAAGGATTAAGTTGGTGCGTTGCGATATAAATAAATTTTTTCTGTAATCAATTCCAAACGAGGCCACTATATCACATTCTTTTTTAAGTATAACGGGGTCTAAAACCACACCATTGCCAATGATGTTCACTGCATTTTGATGAAAAATACCCGATGGAATTTGGTGTAGAACTACTTTTTTGCCATTTACATACAAAGTGTGGCCGGCATTTGGGCCGCCCTGAAAACGGGCTACCACATCGTAATGTGGCGCAAAATAATCTACAATTTTTCCTTTGCCTTCATCACCCCATTGTAAACCTAAAATTACGTCAACCATATTTTACTGATTTATGATGCCGCAAATGTAAGTGATGGATGCTATGAATAGGGAAAAGAAGTTGATTAAATATTTTTTGGGAAATACTCCTGATGGAAGGCTTTCTTTCAAATTTCCTAAAAGGGTTAATTAGTCTTACTGCTTTTTACGTGCAATTTCTCTATCAGTTTGTTTTCAGATTTCATTTTGTAAAAATATTAAAAACATATGGCATCCATTTAAATACAATTAATTCAAGTATTATCTATTTGCAAATTTTTAATTTTTTTAGCTGATTATTATTGTTTAAGGTTTTATATGTAAATTTTCTATTGTTTTTATATATTGTATTATAAATTAATTTATATATGTAAAAACAATAAAATTTAAATCAATGTTCATTCATACAATTCCTAAATTGCTATGATAAATAATGCAGAAAATAAGATTGCATTTGAGTTGTAAAAAATATACAAACAATTTGTATTTTAAAAGACTTGCCTCAAAAATATGTGGTACTGAAGTTAAATAAAAGAGAAATTAATTTGAGTAATAATATTGAGCACGGTAGCAGCCATCTTGCCGTATATGTTATTGTATTGTATTTTATTTAAATATATTTGTATATCAGTAAAGAAAATTATTACATTTAATCCTGAATAATTCAGCAAGAAATGAAACCATTTTTTACAACATGAGTAGCTAAGCTATTTGGCATCTTCTGTATCAAACCGGTCAATACTTTGAATACCCTGCAATTGTTTTAAGCGTTTCACTAATTCTTCCAATTCTTCTTTATCGTGCACAAACACTTTTACTGTTCCCTGAAATAAACCTTCGGCCGATTCAATGGTGAGTGCTGCAATATTAATCCTTAAATCGCCGCTAATAATATTGGTTATTTTATTGATTACACCCACATCGTCTAACCCCACAATTTTTAAACCGGTAAGGAATGATATTTCTTTGTTTTTTGCCCATTTGGTTTTTACTACGCGGTGCCCATAGTTGGCCAACAATTGCGCAGCATTGGGGCAATTGGTGCGGTGTATAATTAAGCCTTTGCCGGTGCTCACAAATCCAAATACATCATCGCCCGGAATGGGGTTGCAGCATTTGGCTAAGGAGTACATAATTTTATCACTGCTTTCGCCAAAAATAATCAGCTCACTGTCTTTTTTACTATAGGTTTTTTGAGGGGGTATTTCATGTGGTGTTTCGGCAGGTAAAATAATTTTGGGCTTGGGAGCTTCTAATTTATCTCCCAGTACATGAAATTCTTTTAACTCTCTTAAATCAATTTGTTTTACGGCAATTTTATATAAAAGATCTAATGATGAGGGTAGTTTATAAAAATGAACCAACTCATCAATATTGACACTATTATAGGCTGCACCCAGATTTTCTAATTTGCGTTGCAGGGTATATTTTCCTTCATCTGCAATTTTTCTTTTTTCTTCCCTCAGGGCATCTTTAATTTTTGCTTTTGCCTTAGCAGTTACCACCATGTTCAGCCAGTCTTCAGAAGGTTTTTGTTTATTGCTGGTAATTATTTCTACCTGATCGCCGCTGTGCAGTTTATGGCTAATCGGTACCAATTTGTGGTTCACTTTGGCACCAATACATTTTGAGCCAACTGCAGAGTGTATGGCAAATGCAAAATCGAGCGCCGTGCTGTCGGTGGGCATCATTTTTACATCGCCTTTAGGTGTGTATACATAAATTTCTTCAGCTAAGAAAGATGTTTTGAAATCCTGTAAAAAATCAACACCATCGGTATCTTCCTGCGACAGCACTTCTCTGATTTGTCCGAACCATTTATCAAAACGGTCTTCGTCGGTTTTTTCTTCTTTGTATTTGTAGTGTGCCGCCAATCCTTTCTCGGCAATTTCGTTCATACGTTTGGTGCGTATTTGCACTTCTACCCATTTGCCATGCGGTCCCATTACGGTAGTATGCAGTGCCTCATATCCATTGCTTTTTGGGTTACTAAGCCAGTCTCTTAATCGTTCGGGCGATGGGGTATATGCATCGGTAATAATGGAATATACTTTCCAGCAATCTTCTTTTTCTCTATCGGCGGGCGAATTTAAAATTACACGAATGGCGAATAAATCATACACCTCTTCAAAGTTTACGCCTTTTTTCTTTATTTTATTCCAGATAGAATGAATGCTTTTTGGGCGACCCTGTATTTCAAAATCGAAACCTAATTTTTGCAGTTTTTCTTTAATAGGTTTAATAAATTCATTGATGTACCGGGTGCGTTCGCGTTTGGTTTCAGATAATTTTCTGGCAATTTCTTTATAGGCTTCCGGTTCCATGTATTTCATGGCCAGATCTTCCATTTCTGTTTTAATATTGTAAAGGCCCATTCTGTGGGCTAATGGGGCATAAACCCAAATGGTTTCAGATGAGATTTTTAACTGCTTATCCCGCTTCATGCTATCTAATGTGCGCATGTTGTGCAGGCGATCGGCCAGTTTAATTAAAATAACCCTCGGGTCATCGGTAAGGGTTAATAAAATCTTTTTAAAATTTTCGGCTTGTTGCGATGTGTTGGCATCCATTACCGTGGCTATTTTGGTAAGCCCGTCTACTATTCTGGCAATTTCACTTCCAAATTCCCTTTCAATATCATCTAAGGTAATGTCGGTATCTTCCACCGTATCGTGTAACAATGAGCAAATGGTACTTCTTACCCCCAGGCCAATTTCTTCCACACAAATCATTGCTACAGCAATGGGGTGTAAAATATAAGGTTCTCCGCTTTTGCGGCGCATAGTTTTATGTGCTTCGGCTGCCATCTCAAAAGCATGCCTTACTAATTCTTTATCGCCTCTTTTTAATTTTGGGCGTAGGCTTTTGAGCAATGCCCTGTAACGGTGCAAAATTTCTTTCTTTTCCTGCTCTTCGGTTAAAGTGTAGGCCGGCAATTGATTTTCTGTTATTGATGTTTCTATAACTTGCTCATTCTCCATAACCATACAAAATTAAAGATATTCTACTGCTGATGGGTTGCTTGTGTGGCAGTTTTAGCAACCGGCAGCGTTAATTTTTGCCATAATTCGGCTTACCAGAGCGAATATTGTTATTTTTGCCCGCAACATGGCATCTGATTCTAAAAAAAGTTTTATTAATTTTTCGCTGCTTCAAAGGGTTTTGCATTTTGTAAAGCCTTACCGTTCTGTGTTTTATGGCAGTATTGTTTTAGCCATTGTAATGGCATTTTTTGCGCCGGTAAGGCCCTATTTAATTCAGTTAACGGTGGATGAAGTAACCGGGAAACATCCCCCGATTCCGAAATGGGTGCATCTGTTTACTGAAAATACGGCCTTGCAAACCGTTACAGCGTTTATTATTGCCATTACTATTTTTCAACTTGTTTTTTTAATGATTGAAACCCTGGTTCGGTTTACGTTTACTTTTTTAACAGCCTGGTTAGGCCAGCACGTGGTAAAAGATTTAAGAGTAACGGTATACAATAAAATATTGCACCTCAATCTTTCACAGTTCGATAAAACACCCATTGGTACCTTAACTACCCGCACTATTAACGATATTGAAAGTATTAATGATATTTTTAGCGATGGCTTAATTCCAATTGTAGCCGATTTGTTGACCATTATTATTACCCTGGCCACTATGTTTTGGATTGACTGGCGCCTTACCCTGATTGCCTTAATTCCATTTCCGGTGTTAATTATTGCCACTTATTATTTTAAAGAGGCAGTTAACAAAAGTTTTATCAGGGTCAGAAATGCGGTGGCAGCACTAAATGCATTTGTACAGGAGCATATTACGGGTATGCAGGTGGTGCAGGCTTTTGCAGTGGAAGATAAAGAGTTTGAAAAATTTCAGAATATCAATCGAGAACACCGAAATGCCAATATTAAAGCCATTTTTGCTTATAGTGTATTTTTCCCAATTGTAGAAATTGTACTGGCATTAAGTACAGCACTGATTATTTGGTGGGTTGCCAATCAGGCTATTTTACTGGGCGGTGGTGCTCCCATTAATTTTTCAGGAAAAATTGTGGCCTTTATTCTGTTTATGAACCAGATTTTCAGACCACTCCGTGTAATTGCAGATAAATTTAATGTATTGCAAATGGGCATGGTGGCTGCCGAACGGGTGTTTAAAGTACTGGATAATCCCGATGTTACCAATAATGCCGGTCAGTTTGCACCTGATGCCATTAAAGGTAAAATTGCATTTAACCATGTTTGGTTCGCTTATGTGGAAGACCAATATGTTTTAAAAGATATCAATTTTTCAATTAATGCAGGCGAAACTGTGGCTATTGTTGGCCATACAGGTAGTGGTAAAACTTCTATTGCCAGCCTCATGAACCGGCTGTACCATATTCAAAAAGGAACTATTTTAATTGATGATGTAAAAATTGAAGACTATACCACCGATGCTTTACGCAAACATATTGGAGTGGTATTGCAGGATGTGTTTTTGTTTTCCGGGTCCATTATTGATAATATTACCCTTCGAAATCCGGAAATAACAAAAGAACAGGTCATTGCTGCAGCAAAAATGATGGATGTGCACGACTTTATTTTGCGGTTACCCGGTGGTTATGATTTTGATGTCCGGGAAAGGGGCAATACCCTTAGCCTGGGTCAACGGCAAATTTTCTCCTTTATCCGGGCATTATTGTACAATCCGGCTATTTTAATTTTAGATGAAGCCACTTCTTCTATAGACAGTGAGAGTGAGCAACTCATTCAAAAAGCCATTGACACCTTAATTTCAGGCAGAACTTCCATTATAATAGCCCACCGCCTGTCTACCATCCGTAAGGCACATAAAATTATTGTATTAGACAAAGGGGTGATTAAAGAAATGGGCACCCATCAGGAATTATTGGCCAACGGAGGTTTTTATGCACGTTTATATGAAATGCAATTTGAAAAACATGCCCATGCCCATCATTCCATTTCAGCCGGTTCTTTGTAACTTTTTTTTAATCAAAAATTCAGGTTCAATCTTTTTTTAGAGTCATCCCCCTATCTTTGCCGCAAATTTGAACAAATTTATGGCCCTGAAATACCTGAAATCTTTGCTGGTTGCGGCTTTTAGCCTGTTTTTTTGTGCAATCTCCATCATAAGCAAGGCACAGGTGACTGAAAATATTGTAGCAGATACTGTGCATGAAAAAAGTGGCGAAGGCTTTAATCCGGGTGAGATAATTATGGAGCATATTATGGACAATCATGATTTCCATTTTGCTGAATGGAATGGGCATCCCATCGCTTTACCATTACCAGTTATTGTGTATTCTCCACAAAGAGGATTGTCTGTTTTCATGTCATCTAAATTTGAACATGGGCATGCCATTTATAAAGGTTACAAATTAGAAGAAGGAAACATTGTTGCAGTAAATGAATCCGGGGAACCCGATGCTTCTGTAAAAGTGTATGATTTATCTCTTACCAGAAATGTAGTGCAAATGTTGTTGGGCTTGCTGGTATTGGTGATTGTGCTGATTAATGTTGCCAAAAAATATACCAAAGAAGGTGCTTCCAAAGCACCATCAGGTTTCCAAAATGCCATAGAGCCGGTCATTACCTTTATTCGAGATGAAGTGGGTAAAAGCTATTTGGGCAGTAAGTACGAAAAATACATGCCATTGCTGTTAACCATTTTCTTCTTCATTTTAATATCTACTTTATTTGGGTTAATACCAGGTTCGGCTAACGTAACAGGAAATATTGCATTTACATTTACGTTGGGCATTATCAGTTTTGTAGTAATATTATTTAGTGCTAATAAACACTACTGGGCACATATCTTTAATCCGCCGGGAGTGCCTGTTTTTGTAAAATTTATTTTAATTCCGGTTGAAATTTTAAGTGTATTTACCAAGCCGTTTGCATTAATTGTGCGTTTATTTGCCAATATGGTAGCCGGGCACATGATTATTACCTGCTTAATTTTAATGATTTTTATTTTCTCGAAACTAAGTATTGGTGCCGGTTTAGGATTTGCACCTGTTTCACTGGCATTTACCATTTTCATTTATTTTATTGAAATATTAGTTGCATTCATTCAGGCATTTATCTTTACCAACCTTACCGCAGTATTTATTGGTCAGGCTATTGAAGATACACACAGCCATCATGATGATGCAGTAATGATATAAATTTTTTTTTAATCACAAAAACCAACACAATATGTCTTTAATGAGTGTTTTGTTAGATGGTAGCATTTCCAACATGGGTGCTGCAATTGGTGCAGGTTTAGCTGCAATTGGTGCAGGTATTGGTATTGGCCAGATTGGTAAAGGCGCAGTAGAAAGTATTGCCCGCCAGCCTGAAGCAGCAAATGAAATTCGTGCAAACATGATTTTAACCGCTGCCTTTGTAGAGGGCGTGGCTCTGTTTGCCGTAATTGCAGCCGTATTGGCCATCTTCATCAAGTAATTGTTCTTGTAAAAGAAACATTATCTCAACTGCATTCAAAGCAAAGGGCTGCGAATGCAGTTGATTTTAAAACAGTATACAGATGGTTATTGCTTTCTGAAAAATAAAAATTTTTGTTATAAAATAAAAATTGAATATATGCAATTGTTAACACCCGCTTTAGGTTTAATATTCTGGACATTTATTGCCTTTATTGTTGTTTTAATTGTGCTGCGTAAATATGCCTGGAAGCCCATTCTTTCTACATTGAAAGAAAGAGAAACCGGTATTGCCGATGCTATTGCTTCTGCAGAAAAAATAAAAGCGGAAATGACTGCGTTAAAAAATGAGAATGAAGCATTAATGGCAAAAGCAAGAGAAGAGCGTGCAGTGATTTTAAAAGAAGCCAAAGAACAATCAGATAAAATGATTGCCGAAGCCAAAGAGAAAGCCAAACAGGAATATGAACGCATTGTTGCCGATGCACAAACGGCTATTTTGCAACAAAAGAATGCTGCTTTAACTGATGTAAAAAATCAGGTGGGCGCTTTGGTAATTGAAGTAAGTGAAAAAATATTACACAGAGAACTCAGCAGTAAAGCAGAACAGGAAAAATATATTCAAACATTGGTGAATGCTGTTCCATTAAATTAATTCTATTTCAACGTAATTATAATTATCGATAATGAATAATCCCCGTTTAGCAAACCGGTATGCCAAAAGCCTGATTGATATTAGCATTGAAAGAAATGAGCTTGAAAAAATCATGGCTGATATGCAATACCTTCAAGCTGTTTGTAAGGCCAGCAGGGAGTTTGTAAATCTATTGGAGAGCCCAGTTGTTACTTCCGATAAAAAGAATGCCATTATTAAAGCAGTTACCGGAAAATCAGTAAGTGCATTAACAGCATTGTATCTTGAACTGTTAGTGAAAAAAGGCAGAGAAAATGTGTTACCCGAAATAGCCAATGCATTTATTGAGCATTACAATGCATTAAAAGGCATTCATATTGTAACCCTTACCACAGCAGTTTCCGTTTCAGACAGTTTAAAAAATGCCATTGAAACCAAAGTAAAAACAGCACGTGGATTTGATAAAGTACAGTTGGAAACGAAAGTAGATGAAAGTTTAATTGGCGGCTTTGTATTGAGTTTTCAAAACAATTTGGTAGATGCCAGTGTATTACGCGATTTGAAAGATATCAAAAAACAGTTTCAGCAAAATTTATATGTGCAGCAAATACGATAAACTGCATTAATTTTTTACAATTATAATCATAGCATAAAATCAACAATATGGTAGACATTAAACCAGATGAAATTTCAGCCATACTCAGGCAACAGTTGAGTGATTTCAATGTATCGGCTGAATTGGAAGAAGTGGGTACTGTTTTACAAGTGGGTGATGGTATTGCCCGTGTTTATGGCCTTAACAATGTGCGTTCAGGTGAACTGGTAGAGTTTGATAATGGCGTAAAAGCCATTGCACTTAACCTGGAAGAAGATAATGTAGGGGTGGTATTAATGGGTGAAAGCGAAGGTATTAAAGAAGGTGCCAAAGTAAAAAGAACCGGACAAATTGCCTCTATTAAAGTGGGCGATGGAATGGTGGGCCGTGTATTAAATACACTTGGAGAACCTATTGATGGCAAAGGCCCTATTAAAGGTGAATTGTATGAAATGCCACTGGAACGTAAAGCCCCAGGCGTTATTTTCCGTGAACCTGTGAAAGAACCTTTGCAAACCGGTATTAAAGCCATAGATGCCATGATTCCAATTGGTCGTGGCCAGCGTGAATTGATTATTGGTGACCGCCAAACCGGTAAAACCGCCATTGCTGTTGATACCATTATCAATCAAAAAGAATTTTATGAAGCCGGCAATCCGGTGTATTGTATTTATGTAGCCGTTGGTCAAAAAGCCTCTACTGTTGCCGGTGTAATGAAAACACTGGAAGACAATGGCGCCATGGCTTATACAACTATTGTGGCTGCATCTGCTTCAGATCCGGCTCCATTACAGTTCTATGCACCATTTGCCGGTGCTGCAATTGGTGAATTTTTCCGCGATACCGGAAGACCAGCTCTAATTATTTATGATGATTTATCAAAACAGGCAGTGGCTTACCGCGAAGTATCGCTATTGTTGCGCAGACCCCCAGGCCGTGAAGCATATCCCGGTGATGTATTCTATTTACATAGCCGTTTATTGGAAAGGGCTGCCAAAGTAATTTCCAACGATGATGTGGCAAAAAACATGAACGACCTTCCCGATTCTATCAAACATTTGGTAAAAGGTGGGGGTAGTTTAACAGCTTTACCAATTATTGAAACACAAGCAGGCGATGTATCTGCTTACATTCCTACTAACGTTATTTCAATTACCGATGGCCAAATATTTCTGGAAGGTAACTTGTTTAATGCCGGTATTCGTCCAGCTATTAACGTAGGTATTTCAGTGAGTAGGGTAGGTGGTAATGCCCAAATTAAATCGATGAAAAAAGTAGCCGGTACCTTAAAGTTAGACCAGGCATTGTACCGCGAATTAGAGGCCTTCTCTAAATTTGGTGGCGATTTAGATGCAGCGACCAAATCGGTAATCGATAAAGGTGCCCGTAACGTTGAAATATTGAAACAACCCCAGTATAGCCCCATGAGCGTTGAAAAACAGGTAGCTATTATTTATTTGGGTACACAAGGCTTATTGCGCGATGTGGCTGTAAGTAAAGTAAAGGCATTTGAAGCGCATTTTCTGCTTGAAATGGAGACTAAATTACCCGATGTACTGGCAGAATTTAAAAAAGGCCAGTTAAATGATGAAAGTTTAAAGAAAATGACCGATTTAGCTGCAGGTTTGTATCCACAGTATAAATAATCAATCATATTTAGTACTTTGAAAACCCCGGATTTATTACCGGGGTTTTTGTTTTTACTACAAACAATAACAAGCAACCGGCTCTATCACAATAAGTTATATCATTTCATCTGCTTCCTTCCCTGTTCATTCCATCATACAAAAGGAGTATTTTAAACCATAGAATCAACTTTTTATAAAATAGTTTAGTGTATAAAATAAACTACTTTATGCTTGTGTTTTTAAATTGAGTATATGAAACAAATTATGCATTTTTCATAGCATTTTTGGCTATGGCAGGAACCAACAGCCCAACAAAAACTTCGGGTTTGGTGAAAGATGTGAAAGGTAAACCCATTCATGGCGTAGGCATTACTTTATTGCAAACCTACGATGGTGTTGTAACAGACAGGCAGTCTGGGACAATTTTCGTTCCAAACTTTCAAAAAAGAAGATAAAATTTTTCAAGCCAAAATAATGGGTTATGGATTGAAAGAAGAAAAAATTGTTATTGCCAAAAATGCTCTTGCTGTGGTTTTTGTTTTGAAAGAAGAAGTTTCTGAATTAAAAGCAGTTTCTGTTACAGCAGGTAGTTTTGCTGCCGGCGATAAAAAGCGGGTGGCAACTGTATTAAGTGCGTTGGATATGTACACTACGGGCGGTGTCACTGCCGATGTTACGGCAGCCATTAAAATATTGCCGGTTGCCCAACAGGTAGACGAACAGGAAGGCCTTTTTGTACGGGGTGGCGAAGGCTATGAAACCAAGCAAATAAAATAGATGGTTTTGTGGTGAACAACCCCTATTATGCCAGCTCACCGGGTATTGCCGGCAGAGGGCGTTTTGCACCTTCTTTATTTCAAGGTAATATATTCAGCACCGGCGGTTATTCGGCTATTTACGGGCAGGTATTATCATCAGTATTTCCTCTAATTACTTTTAAGCGTTACTTCTTTCATAATTTTACTCCAGCTTTCACAAGCAGTTGATTTTTAAGTGAATTTCAAAAAACAGATACTGTTTATTTATTTTTCACAAGAATAATTTACTGTTGTTTATGGATGAGAATTTCAATTTGTTTTAAAATTTTGTTAGCATCTTTCATATCAAAATCTTCATGCAATTTTTTGGGAACGCCCATGCAGGACAAATCGATGTGGACATCAGGCGTTACTGAATGATTACCCAAACATGCTTTTGAGCATGCCAGTGGGCAACCATCTATTACAATAATTTTTCTTCCGGAAGTAGCTGTACGTACAAGATTCTTTACGTTACCTCCAACTCCGGCAATGCATGACATTTCTGCAATATTCATCCTGTCAAGCTGAACAGCAATATAATTTGCCATTTGCGCAGCACTGGAACAGCCAGAGCAGGAATACAACAGTGGTTTATAACCAGTTCTTGTTTTCATAGTGCGAAAAATATTTTTTAAAGCGATAATTTTTCATAAGTCCGATTAAAAATGCAATTACCGGATACTAATTATTTTAATATTAAGCCAATATCGTTGCAATATTTTCATCAGTTTTTGATTGTATTGTATCATTATTCTCATCTTTTTTTAACCCTTTTCTTCTACTGGTTATAAACCAAACAAGTGGTATCACGCCACCTACAGTAAAAATGGAACCACCAACAATACGCAGCCAAGTGAGCGTTTGAAAACCGCTGCTTTCTATAAATGCACTGCTACGGGCATACCATAGTCCTTGTTCTGTTGCTGTTTTAAACTGGTAAATACCTGCAGGAAATAAATCAAGTAATACCATTAGTAACAAACCGATATTAATGGACCAGAATACTGTTTTAATGAGTTTTGGTTTCCACCAATCGGCCTTAAATAATAACTGGCAACAAAATAAAACAGCAGCTACTGCAAGATTGCCATAAACACCCATTAATGCAGCATGGCCATGATTAACGGTTAAATAAGTTCCATGCTCATAATAATTGGCAATAGGAAGATTGATAATAAATCCCAGAACACCTGCTCCAAAAAAATTCCAGAAATTAACAGCTACCAAAAACAGGAACACTTCAGAAAATCCAAAACATTTATTCAAATCTCCATTTATCCGATTATTCGTTTCCAGCAGTTTTGGGAGTTTGCTGAAACGCCATGCTTCTAATGTGAGCAGCACTAAAGGTATTACTTGCAATGTTGAAAACACTGAGCCAAGAGCCATTGTGAAAACCGGCTTAGCATTCCAGTAAAAATTATGTGAAATACCCAGCAAACCAGAACCAAGAAATAATAAGGTTGCTAAATAGATAACACGAATCACAGCCTGCCTGCTTACCAATCCCATCAATACCATAAAGTACCCAATCAGCACTGTGGTGAACACTTCAAAAAAAGCTTCGGCCCACATGTGCACTACCATCCATCTCCAGAAATCAGCAATCACAAAATTGGTTTTGGGTGTTGCAATAAAGCCGGAGATCAATAATAAAATTATACTGAATGTGGCATATACTAACCAGTTAGGTAAAGCCCATGGCTGCTTTAATTTCATAGTGGGTTTAATTCCTCTGTAAATGGTTACTGCCCAGATAATGAATACTACACCCAGTATAATCTGCCATAATTTTCCAAGTTCAACATACTCCCATCCCTGGTTTCCCAGCAAATACCAGTTTTTCCCGGCAAGACCTTTCGGCCCAAGCAACATACCGACAAAGGAACCTCCCACCAGCAATACCGTAAGCCAGAAAATAGTATTAATAAGTGTAACCTGTTTTTTTGATTGATTGGGTGATACAAATGACATCATAAAAAATGACGCGCCAATCCAGCAGATTGATATCCATAGAATGGATAATTGTACATGCCAACTTCTTGTTACAGTAATTGGCAATGCTTCGGAAATATTGAATCCGAAAAAATTTATAAAACCTAAAAAATAATGTACGGTTAAAATACCTGCCAAAACCTGCACAGCAAAAAGTATTATGGCAACATAAAAAAATTTGTAGGTATTTTTTTGAATGGCATCCGGTTGAAACTTTTGTATATCACCTTTTGTCATAAAAGGCTCTGCCTTTTTTGTATAAACATCATCACCCAGCTTATCCAGCTTGCCATGATAAAACAATACGATACCCAACCCAAATATCAACCCCAATGAACCGATAATACTCCATAAAATAATCGTAGCACTCGGTGTATTTCCTGCTGTAGGATCGTAAGGCCAGTTATGTGTATAGCTGTAATGTTCTCCCGGCCTTTCTACGCCACAAACCCATGAACCCCAAAAGAAAAAGGCTGTTAACGACCTTATTTCATTTTCATCCGAAATGTAACCATCTGGTTTAAATGCTCCGGAGGAAGAGGGATTTGTGAATTTTTGGTGATAATATTTTATTAATTCTCTGATTGCAAAAACTTGTGCATCGGAAAGTGTTACACTGTTGTTGTCTTTACTATAATGATTGCTTTTAATTTCTGCTTTTACCTGTTCTGCCACCCCCTTTTTAAGCAAATTGCTATTTGCTCCGGCTTTCAACCGGGATAGATAATAGTCATTCATGTATTGAGAAACATAATGTAAGGCTTCTGCTGTATAGTCTGGGCCACGGTTGGCACCATCACCAAACATACTGCCATATTCCATCAGTGCATATTTTTGAAATAATGCCTGACCTTTTAACACATCCTCCTTTGAAAAAACAGTTTCATTCTTGGCTGAAACATAGTTTGGAATAGGGGGTGCTTCTGTGTAAGTATGTAGCCCAATCATGGTTACGCCTGCTATACTAATTACAAAAATTACTAGTAATGGCAGCCACCAGTTTTTGGGATTAAGCAGGTATCTGATGAAATTATTTTTTGCCATAAATAAATATTTATCGACAAATATAGTAATTAAGGATTAATTTGTCCTTAATTATTTGAATTTATTATTTTCAAAAGTGCCGACTAAAAACTATCCGGTGTTTGAGGACTGGTATCTCAGGCAGGTATATATTATGTTACAAATAATAAAAATTATTAATATTTTATTTCGAACTGGCACATGCCATTGATATTGATGGGTTATACAGGTGTCTGTAAAAAATATGCACTGCCTTTCTTACAAATTATAGGTTACTGTTTCAGGGAATTCACCCAAAGATGAGTATATTCCGATACCGGGCTTTGTTTTTGATTTTAAGGAACTAAAACAATTGATAACTGAATACATTCTCAGGATGATTGACCATAACTTGGGTTATCTAAAAAATTACATAGCAAGGCACCTTCCTATTCATTCTCAGAAAAATTTGATTATACCGAAAATTTAATACATTGTAAAAAATACATGTATTTACAAAAAAATTTTATTTTGAATATTTCCATCTATTACTATAGTGATTGAACTAAAATTAGTAGAAACAAAAGATTCATTTGCAAGTTGCAAGATAAGATGGATTGATACCACAACTTTACGCAGTTACTAAAATAAAATGTAATTTTCTTTTTAAAATCAATTTCATGTTTTCAAAAGCAACAGAATATGCATTAAGAGCAACGATATACATTGCACAAAAAGGCACAGTGGAAAACAAAATCGTAATTGGAGAAATTTCTAAGGCCATTGATGCGCCTCAATCATTTACCGCTAAAATATTACAGGCACTTAGAAAGGACAATAAAATCATCCGATCTGTCAGTGGACCTAACGGCGGATTTTTTATGACTGAAAAAGCGAAAAAACTGCCGGTTCGCACCATCCTTAAGGCAATGGGAGAAGATGAAGTGCTGGATAAATGTGTGTTAGGTTTGGATAAATGTTCTGAGACACAACCTTGCCCTATGCATTCGAAATATAAAATAATAAAAGAACAGTTGATAGCATTATTTGAAACTAAAACTATTCAGCAACTGGCAGATGATATAAAGAATGGTGATGTGTTTATCAATAATAAGGATAAACAGAAATTGAAGTTAAAATAACTGTTATTTCTGTAGCAGAACTGACTAATAAAGTAATCAAAACCCATTCTAATTTTTTCCATAATGAGGCTTTTGCGCCAATTGTTGTGTTTAATAGTATTGTTTTTGAAGCATCTGTTTTTTAATGAGGTGCATTTGTGCGTAATTAATATGGCAATCATTTGCAGCCAATCCAAGAAAGATTTATCAGAAAATTTAAGCCCATGTTCTTGGGTGGTTTGCTTTGTATAATTTGTTTTGTCGCCTCCTGTTTTTTTAATACTACTTTCGATTTTTTATTACAAACCATTGCAGTTGTTTTTAGTTGGTTAATTCCTGGAATATTATTGCGTAATGATATTTAAAGCAGCCGGCCATTCATGTTTAAAGAGTTGGATCCAATATTGTATTCTCAATTAAGACTTGCGGTGATGAGTTTGTTAATTACTGTGCAGGAAGCTGATTTTTATTTTATTAAAGAAAAAACAAATGCAACTGCGGATAACTTGTCGGTATAAATTTAAAAATTAAAAGAAGCCGGCTATGTAGAAGTAGAAAAAAATTCAGTAATAATTATCCTTTAACCATTTGTAAAATAACTCCCAAAGGTATTGAAGCCTTTGAAGCCTATGTAAAAGTGTTGCAGGAATATTTAAATGCCGGAAAAAAGTAATCCATCATTTTTGCGAGGCAAAGCCTAATTTTTCTAATACTACTTTTGCCATTTTGTACAATGCTTCATGGCTGTAGCCCGCAATATGCGGCGTAATGAGTACATTCGGTTGCTGCATTAACCAGTTTAACTGTTCTTTTTCAGTAGTTGTGTATTGGTCTAACTGTTCATTCTCTAATACATCTAAACCGGCAGCTTTAATTCTTTTATTGCTCAATGCATGGATTAAAGCATTGGTATCAGTTACTTTTCCTCTGCAAAGGTTCAGAAAATAAGGTGTTCTTTCCAAGGCATTGAAAAATGATGTATTGGCCAAATGACGTGTTTCTGATGTAAGTGGCACATGCAGGCTGATTACATCGGCATAGCGTTGAATTTGTTCAATGTTTGCTTCATGTATGTATCCTTTTGCAAAATCAGATTTGTATTTGTCATAAGCCAAAACGGTAACATTAAATGATGCTAAAATTTTCGCAAAGGCACTACCGTTATTTCCAAACCCGATAATACCGATTGTTTTGCCAAAAAGTTCTTCACCACGGTTCGCATCTCTTAGCCATTTGCCTTCCTTTACTTCCAAATAGCTTTTGGTAATGTGGTTCATTAAGTTCAGCAACATACCCAGACCATGTTCTGCCACAGCATTTCTGTTGCCTTCGGGACTGCTTACACATGCAATGTTTTTGCTTTCTGCATAAGCCACATCTATCATTTCCATACCACTGCCTAAGCGGCCAATCCATTTTAAATTACGGGCTTTATCCAGCATCGCTTTATCAATCAATAACTTGGTGGTTACAATCAATCCTGTTGCATTTTCAATAATTGCAAACAATTCGTTGTATTGTATACCCGGTTGGTATAGTACTTCAAAGCCCTTTTTTTCAAATGTTTCCATTAAAACAGGGTGGCATTTAGCGGTAATAATAACTTGTTGTTTCATGTCCAAAACATTGACGCAATGGCATCTACTATTTTTTATTAATTTAATTTCATTTTAAAAGTCAGCATTGCAAAATCATCTGCACCTAATTGTTCTGCCCTTTTACTAAATATTTCATCTTGTAATACTGTTGTTTCAAATAAATTTTTTACGGCATTGCGTAACATTTTTCTGCGTTGGTTAAATGCAGTTTTCACCAATAAAAAAAAGTATTTCTCGCTATGCATGGGTACTACATGCTCATTTTTTGTTAGCCGGATAACCCCGCTCATTACTTTTGGTGGTGGTTTAAAAGCAGTTGGCTCTACATCAAACAAATATTCTACTTTGTAAAATGCCTGTATTAATACACTTAAAATACCATAGGCTTTACTATTGGGTTTGGCAGCTATGCGCTGTGCTACTTCTTTTTGAAACATGCCAATTACGAATGGAACCTGTGTTTTCCATTCTAAAATTTTAAACAGAATTTGCGAAGAAATGTTGTAAGGAAAATTGCCAATTACGGTAAAATGGGTGGTAAAAGGGGCATCCATTTCCAGCATATCGGTATGGATAATATTATTTTTTAAATTTGGATATGTTTTTTTCAGATAGGTAACTTTTTCCGTATCTATTTCAACGGCCTTCAAATCAATATTGGGAATTTGTAATAAATATTTGGTTAAGGCACCACCACCCGGGCCTACTTCTAGTAAATGGCTGAGCGGAAGTTCCTGCAATGCCGCTGCTATTTTTTTACAAATAGATTCATTGATTAAAAAATGTTGACCTAACGATTTTTTTAATTGGTATTCCATTGCTGCAAAAATAACCATTTGTAGAGGCTGATATTCTGTTTCAGTTAAGTATTTGTATGGTACTTTCACACACTATTCTCCTTAACTTTACCTTTTAATGTTTTATTATGAGCAATGAACTGCTAAAACCTGTTATAGGCATTACTTCCGGCGATTTAAATGGTATTGGTATTGAATTAATTATTAAATCGCTATCTGACCATCGTATACTTGATATCTGTATTCCGGTGGTTTTTTCGGGCAACAAGAGTATTAATTTTTACAGAAAAAGTTTACCAGACTATAACTTTACTTACAATAGCACCAAAGATTTTTCTAAATTAAGCCATAAGCAGGTTAATTTATTCAGTTGTTGGGAAGAAGAAGTAGCAATTCAGCCCGGTGTGTTAAATGCCACAGGTGGCGAGTATGCTTTACGTTCGCTTGAAGTGGCGGTTAAAGCATTGAAGGATGGGAATATTCATGGCTTGGTTACAGCCCCCATTCATAAAAAAAATATACAATCTGAAACTTTTCAGTATACCGGGCATACACCTTATTTGAAAGCTCAGTTTCAGGCAGATGATGTAGTAATGATGATGGTTGCCGAAAATATGCGTGTGGCAGTTGTTACAGAACATATTCCCGTAAAAGAAATTGCAGGACTGATTACCAGGGAAAATATTTTAAGAAAAATTAAAATTATGCACCAAAGCCTGCAAACTGATTTTGGAATAGAAAAGCCACGTATTGCTGTTTTAGGTTTAAATCCACATGCAGGCGATGAAGGCTTAATAGGAACAGAAGAGGAAACCATTATAAAACCTGCCATTAAAGATGCCAAACACAATATGTTGGTTTTTGGGCCTTATAGTGCTGATGCATTTTTTGCAAGAGCACAATACAATCAGTTTGATGCTGTATTGGCCATGTATCACGATCAGGGTCTAATCCCTTTTAAATCATTGGCCTTAGGTGAAGGCATCAATTATACAGCAGGATTGCCTGCTGTAAGAACAAGCCCCGACCACGGTACGGCATTTGACATTGCAGGAAAAGGAAAAGCAGACCATACTTCATTTATTGCTGCCATTTTTGAAGCCATAGATATTATTAGAACCAGACAGGGTTATAAAGATGCCCGTGCTAATCCTATGAAAAAAATGAGCGCACGAATTTTAGCCAATGCGGTAGATGAAAAAGTAGAAGAATAATTTTAACCAACTGATATGGCTGTTTATACCATTGCCAGTTCAACCATGCTGGTGCAAATTGCCGACAAAGGTGCTGAGTTACAGCGCATCTTCCATACAACAACAGGATTAGAATATTTATGGAATGGCAATCCAACATACTGGGCTAAAAAAAGTCCCGTATTATTTCCCATTGTAGGCGGTTTAAAACAAAATACTTATTATTTTAATAACAAAGCCTATCATTTAAGCAGGCATGGTTTTGCAAGAGATATGGTTTTTACGGTGCAAAAACATACTGACAATTCGATTCAGTTCATATTAACCAATTCTATTGAAACTTTACAGGTTTATCCATTTCGGTTTCATTTCTCCATTACTTATACCATCAGTAACAATATACTTACCGTTGAGTATATCGTTGAGAATACAGATTCATATGATATGTATTTCTCTTTAGGTGCACATCCGGCATTTGCAGTACCCCTTACTACCGATACAGTTTATGAAGATTATTTTTTACAATTTAATCAAGTTGAAAATATGGGTATTTGGCCGTTAACGGATGATGGCTTGTTGCACGAAGATCCGGTGCCTTTTTTAAAGAATAGTAATACTATTGCATTACACAAATCGTTGTTCTATAAAGATGCATTGGTATTTAAACACCTGGTTTCTAACAGCGTTCAATTATGCAACACAAAAAACAAACATGGTATTACCTTACAATTTCCTGATTTTCCATACTTAGGAATTTGGGCTGCCAAAGATGCTGATTTTGTTTGTATAGAACCATGGTGCGGGGTTGCCGACAGTGAAAATACCCATCAGCAACTGATTCAAAAAGAAGGGATATATGTATTAGCGCCACATTCAAAATTTAATCGTACCTGGTCGTTAAAAATATATTAATTATTGAATATACCTTGCGGTAAGCCTTTATTAATGGTGTATGAAGCATAATCAATTTCAACCTTTCCATTTTTTTGTTGCATTTTTTTCCTGTCTGTATCAGTAAGTGGTTCATCCATTTCTAAAGTAACACCCTTGGGTATTTTATAATTTTGAGTGTTGAAAGTAAAAATCACTTTATCCGGTAAGCCCAAATTACTGTATCGGCCATATTGCATATTAATTTGGTAAGTACCATTTTCTTTAGTTGTGGTAATAGCTTTTCTAATCAGCAGGTTTTTTTCATCTATGTATAAAGTGGTTAAAACAATATCATTATTTTCATTCATAGGTAACAGCTTTACTATTCTCGTTGGAAAGCCATCTGTTACGGTATTACCGGCAAATAGTGCCACATAACTTTTAGTAGCCATAATTGCATTCATGTTTACAGTAACGCCACCCTTGGGTAAAATTGAAATACCGCCTTCACGAATCAATCGAAAATAATCGGGCTGTTTGTAATAAATTTTTACAGTGCCCACCGGTGCTTTAATAAAAGCTACATCTGTCTTCATGCGGCCGGTAGCAACATAATCATGCACCTGGTCTAACTTTTGTTTTACTTTTTCAATTAATGCTGTTTCATCTTGTGCGGCACTATACTGTACATGCATCAATGCAAGTAACAATGCACATAGAATTTTTATTCCCTTCATTCCAATTTATTTTCGATGTTCAAAAAAAACGATTTGTACTGTTTGGTTAGGTTAATATATCCTTCCTTTTAAAAACAAATATAGCCACACCTACAAACAGCACAATATGCGCTGCCAATATCCATGCCGATTGAATAATTTGCTTTTTGTTTTGCAGCGTACCTTTTAATGCGGTATTATCGGTATTTACTTTTAAATCAAAATACTCCTTCCAGGCAACCATGTGGGTTGTAAATAAATAAGGTTGAATTTTTTGAAAAATAGGAATACTCATGGTGCTTAAAATAGTAAAGAATATAATAATGCTGATGGTAGCTACAATAGGCCCAATTGAGTTTTCTGCAAATACCGATAATAAAAAACTTAAAGCCGCCACCGTTAGCATAGCCAATAAAGCAAATCCAAATGCACCAACATAGCGCCAAAAAACATCATCTTTACTCATTTGCACTAAGTAACGGGTTTTTTGTATAATTAAATCATCGGTGCCAAACAGCCATATACTAACAAAAAGTGCTAAAACAGCCATCCAAACCAATAATAAAAATGTGTAAATAGCTGCTGCAATAAATTTTGCCATCATTATTTCGTATCTGCTTACAGGTTGGGTAAGCATGAGCCGTAAAGTACCAATATTGGCTTCGCCACTAACCATATCTGCAGCAACCAAGGCAATTAAAAGGGGCACGTGTACCAATAACAATTGCAGAATAATATAACATACCAAATAACCATTGAGTAGTTTACCATCAAAAGTAAATGACTGTTCTACATTGCTCATTACAAAATTAACATAAGCATCGCCATCTAATTTTAAACCCAGTTGTATAATGCCAATTAATCCTGCAATGGCTATAAAAGCAATATAGGTTCTGGGGCGTTTAAAAATTTTATAAAGTTCTACCTGTAGTAGTGTAAACATTCAACAAAATATTAATGGTTTAAAATAAGTGTATCTGTATTGCTATTGGCGGTAACCTGTAAAAAATAATCTTCTAAACTATGTCTGGGTTGTAACATTAAAAGTTGAATATTCAGATTGAATAATGCTCTGTTAAAATCGGGAATTTGGTCATGATGCATTTTTAAAAATATATTGGGCCCTCTGTTCAATTGAAGATGGGGTTGCCATTTTGAAGCTTTTAAAATTGCTAAAGAAGCAATATTGTTGGTGGTTTCTATTTCTACAATGGTTTCAGCAGGATTAAATAAAGCTGCGGCACTGTCGGCAATAATTTTTTTGCCTTTATCAATAATCAGAATATGTGTGGCCATCTGCTCAATCTCGCTCAATAAATGTGATGAAAGCAATATGGTTTTTTGTTGTTCTTTGCTGAGTTGCACAATTAAGCGCCTGATGTCTGCAATACCCTGTGGGTCTAATCCGTTGGTAGGTTCATCCAGAATAATGAGTGAAGGATTGTGAATTAAAGCAATGCCAATTCCCAGCCTTTGTTTCATTCCCTGCGAAAAAGTCTTTACTTTATTTTTTGCTCTGTCTGCCAAACCAACCTGTTCCAATTGGTTCATTAACTGCAAATGGGTAGGATGCATGCCATTTAAACAGGCAAACATTTTTAAGTTATCATAGGCCGATAAATAACCATATAAATCGGGTCTTTCAATAATGGCGCCAATATTTTTGAAAATTTTCTTGCGGTGTTGTTGCAATGGAAGACCAAAAAAACGGATATTACCTTCGGTAGGTGTAATGAGCGATAGCAGCATGCGGATAGTAGTGCTTTTCCCGGCTCCATTTTGGCCTAAAAATCCGTAAACCGAACCGGCGGGTACGGTAAAAGAAAGGTCATTGACTGCTACAATATCTCCAAATTGTTTGGATAGGTTTTGTACCTGAATAATGGGTTCCATGTGGTTCAATAACAACAAATGTAGCAGATGGTTGTTAATACGTAAGATAACTTGCTGATTTTTTAACAGAGCTAAATAATAAAGGCCCCTTCAGTAAAATATGCAATAGGGTATAAAGCTGTAAATTTTATAATTAGCTTACTTTTTTAAATTAGAATGCTTAATTTTGTGATTACTGCAACGCTACAGGAATATGTGGCGTTGTATTTTTTTATGTCTGCTAAAAACGTTGGCTATGAGTGAATATGTAACTAAAGAGACTTTTGAAAAAATGCGGGAAGAATTGCAACGCATGAAAACCGTTGATCGTCCGGCTGCAGCCAGGGCAATTGCTGAAGCTCGTGAAAAGGGTGATTTAAAAGAAAACGCAGAATATGATTCTGCAAAAGAAGCACAAGGAATGCTGGAAGCCAGAATTAAACAATTAGAGGGGATTATTGCGAACTCAAAAATAGTAGATCCCGAAACCATTGATACCAGCAGGGTAGCCGTTTTAACCAAAGTTACCGTTGTAAATATGGCCACTAAAAAAACATTTACTTATCAAATTGTTGGTGAAAAGGAAGCTAATTTAAAAGAGGGTAAAATTTCGGCCAGTTCCCCAATTGGGAAGGGCTTATTGGGCAAAGCAGTTGGTGAAGTTGCTGAAATACAGGCGCCTGCCGGCATGATTAAATTTAAGGTTGAAAATATTACGATTTAATTTTTCCGATTCAAATAAAAGCCTCATTTGCATTTTTTGTGAATGAGGCTTTTTAGCTTTGTAACGTGTGTTTTTATTCAACCCTTAATTTAATTTTATGACGATATTTTCAAAAATTATCCGTGGCAATATTCCTTCCTACCGCATTGCAGAGAACGATCAATTCTATGCCTTTTTAGATATTTTCCCTTTCACAAAAGGCCATACGCTGGTAATTCCAAAAATAGAAACTGATAAGCTTTTTGAATTGCCATCTCAGTATTTAGCGGGCATTTTACCTTTTGCACAGCCTATTGCACAGGCCATTCAAAAAGCCTATCCATGTAACCGTGTAAACATACTTACATTGGGTTTTGAAGTACCCCATGCACATCTTCATTTAATACCGATGGATGGCATGCAGGATGTACATTTGCTCAACAAAAAATTGCGATTAACACAAGAGGAATTGGCAGAAGTGCAACAAAATATATTACAATATTTATAGGAACGGGCTGAATGAAGTGCTATTGGGTTTTCTTTTTCTTCTCCTGCTGTTGAATGTAATCAGCCCAATTTTTAAATCCTTTTTGTGTCTGCCCCAATATACTATTGGTTTGGTAATAGTGGCACAATGCCACACTTAAAGCATCGGAAGCATCAAAATATTTTGGTTTTGTTTCAATGTGCAAAATCTGCTGCAGCATTTTCCATACCTGCTCCTTATCGGCATTACCGTTTCCTGTAATAGATTGTTTTACTTTTTTGGGAGAATATTCTGTTACAGGTATTTTATACTGCATGGCAGCTGCAATAGCCACACCCTGGGCCCTGCCCAATTTTAGCATGCTTTGTATATTTTTGCCAAAGAAAGGCGCCTCAATGGCAAAGGAATGGGGTTTGTACGTGCTGATTAAGCTGCAAATTTTTGTATGAATTTTTTCTAATCTTTCATAAATGTCATCATACTTTGTTAAACTAAGTACATCCATCGTGATTAATACCAGCTGGTTATTTTGTACAGCCAGTAAGGCATACCCCATTAACTGCGAGCCCGGGTCTATTCCTAAAATTATATTTTTTTTATGCATGTAATTGGTGTTGGTGTTACAATCTTCCTGTCTTTATCCCTATGAATGAATTAAAATGTTAGGTGAATGTATGTAATTCAACCCATGGGTTTCTAAATATGGTTTATTCCCTATTACTTTGCTGCTAAATTATTCGTTCTGAACAAGCGGTTTAAAATATTTATCAATTATTTTCTGGGGCCGGTATTATTTATCTGGTTAGTTTTTTCTATTTATCATCAAATTCAGCATCAAAAAAATATAGAGGGGGCCTTGCAGGTATTATGGATTTCTTTAACCGGAACAGAATGGTGGAAGTTGGTGGCTGTTTTGTTGTTGATGCTGGTAAATTGGGGTATTGAAGCTAAAAAATGGCAGTTTCTATTACAAACCATTCAGGTAATTGGTTATACAAAAGCATTTAAAGCGGTTTTAACAGGGCAGGCATTTGCCATCAATTCGCCCAATAATGTGGGTGAATATGTAGGTAGAATGATGTATTTAGATGAAGGAAACAGGTTGCGGTCAGTTGCTTTAAACATGGTAGCCAGTATAAGTCAGTTAGTCATCACCTTTATAGCCGGCATTGCAGCTTGGCTGTATTTAAAGCATATTGGAATAGAAGCACTGAGCAAACTTTCTGATGCTGTGCAGTATTGGTTACAGAATATGTTATGGGTAATCGTACTGTTTACAGTAGTACTGGTATTTGTTTATTATAACTTATCCGGCATAACAAAGTTGATAGAAAAATTGTCTCTTGTAAAAAAATACAGTTATTTTTTTACAAATATTGCCACTTTAAATTGGAAGGAATTAACAACAGTTTTAATTTTTTCCGCTCTTCGTTTTGTAATTTTCCTTTTGCAATATGTGCTGATGTTACAGGTTTGTGGCGTTCATGAAAATGTGCTGGTATTGGTATGTATTACGGCAGTGTTTTTTTTGGCATTGGCTATTGTGCCTACCATTGCTTTGGCCGAGGTAGGCATTCGTGGCGCATTGAGTTTACAATTATTTGGTTTGGTTAGCAGCAATATGCTAGGTATATTGTTTGCGGCTACCGGTATTTGGTTGATTAATCGAATTATTCCGGCTTCGGCAGGCAGTATGTTGGTACTGCGTATTAAATTATTTAAAAAATAAATGTACATTGAAGAAAATGTGTCAAAAAAATTGCAACCTTTCATTCAAATGGCTGTAATTGTAAAGAACACGAATCATTGATTTTATATTTAGCTGAAGATAATCGCATGAAAAAAATAGTTATTTTATTGTTTACGTTGGCTACCTCTTTCCCATTATGGGCAGGGGAAGAATCCTGCGGTGTACGTAATTATGCTTTTGAAAATGGTGAAAGTATTTCTTATACCATTTTTTATTCTGTAATTGGGGTATATGTAAATGCAGGTACTGCCAACTTTACTACTGCATTAGAGAAGTTAAATAATAAAGATGTGTACCATGTAGTGGGTACCGGTAGTTCAAACCCTAGTTACGACTGGATTTTTAAGGTGCGCGACCGCTACGAAACTTATTTTGACACAGCAACGCTACAGCCGTATAAATTTATCAGAAATGTGGATGAGGGTGGATATAAAACTTATGAAAGCGTAACATTTAACCAGCAAACCAATATTGCCATTACAACCAAGGGTGTTTATAAAGTACCATCCTGTATTCAGGATGTGTTAAGTTCAATTTACTATGCCCGTAATATTGATTTCAGCGGGTATAAAGTAGATGATAAAATTCCTTTTGATATGTTTTTAGACAATCAGGTTTATCCATTATATATCAGGTATTTAGGTAAAGAAGTAATTAAAACCAAATATGGAAAATTCAGAGCCATTAAATTCAGGCCATTATTGGTAAAAGGAACCATTTTTACCGGTGGTGAAAAAATGAATGTGTGGGTTTCAGACGATCCCAATCATATTCCTTTGCGCATTGAAAGCCCCATTGTAGTGGGTAGTGTGAAGGTAGATATGATGCAATACCGTAATTTACGGTACCCATTAACATCCATGCTGTCTTTCCATTAATGTTATTTATCCCAATTCCTGCAATCGAAATATTTCTTTTTGCCGAATTCCCTTTTCTGTTTGTGAAAGCGTGCAACATTCGTTCTGAATATCGTGTTCAAAAAACAGGATATAGTTTTCAAGCGTAGCTTTTTCTAAGAAATATTTTTTTTCGTTGAGTGTGGTTAATGGAAACATATCATAAGCCATTACATAGGGTAATGGTATATGTGCTATTGATGGTAGCAAATCGGCCATGAAAACAACGGTATGCCCTTTGTATTTAATTTGAGGCAACATCATTTTATCGGTATGTCCATCGGCAAAAATAATTTGGATGTCTGTATGAAAGGGTGCAGGAACAGGGCTGTCAATTTTGCCGGTTTCAATAAATTTTAACTGTCCACTTTCCTGAATGGGTAAAATATTTTCTTTTAAAAAAGAAGCTTTTTCCCGGGCATTGGGCTGTGTGGCCCATTGCCAGTGTGTTGCATTGCTCCAATAGGTTGCATTTTTAAAGGCAGGTACTAATTTGTTGTTTATTATTTCAATGCTTCCTCCACAATGATCAAAATGCAGGTGCGTTAAAAAAACATCAGTAATATCATCTTTATGAAAACCGGCTTTGGCCAACGATTTTTCTAAAGTAGCATCGCCATTTAAATAATAGTGCGAAAAAAATTTTGCATCCTGTTTATTGCCAATACCATTGTCAATTAATATGAGTTGGTTGCCATCTTCAATCAGTAAACAGCGCATCGACCAGTTGCAAAGATTGTTTTCATCAGCTGGGTTTAGTTTTTGCCAAATGGTTTTTGGAACTACCCCAAACATAGCACCGCCATCTAATTTAAAATTGCCGGTATCAATGGTATGTAATTTCATAAAATAAAATGTTTATTTCATCTTCAAATATGCGCTGCCCTGTAATTGTTTATGCAGCAGCAATTACATAATCAGGTTTATTTCTATAAGGTTTTCCGGTAATAATCAGTAACAGAAACAGCATTCCAATAATAAAAAACACCATTAATGCTATGACCGAATTACGCATATTGCCGGTAATTTGTTGTATAAAGCCAAAGCTAAACATACCAATTACAATGGCAATTTTTTCAGTTACATCATAAAAGCTGAAAAATGAGGCAGTATCTTTTGTTTCAGGCATTATTTTAGAATAAGTGGAACGGCTTAACGATTGTATGCCCCCCATTACCAGCCCAACTATACCGGCAATCATATAAAACTGTATTTCAGTAGTTATGAAATAAGCAGCTGCACAAACGCCAATCCAAATTACTATAACAAATAGCAGTACTTTAAAATTACCGAATTTATCTGAAAGCTTTGCCATGAGATAAGCCCCTGCAATGGCTACAATTTGAATTAGCAATATACACAATATTAATTTGCTGGTAGCCATTTGTAAAACCTGACTGCCAAATAATGTTGCAGCTAACATTACGGTTTGAACCCCCATACTGTAAAAGAAAAATGCCAACAGGAACTTTTTTAAAATAGGCAGATGCCTGGCCTGATCCCATACCTTTTTTAATTCGCGAAAGCCGTAGTACAAAAGGTTGTGTTGGGTTGCAGTTTTGCTGACTTTGCTTTTGGGTAGCCAGCTAAAAGTAATTTGTGCAAAACCCATCCACCACAGTCCTACTAATAAGAAAGATAAACGTGGTGCAAAGCCCGCATCTTTTATTCCAAACCATTCGGGTTTTAACACAAAAACAAAGCATACAATTTGCAATAAAACACTTCCAATATAGCCATATGCAAAACCTTTTGCGCTTACATCATCCTGATCTTCTTCTGCTGCAATTTCAGGTAAATAGGCATTGTAAAAAACAAGGCTGCCACAATAGCCTATGGCTGCTAAAATACAACAAATAATTCCTAACGATAATGTGTTTTTGGTAAACCAAAATAAAGTACAGCAAGCCAATGCGCCGAGATAGCAAAAGAATTGCATAAAAGCTTTTTTGTTTCCTTTATAATCTGCAATGGAAGATAAAATAGGAGAGATGAGTGCGATGACAAAATAAGCCAATGCCAAAGCATAATTGTACAACGAGGCACTTTCTATGCTAAACCCTGCAAACTGAATTTTGTGGCTGAGGATATTACCTGCTTTATTTGTGAGGGTGGTAATGGCGTCATAATATGCAGGAAAAATGGTAGAAGTAATTACTAAATTGTAGGCACTATTTGCCCAATCGTACATGGCCCAACCATTAATTACTTTTTTGGAAGCCGTTTGCATGTCATGTTTTTACTTTAAAGGTACAAGAGGTTGGTAATTCGCTAAACCCAGAAAATTGAGCAGAGTTTCATTACAGGTTACCGGTATAAATTAATACCAACACAACAATACCTACAACAATACGGTACCAGCCAAAAAGTTTAAACCCATGTTTTTGTAAATAACTGATGAAAAATTTAATGGCCAGCATAGCCACAATAAAAGCTATAATGTTACCAATGGCCAATAATTGCATATTATGGGTATTGGTAACTACTTCCGGATTTTCTTGCCAGGTTTTAAGCATTTTATAGCCGGTAGCGGCAGCCATGGTGGGTACTGCCAGATAAAATGAAAATTCAGCTGCCAATTTGCGGGTTAGGTTTTGCTGCATGCCGCCAATAATGCTGGCTGCACTTCTGCTTACGCCGGGTATCATCGCCAGGCATTGCCAGATACCAATAATGAATCCTTTTTTATAACTTATTTCAGTTTCGGTGGTAATGGTTTCTTTTCTAAAAAACCGGTCAATAAACAACAACACAATACCGCCTGCTAAAAGGCTTACTGCAACAGTAGTGGGGCTTTCTAATAACAGATCTATTTTATCGGCAAACAATTTTCCTAATACCAATGCAGGTATTACAGCTACAATTAGTTTTACATAAAATTGCCAGCGGCTGAAATCAAAAAATTTTCTCCAATACAATACTACTACTGATAATATTGCTCCTAATTGTATGGCAATTTCGAACATTTTTGTAAATGCATCTTTTTCAATGTGCATCACAGAACTGGCAATAATCATATGGCCGGTAGAAGAAACCGGTAAAAATTCAGTGATGCCTTCTATAATACCCTCAATAATGACTTGAACTAAATTCATGGACAGGTTTTTGTTGTTTGGTTTAGTAAGGTTTTATTGGCTACAAAGTAGCAGAAAGTAATATTCAGATTTTAAAAAAGCGATGTTCATACATCGCTTTTTTAAAAGTTTTTTTTGATTAAGCTTTTACGTTAGGTTTTTTCAGAATGGCAAAAATTTCTATAATTAAACCTGCAATAATGGTAATGGGTGCAATGGTTACCCGTGTTGTACTATACACTAAGTTGTAATTAAACTGGTTGGGGTTTTCATTCTTACCACCGCTCATTAAAAACATGCCCAGCGCAATAACAACGCCACCAATAATCATCCACTTGTAATTTTCTTTGCCAAATAGGGGAGGCATTTGCTTCGTAATAGCTGTTTTTTTATCTGTCATGATGTTGTATGCATTAATTTAAAGTTGCAATATAGCAAACCCATTCATTTATCTGTGTTAAATGAATATTTTTTTACAGAAAACCGGTTTTAGGTTAGTACAGGTCATCTAACTTCATTTTCAGGTATTTAATCACACTTCTGTGGGTGCTAAATAAAGAAATGCCTACGCCTACCAAAATCATTCCCCCGAATAAAATAAAATTTAGTTTCGTATCATGAATTACTTTTAACTGTGGTACCTGGTTTTCTATCCAGCTAATGATAATAAACAATAATATAATGGCAATTCCGGAACTGATTAATCCGTTTACAATGGCTTTAATATCCATTGGCCGGGCTATAAAACTGCGTGTTGCACCCACCATTTGCATGGTTTTAATCAGGAAACGATTACTGAACATAGCCAGCTTAATGGTATTGTCAATACTAAATATTACAATGAGGCACAAAATACTTGAAATGACTAAAAAAGCAAGTCCAAAACGGGTGGCTTTTTCGTTAATGTTGTTCACCAAATCTTTTGGATATTTTATTTCTGTTATTTGATTGCCAAATAAGGAAATAATATGGGTTGAAATAGCGTCGAGGCTGTCTTTATTCACATAAGCAGCCCGGGCATAAAAGTCAATACTTTCGGGTAATGGATTGGCATCTAAAATCTTTGCCCAGTTTTCATTATTGTCTTTATTCCAAATTTGTTTGGCCTTTTCCTTATCTATATAATCCACATTTTTTGCAAAAGGTTGTGTGGATATATATTGCTGCATTTGGCTAATGGAGTCTTTATTCGCCGTGCGTAAAAAAACCTGCACTTTAATGTCTTCTTTTAAAGCGTTACTTGCCCTTTCAAAATTCAGAAATACCCAACCCATAATACCCATTAACAATAATACCAATGCAACACCTACAATGCTGTTTACATAGTTGGGTTTACTTCTTTTTAAAGATGATTTTTTTTGATGCTCCATACAATTTTTTTAAAACTTCTGTCGGTACAAATGTAGCCTAATCACTTACATTTGCAGCCAGTCAGTTCACTGTGATAGCTGCAAAGTAGTGCAAGATATTTTTTTATGGTTATTTTTTTTGTGTAAAACTCTGCGGTAAGCTACAGTTCATAATACCATTCAGTGTAATGATAACGTTTTTTATTACAAGTTAGTATGATGGAATATAATTTTAAGGAAATAGAGCAAAAGTGGCAACAATACTGGAACAGTGAAAGGGTATATGCAGTTCCCAATCAGTCAGATAAGCCTAAATTTTATGTATTGGATATGTTCCCATATCCCAGCGGTGCCGGTTTGCATGTAGGCCATCCTTTGGGTTATATTGCCAGCGATATTTTTGCACGTTACAAAAGGTTGAAGGGTTTTAATGTATTGCATCCCATGGGATATGATGCGTTTGGGCTTCCTGCAGAACAATATGCTATTGAACATGGTATCCATCCGGCCATTTCAACTGAAAATAATATTCAAAATTTCAGGAATCAGTTAGATAAAATTGGCTTTTGTTTCGATTGGGACAGAGAAGTAAAAACCTGTGACCCCAGTTATTATAAATGGACGCAATGGATTTTTTTGCAACTATTTAACAGCTTTTTTAACCGTCGGTTGCAAAAAGCGGCGCCTATTGCCACTTTAATTGAAGTTTTTGAAAAAGAAGGCAATACACAACACGAATGTCCCGGTGATGCTGCCTTGCATTTTACCGCTGCCGAATGGAAGCGTTTTTCTTTTGCGGAACAGCAGCAAATTTTAATGCATTATCGCCTGGCTTATTGTGGTTATGGCGAGGTAAACTGGTGTCCTGCTCTGGGTACAGTATTGGCAAACGATGAAGTGGTGAATGGGGTAAGTGAAAGGGGCGGACATCCGGTTGAAAAAAAGAAATTACGCCAGTGGTATTTACGCATTACAGAATATGCCGATCGTTTATTACAAGGTCTGACTACTGTTGATTTTAGTGAAGCCATGAAAGAAATGCAAACCAACTGGATCGGCAAAAGCAGTGGTGCCGAAATTGATTTTGAAATAGAAGGGCAATCTGAAATACTTAGGGTGTATACCACCCGACCCGATACCATTTTTGGTGTTGATTTTATGGTCATTGCTCCTGAATTGCCGTTGGTAAATTCCATTACTACACCCGTACAAAAACAGGCCATTGACGATTATCTGGCATACGTAAAAAGCCGAAGTGATCGGGAGCGGCAAGCCGAAAAAAAGATATCAGGTTGTTTTACCGGTGCTTATGCTATTAACCCATTTAACCAACAACGGATACCAATTTGGGTAGCAGAATATGTACTGGCGGGTTATGGAACCGGTGCTATTATGGCTGTGCCATGCGGCGATGAACGCGATTTTAAATTTGCCCAACATTTCAATATTCCTATTACCAATATTATTGGGAATGCTTTTACCGGAACAGATGCAAACCCTACCAAAGATGCCATATTAACCAATAGCGGTTTCCTTACGGGTATGCCTATGCGTAAAGCCATTGAAGTGATGATTGTTGAATTAGAAACAAGAGGTATTGGCAAAAGAAAAGTGAATTATAAAATGCGTGATGCCGCTTTTAGCCGCCAGCGCTATTGGGGCGAGCCTTTCCCCATACAATGGATGGACGACAATGCTATACCGTTGCCAGAAAATGAACTGCCTTTATTATTGCCTGAAGTAGAAACTTATTCTCCGGGTCCGGAAGGAGAGGGACCATTAGCCAATATTCCTGAATGGGTACAACGCAATTTAGAAACCAATACCATGCCCGGTTATGCCGGAAGTAGCTGGTATTTTTTGCGATACATGGATCCGCATAACACTACTGCTTTTTGTGATAGAAAGATAAGCGATTACTGGGGGCAGGTAGATGTATATGTAGGCGGAACCGAACATGCGGTAGGGCATTTGCTGTATAGCCGAATGTGGACCAAAGCCTTATTTGATTTAGGTTATATTGGCTTTGATGAACCTTTTAAAAAATTAGTGAATCAGGGTATGATACAAGGCAGTAGCCGCTTTGTATATCGAATTCAGGGCACACATACTTTTGTTTCTGCCGGATTGAAGAATCAATACGAAGTAAATGCTTTGCATGTGGATGTATATATGGTAGATGGTGTGGTATTAGATATAACGGCTTTTAAACAATGGCGGAATGGAGAATATGCTAATGCTGAATTTATTTTAGAAGAGGGCAAATACATTTGTGGTGTTGAAGTAGAAAAAATGTCGAAATCTAAATTCAATACCGTGAATCCGGATGATTTGGTGGCGAAATACGGGGCAGACACTTTCCGCATGTACGAAATGTTTTTAGGCCCGGTGGAGCAAAGTAAACCCTGGGATACCAAGGGAATTGAAGGGGTACACCGTTTTTTGAAAAAACTATGGCGCTTGTTTTTTGATGAAGTGAAGGGGACAGTTATTCTGAATCAGGAGCCGGCTACTCCACAGCAATTAAAAGTATTGCACAAAACCATTAAAAAAATTGAAGAAGATACTGAACGATTTTCATTCAATACCGCCGTTGCGGCATTTATGGTTTGCGTAAATGAATTGAGCGACTTACATACACATAATAAAGCCATTCTGGAACCATTGGTTGTTTTGCTGGCACCCTATGCACCGCATGTAGCAGAAGAATTATGGCATGTGTTAGGTAATGAGGGATCGGTTGTAAATGCGCCTTTCCCGGCATGGAATGCCAGCTATTTAACAGAATCTGTAAAAGAATATCCGGTAAGCATCAATGGTAAATTAAGAACCACCATTTCTTTTTCGCTTACTGCTACACAGGATGAAGTAGAGCAGGTTACCTTGCAAAATGAAGTAGTAAAAAAATGGACAGAAGATAAGCCCATTAAAAAATTCATTTTTGTAAAAGGTAAAATGATTAATGTGGTGGTGTAGGTATATTTAGTGCATCATTACTAATTTTTTAATGGCCATAATGGTGCCGGTATGCAATCCTTCATGAAAAGGAAGAAATTGTATGGCATCTGAAATGCTGCTTAAGGTAACGCCATAGCGGGTTTGGAATGTTTCGTATTGAGAAAACAGATGCTCCGCTAAATCCGCATTCAGTTGATGTAATGAATCGATCATTGTTTGTTTTATGCGTACAATTTCTTGTTCATCCCATTGCTTTTCTGGTTTGCTACCTCCCTTAAATTGTAATATAATAGATTCATCTACCACCGGTTTAAGTCCGGAACGTATATAACAAAGCCCTTGCTGTGCCGCAATTAAGTGGCCAAAATTCCAAATAATATTATTGTTAAACCCATTGGGTATTGTATTGAGTTGTACAACCGATAAAGGCTCACACATTTCAATTAAGTATTTTCTGATATTTACTATGTTTTGAATAACAGAATTCATGTTGTTTATTTTTTATTTAAAAGCTATTTGTCTATTACCATTGTTGCAATAGAATGGGGTAGGCTAACTAATTGTGTGGCAGCACCATGAATCCATAAATGGTATTGTATGGCCTTATTGGTTGGGTTCATCACAATAACAGCCAAGCTGCCATCCTGATTTTCAAATGCAGTAGTTTCTAACTGGTCTCTGTTCGATGAACTGATAATTCTCCTGGCACCCGGATGCACAAATTTTGAAAACTGCCCCAAATAATAATAGCTGTTGGTGTATAGCAGTTTTCCGGTTCGGGTATCGGCATGTATGGGCGCAAAACAAAAATTACCAACATGGTTAGGGCCTCCTTTTTCATCTAATAAAATATTCCAGTCGGTCCAGGCTACTGTTCCATTATTAAAATCATTGATGAGTGAGTGTCCATAACGTTCACCCAGGCTCCAGTCATTGATTCTGTCATAACTAAATTTTTCAATGCAACCTTCTGTAAACATTAAATATTTATTTGGGTAGGCTTCGTGTACCCTTTGTTCATTTAAAAATTCCATACCACTGCCTGTCCATGTTTCGTACCAGTGATACCCAATACCCCAAACATATTTGGCTGCTTCCGGGTCATCCAATACTGTGCTGGCACGTTGGTACAATAAATCACGATTGTGATCCCATATAATCAGCTTTTTATCGCCAAGGCCACTCCGCTGTAATGCGGGTCCTAAATAACCTTTCACAAAATCTCTTTCTGCTTCAGCACTGTAAATACAGGATTCCCAGGTTTGCCTGGCCATGGGCTCATTTTGCACTGTAAGACCCCAAACAGGAATACCATCCGCTTCATAAGCTTTTATAAATTTTACATAATACTGTGCCCAGGCTTTCCTGAAATTATTTTTCAGGTGGCCGCCTTCCACCATGCTGTTATTATCTTTCATCCAGGCTGGTGGCGACCATGGCGAAACAAATAAATGCAATTTGTTGCCGGTTGCTTTTGCTGCAGCTTTAATCAACGGCATTTTATAAGTTTTATCATGTGCAATTGAAAAGGTAGATAAACTGCTATCATTATTAGCAACATAGGTATAACTGTCACTGCTAAAATCGCAACTGTTAATATTGGTGCGTCCCATAGTATAACCAATGCCTTTTGTTGGATTGTAGTAGGCATCGAGCAATTCTTGTCTGGTAGCTTCAGGCAGTTTATAAAATGTTTCTGCAGCAGCATCGGTAATAGCACCTCCAAATCCAATTACTTTTTGAAACTGTTTCCCGGGGTCTACAAAAACACATACCTGTGTTTCAACCGGCTGATCCATTGGTGAAAATGTTAAGGTATCGGTTGCCGATATTCTGTAACGGGTGCCTTCTGCAGTGGTGTATACAATCACTTTCTTCGCGTTGTATGAATGTGCTTTTGGCGCAGGTTGCGTAGCAGGAATCTTGATAAAACCAATACCTGCTATTGCAGCAAATATGCATGTAATCAATACTTTCATATGGTGTTACATTTTTTTGTTCCTACTTAATGTTTTGCTATCCGTGTTTGTTGTGATAGTACACGAAGAATAACAGATTCAAAACGACTATTTTTGATGCGTATTTTTTAAAACAAGAAAATTTTTAAAAGAATTGTTTTGGAAAGGTACATTCAAATGAAATAAAGCAAAGTTTTTTTTATAATTTCTTTCATTATTGTGCGGCAAAACTTAGCTTAAAAATTGCTGTAATCCCTTGCTGTATAGGATTACAGGCTAAAAAATGATTGTTTCAAAATTGGAGGGAGTACCCCATCTTTTGAAAGCGGCTGAAATATAGTTCTGCAAAGGGTTTGAACCATTATTTTACAATTTTAGTCGGACAACAATAAATTTCTTTATTAAAATTTCATGAACACCTTTGAACAGTTGAGCTGTTCATTTGCAGAAATGTAGCTTCTTTAAAATTGCAAAACTTATGTTACAATAAAATGCTGATAATATTTGGAATGAAATGATACCCGAATAAATGTATTTTGATAAAAAAATAATCATGGTTACATTTGATGTTGGGGGATAGCCGAAATACACTTTAAAATGCTAATATATGCTTCGGGTTAGGCGAAAAAATATATTGCTATTTTTGGGCATTGAAATAATTGTGTATTTGTGTAGGGCCATCGATTCAATCAGCTGGAAGAATGCTTACAAATGCATCAACAATTTCAATTTTCCCCACAATTCATTGTCAAAACCGGAAACGGAAAACTGGCTGCTATCAGCGGCATTGCCCATTCTTATAATAACTAATTGCTGTGAGGGTACTACATAAATTTTCTGATCGTTTTTACCCAATGCTGCATACATATCTGTAGGGGCATTGGGAATGATTGCAGTAGGAAATACAGTTTGCAGGGATGGCAACATGCAACTCCTTTTTCCATTTAGCCATGTTAAATACCCGTAGCTCAGATTTAAATTTTGCGAAGTATTGATTTGTTGATGAAAATAAACGCTATCACCTAATACAGGTATATTACCCCAGTTGCCTTTATTCAATAGCAATAACCCAAATTTAGCCATGCTTCTGGCATTGCTATAATATACGTTATTTGAATTGGGTATTTTTATCCATGTGCCATTCATTCCAATTTTACCGCTTATTTTTTGTTGAAAGTAACTGTTGAATGGCATACCCGATACATTGGCAATTACCTGATCTAACAAAGTGTATGCGCCGGTATGATAAGCCCATCTCGTTCCTGCATCGGCTTTATAAATTAGGCAGGATGGCAAGGTGCAGTAATTATCGGGTACATCATCATCTAAACCGGTGGTCATGGTTAACTGATGGCGAATGGTAATTTTGTTTTCTTTGTCAATAGGGGCTCTTGTCCATCCCGTGCCTAAATATTTTGATGAAATGTCATTGATATTTAATAGCCCTTCTCTTTGTGCAATTCCCACCAATAAGCCTGTCATGGTTTTACCTGCCGATGCCCAATACCATAAGCTGTCTGCCGTAAAACTTCCAAAATATTGTTCTGTAACGATTTTGCCGTTTTTTAAAATAATAAAGGCTTTGGTATTTTTACTTTGCAAGTAAGGATACAAATTATTCAGTGCTGTATTATCCCAACCTAATGTAGCCGGCGCAATGGTTTCCCATGTGCTGCTATTCACCGGCGGAAAGTATAAACTGTCTGAATGCGAACCTGTAGCAGGGGGGACATTTTTTTTATGGCATCCCGTTGCAATGAACAGGCACAGCATTACTGTTACGAATTGAAAATTTATTTTCATATACTTAAGCTATGGTTGGGTTTGACTGTAATGTAATGAAAACGTTTAATCTGTATAGGCAATTGAAATGTATTTTATTTATCCGTATGCATACCAATATACATGGTAGGCCATATTATATGCAAACAAAATTGATGGATATCAAATAAACCGGCAGCTACATTAAAATCGTATTCATTTTTCGCTTTACCGCATAACTTCGGTTGGTAACCATTGCAACTGCCATGTTGAAATATTGCCTTATACTTTTATTAGCCTTGCTATGCATTAATAGGTTGGTGGCACAAAAAAAGAATGCCGCTTATCGTTACACGATGCATAAAATTCACACACCCATACAAATTGACGGTGTAATGAATGAACCGGCCTGGCAACAGGCACAAGTAGCTAAAAACTTTTTTATGGTGTTACCCATGGATACCAGCTTAGCCAATGTTCCCACCGAAGTGCGGATGGTGTATGATGATCATAATATTTATATTCTTGCTATTTGTTACAATACGAGGAAAGGCCCCAATATGGTAGAATCGTTGCACCGCGATTTTAACTTTCAGAAAAATGATAATTTCATTTTCTTTTTAGATCCTTTCGATGACCAAACCAACGGATTTACTTTTGGTGCCAATGCCGATGGTGCCCAATGGGATGGTGCCATGTATGAAGGCGGAAAAGTGGATTTGAATTGGGATAACAAATGGGTGTCTGTTGTAAAGAATTATAAAAACCGTTGGGTTTTTGAAGCAGCCATTCCTTTTAAAAGTATTCGTTATAAAAACGGCATTAAAGAATGGGGTATTAACTTCAGCAGGAACGATTTAAAGGCAGCAGAAAAATCGAGTTGGACGCCTATTCCACGTCAGTTCCCTACAGCCTCGCTCGCCTATACCGGTATTCTTGAATTAGACTCAGCTGCACCCTTGTATAAAAAAAACATATCTGTTATTCCTTATACATTAACCAACTGGCAGAAGGATTATACCAACAATACCAGTGGCGTATTGAGCCAGCGTTTTGGTTTAGATGCCAAAATATCTGTAACCCCTGCATTGAACCTTGACCTTACCATACATCCCGATTTTTCGCAGGTGGAAGTTGATCAACAAGTAACCAATTTAAGCAGGTTTGAATTGTTTTTTCCGGAGAAACGGCAATTTTTTTTAGAAAACAGCGACCTTTTTGGTGATTTTGGTTTCAGCGGCATACAGCCTTTCTTTTCAAGAAGGGTTGGTTTGGATGCGCCTATTAATGCAGGTGCCCGCTTAAGTGGTAAACTCAATAAAGACTGGCGTGTTGGTGCCATGGATATGGAAACACAGCAATTACCCGGGGTATATCTTCCCAATCAAAATTTTTCGGTTGTTTCTTTGCAGCGGCGTGTTTTCCAACGGTCGAGCATTGGCGTAATTTATGTTGATAAAACTTCTATTGGCTACCATCCCGGCAATGATACCACAAAACCCATTTACTCGTTATATAACCGCAATTTTGGATTGCAATACAACCTCGCATCACCCAATAATGTATGGACGGGTAAGGCTTTTGTGCTCAAATCACTTAGTCCGGGCAAATCGGGCGATGCTATTTCCCATGCAGCTAATCTGGCCTATAATAGCCGTAAGTGGAGTGTTATTGGGGAATATGAATATGTAGGCAAAAATTATACGGCAGAAACAGGCTATGTTCCCCGCACCGGTTATGTTCGGTTCAACCCTCAAATAATTCGATATTTTTTTCCAAAGGGTGGCAGCATTTTAAGTCATGGCCCTCAATTCAACCTGTCGTACTATTTTGATGAAAAAATGCACCGAACCGATTATGAAAACAGTTTTCTATACCTGATTACATTTCGTAACCGGTTGAGTATAGATGCTTATGCAGCGCAAGATTATGTGCAACTATTGCAACCCTTCGATCCAACCAATACCGGTAAAGATTCATTGGCTATTGGAACCATACACAAATGGAATACGGTTGGCTTTGATATAAATTCGCAACCACAAAAATTATTTACTTATGCATTCTCGGTACGTTACGGCGGGTATTATACTTCCGGAACACATTTGGCCATTAATTCAACCATTGGCTATCGCTTTCAGCCTTATGTTAATATGAATATGAACTTTAGTTATAATTACCTGCAATTGCCTGCTCCATGGGGTAATACGCCGTTTTATTTAGTGGGGCCGCGTATTGACGTAACTTTCACCAATAACTTATATTTCACTACCTATATTCAATACAACAATCAGTTGAATAACCTGAACATTAACAGCCGATTGCAGTGGCGCTATAAACCGGCATCCGACTTATTTCTGGTATATACCGATAATTATTATCCGGCCCCGTTTATGGTAAAAAACAGAGAGCTGGCTTTAAAATTTAATTACTGGTGGAATTTGTAATATTTTTTTCATACAGCCGCATCATTCATTTTATTTGCATATATCTTTCAGCACCTTCCATACGTTTGCTGCTACTACCATAGCGCCTGCTGTATTGGGGTGAATGCCATCATTCTGGTTCAGTGCAGGGTTGCCACCAACCCCTTCTAACAGAAATGGGATGAGTGCAATATGATTTTTAGCCGCCAGTTTCGGATAAATGGCTTCAAAAGTATGGGTATAGGTTTGCCCCAGATTGGGCGGTAGCTGCATGCCTGCCAGCACAATAGCGGCTGATGGATATTTTTCTTTTACCCGATCAATAATATCCTGCAAATTTTTTTCAGTAGCAGTTAATGGAATACCCCGCAATCCGTCATTGCCGCCCAGTTCCAACACAAAAACATCCATCGGCTGCCGTAAAATCCAATCAATGCGGCTTAAGCCACCTGCTGTAGTTTCGCCACTTACACCGGCATTTACTACATGATAGGGCAAATGTAAAGCGTCTATTTTTTGTTGTATTAATGCAGGAAATGCTTGCGAAGGATCTAATCCATATCCGGCTGTAAGGCTGTTGCCAAAAAATACAATGATTTTTTGTTTTACCGTGGTGGGTATTGGTGCTGGTTTATTTAGGGTATCTTTTTGCTGCTGTTTGTTCCCGGTTTTGTTTTGGTTACAAGCTGCCACCCAAACAATTAAAAATAGCTGAATGTAAAACAATATCTTTTTCATAAAGTTGTAGCTGTAGTATATAGTTGTACGAATTTAAATTTAGATTGTCGGTAATTTTATAAAAAATCTTTTGAATGTACAGTGCATCTCACTAACCGGGCACTGTTCCTTTATTGAATTTTGTTTGAGCAAGTTAAATCAAAATACATGGAAACCATTCTTCAGTTGCAACAAGTAGGTAAAACATATAAAAGTGGCAATCAAACATTAGCAGTGTTAGAGCATATCAGTTTTTCTGCAGAAGCCGGCACTACTTTATCAATTGTTGGTCCCTCCGGCAGTGGTAAAACAACGCTGCTGGGCTTGTGTGCCGGACTCGATCACCCTTCTTCCGGCAGCATTGTACTGCACCAGCAACGTCTCGAAAGTTTAGATGAAGATCAATTGGCTGCCATCAGAAATCAATATGTGGGTTTTATTTTTCAAAACTTTCAGTTAATGCCTACATTAACCGCATTGGAAAATATAATGGTGCCATTGGAATTAAGGGGCGAAAAGCAGGTAAAAAAGCGTTCATTAGAACTATTATATAAAGTTGGGCTGGCGGACAGGGCCCATCATTACCCAGCACAACTGAGTGGGGGCGAGCAACAGCGCATTGCTATTGCCCGTGCCTTTGCTAACCAGCCAGCCATTTTATTTGCCGATGAACCTACCGGTAATCTGGATGCAGAAACCAGCGAAATGATTGTGAACCTTCTTTTCAATTTGAATAAAGAATCCGGTACTACATTGGTATTGGTAACGCATGATATTGAACTGGCATCAAAAACGCAACGTATTATTCGCCTGAAAGGCGGAAAAATTGAATCAGATATAGTTACGGCAATGGCTAAACGTTGATTTACCAGCTTAAATATTGAAAGATGCATCTTAATCTGCAATCATGAACCAAAATACTTCACAAATAGTAACACATCACCCAAACAAAAACAGTTTCCGGCCGGGCTGGTTGTTGTGCATGGCCTGGCGGGATAGCCGGCGCAGCCGCTCCCGGTTGCTGCTCTTTGTATCTTCTGTAATTGTTGGCATAGCTTCCCTGGTAGCCATTTATTCATTGGGTAATAATTTGAATGATGAAGTAAACAACCAGGCTGCGGCTTTGTTGGGCGCCGATGTTAAAATAACTTCTAATCAGCCACTCACCCCTGCTATACAGCAGTTGGTAGATTCTTTACGCCATAGCAGCAATTATTCGGAAGAAAGAAATTTTGCATCGATGGTGTTGTTTAAAAAAAATAACGGTATCCGTTTGGTGCAGGTAAGGGCATTACAAGGCAGCTTTCCTTATTATGGTGCTTTAGAAACTGATCCTGCCAATGCGGGCATTGCTTTCCGTACTCAGCAACGGGCATTGGTAGACGCCACTTTAATGCTACAATATGGAGCAAACATTGGTGACTCTATTCAGGTGGGTACAGTCACTTTTGCTATTGCAGGAAAATTATTGAATGCCCCCGGACAAACAGGTTTTTCTGCTGCAATTGCCCCCATTGTATACTTACCCTTGCAATATATACAGCAAACCGGCCTGCTGCAAAAAGGCAGTCGCGTTAGTTATCAGTATTATTTTCATTTTAAACAAACAGCAAATATTGAAAAATGGGCTGAAGCAGTGCGCCCCCGATTGGAAGCCAACGATTGTGCTATTGAAACCGTTGAAACGCAAAAAGAAAATACCGGACGAACGTTTACTGATCTTACGCGCTTCCTATCCTTAGTGGGTTTTATTGCTTTGTTATTGGGTTGCACGGGTGTGGCCAGTGCCGTGCATGTGTATGTAAAAGAAAAAATAAATACCATTGCTGTATTGCGTTGTCTGGGTGTAAAAGCATCGCAGGCTTTTACCATATTTTTGATTCAGATTACTGGTATTGGATTGCTGGGTTCTGCCATTGGTGCGGCATTGGGCATTGTTTTACAACAGTTTTTACCCTTTGTTCTAAGCGATTTTTTGCCGGTACACATCAGTACTGCCATCTCCTGGACGGCAGTAGGGCAGGGCATGTTGCTGGGAGTACTGATATCTGTTTTATTTGCACTCTTGCCTTTGTTGTCTATCCGCAACATATCACCACTCAATGCAATTCGAGTTGCTTATGAACCCACACAACGTAAAAATGATTTTTCCGGATGGTGGGTATATGTATTGATTGTATTATTTGTGTATGGTTTTACGTATGTACAAATACAGGAATGGAAACAGGCACTTCAATTTACAATCGGTATCGGTATGGCATTGCTGGTATTAACTTCCATTGCCCGATTACTGATGTGGATGGTACGGTGTTTTTTTCCTTCCTCGTGGAATTATGTTGTGCGACAAGCGTTGGCAAATTTATACCGGCCCAATAACCAAACTACATTATTAATGGTAGCCATTGGGCTGGGTACGGCCTTCATCAGTATCTTGTTTTTTGTGCAGTCTATCTTAATGAACCGGCTCAATCTATCATCCGGTACCAACCAACCCAATATTGTTTTGTTTGATATACAAAGCAGCCAAAAACAAGGCGTAGGCAATGTTGCAGCCACTTACCATTTGCATGTAAATGCGTTTGTGCCTGTTGTAAACATGCGTGTGGCAGCATTGAATGTTATCAAGGCTGCTCAGGCTTTAACTGATACCAGCGGTAAACTGCCCCGTGGTTTATTCAGAAGAGAATACCGCGTTACTTACCGCGATTCATTAACAGCTTCTGAAAAAATAGTAGCGGGCAAATGGGTGGGCGTTGCCAACGGTAACGGCCTGCCGTATATTTCAATGGAAGAAAATTTTGCCAAAAGAAATAAAGTGCATTTGGGCGATACCCTTACATTTAATGTGCAGGGGGTACCCATACCAACCATTGTAGGCAGCCTACGACAGGTAAATTGGGGGGGTATGCAAACCAATTTTTTAGTGCTGTTTCCCAAAGGCGTGTTAGAATCTGCTCCGCAATTTTGGGTATTGCTCACCAAAGTGCCCACCCAACAGGTATCTGCGCAGTTCCAACAGGCTATTGTGCAGCAATTCCCCAATGTATCTATCATTGATTTGGCCTTAGTATTACAAATACTCAACGACCTTATCAGTAAAATTGGTTTTGTTGTTCGCTTTATGGCAGGCTTAAGTATCAGCACCGGTATTGTGGTATTCATTGCATCTGTATTCATGAGTAAATACCAGCGCATACGCGAAACTGTATTGTTGCGTACACTGGGTGCCAGCCGCAAACAAATATTTGCTATTACCGCATTGGAATATTTTTTCCTCGGTATACTGGCTGCCATTACCGGTATATTGTTAGGATTGGCTGCCGGTTGGGTATTGGCAAAATATACTTTTGAAACTGCTTTTCATCTGCAACTGTTACCCATTATCATATTGGTATTGATGGTTTGTTTACTAACGGTAGGCATTGGTTTAATCAATAGCCGTGGTATTGTAAAACGTTCTCCGTTAGAGGTATTGAGGAATGAAGTGTAGTGAATGGGGGTTGGGTGTTGGTCTTTAGTCTTTGGTGGATTACATTGTAAATCATCTATTTGTTATTGATTCAGGCATGCTTTATTGCAAATGATGCAATGGTTTGGTAAACTCAAAATAGACACAACATAACTTATTATTGTAATGGAACACACTGGCTTTACAGCTTTTGTTTGACGAACAAACTCAATGCTGATAAATAGTTTACAAAAACGGTGTACACGAACGCCAGCCTATAGCGGTTTAGCAAAATTGGCGGTTCAGTGCTTTGTATCAACATTTGTAGTGAAAATCGCCATCTTCGGCAACCCTAATAGCGTTATACGCCAATCATCATCTTCTCACTTCCACCTAAAACTATTAATCAGGTGTTTCATATCTTCTACCAAAAAGCGGTTAACGGGGGCTAATGAGTCCTGGTTGGGTGTGGCATCAAAGTAAAGGGCACCTCTTAAAAAATGATGGGTAGAGTCGGTTAAAAAAAACTGGTTGGCGGTGGCTACATTGCCGCCTACTTTAAAAAACATGCCATGTACGCCATTGGGGGTTACCATGAGCGAATCATCAATAGAATAGGCTTTTTCGCTGTGTTTGTTGGTAAGGGTAAAAGCATCATTCACCAATTTCTGAAAACTGTTGGGGCCAATGGCTTTGTAGCTTATATAAATGCGTCCGTTAAATTGCGGAAAGTCAATATTAATCCACCAGGGATTTTCCGTTTTTCCGCCCAAAAAAGTAGAGTCTTTTACCACCCGTGCATATACCGGATATTCAAAGGTATACGGGTAACCGGGCTGATTAAAAGTTTGGTATTGGTGTTGGGGAAAATTGATTTTATAATAACTTCTTGGTTTGGGTACAAAGGGACTATTGCAGGCAAAAGCGACAAAAGCAAAACAAATAGCGATAATGGCTTTGTGTTGTTGGAAAAACGGCATGTTATTTGGGTATAAAAATGGTAAAACTACAGTTGGTCATCATCAGATACTTTACTGATGGTTACTTTAATTTTGTTGATTCTTGTTTTCTCTACTTCCAGCATCATAAAATCAAATCCGGGAATGGAAACCACCTGGCCTTTTCTGGGAATTTCACCTGCAATTTCCAATATTAATCCGGCTAATGAATCACTTTCTCCTTTTAATGCATCAAATGTATCAACCGGCAGTTGCATAATTTTGCATACATCATTAATCATGATTTTACCTTCAAATATGTAGTTGTAATCATCTAATTTTCGGTAGCCATATTCTTCTTCATCAAATTCATCTTTAATATCTCCAATAATTTCTTCCAGAATATCTTCTAAAGTAACAATGCCACTGGTGCCGCCAAATTCATCTACCACAATAGCAAAATGTATACGCCTGCTTTGAAATTCGCGTAATAAATCTTCAATCATTTTATGCTCATGCACAAAATAGGGAGGAGAGATGAGGTTATGCCACTCGAATGTATCGGGTTCATTTAAAAATGGCAACAAATCTTTGGTGCGCAATATGCCTACTACTTCATCCAAATCTTCTTTGTATACGGGCACCCGGCTGTAACTCATATCGGCAACCGATTGCAGCAATGCATGAAAGCTGGTATTGTATTCTACACCATGTACTTCTAAACGGGCTTTCATGATTTGCTTTACGGTAATATTGCCAAATTTTATAATTCCTTTTAAAATGTTTTTTTCATTTTCATTGGTGCCCGATTTGGTAATTTCAATGGCATGGTACAATTCATCGCTGGTAATGCTGCCTGTTTTTTGGGCTAATCTTCTTTCAATAATATCTGAATATTTTACCAGCACATTGCTTAAGCGTTTGCAGATGTAATGAATGAATTCAATGAGTGGTGCTACTTCTTTGGCAAAGCGAATATTGTTTTGCGTGGCCAAAATTTTAGGCATTACTTCACCAAACAATAATAACACGGCGGTTACAATTACTACTTTGATTAAAAATTCTATCCAGATATTGGTAATCAAAAATGCAGGGTGGTAATTCAGCAACCATTCATCAATACTAATATTGAAAATGATAATAATGGCTATATCAATAAAGCTGTTGGCAATGAGTAAGGAGGCTAATAGTTTTTTAGGCTCAGTTAGCAGATGAATAATTTTTTTGTAGGAAGGATTTTGTTTGGTTTTGAGCAAATTGATGTCTTTTTGCTTCAGCGAAAAAAAAGCCGCCTCTGCCCCACTTACAAAAAATGAAATGACCAATAAAATAAAAAGCAAAATAATTAATGCTATACTGCCCTGCGGAATGGCTGCATTTAGTATGGTAAACGGATAAAATGCCGGGTGATGATCCAAAATATTTTATTTTAATGAATAATAACAAGCAGTCTTTACAAAAAAGCACCTGACTTACAAAAATATCATTTTTAAGCATGAAAAATCAATAAGGCATATTTTCTCCCGGATCTATCATGGGCGGAACATCTTCGCCACCATAGCCTTCAGGATTGTCGGGATGATTGCCGGAATGCCCATCGGCACGTTTATCTAACATAATCAGATTGTCGCCCACCACTTCAGTTGCAAATTTTTTATTGCCTTCTTTATCTTCCCAACTGCGAGTACGCAATCTGCCCTCTACATAAATTAAACTGCCTTTGTGCAGGTATTTTTGCGCCAAATCGGCTAACCCACGCCATAAAACTACGGTATGCCATTCTGTTTGTGAAACGAGTTTGCCACTGCGGTCTTTATAGGTTTCGGTAGTGGCCAAAGGAAATTTTGCTACTCCAATATTCCCGTCTAATACCTGTAAATCCGGGTCTTTTCCCAAATTGCCGATAAGCATTACTCTGTTTACGCCTCTCATACTTTTGTTGTTTTGGTAAGTGAGATAGTTGTTCTTAAAATTACTGCTTTTAAACGATGTTCACAACGATTTTAAAATTAAACAATTATTTATTTTAAGCATCATAAGGGCTGTTAAATTTTTTCCTGATTGTTGCAAATGGCTATTCATTGCAACAATGCATATTATCGGTAATAGGTTTCGTCTAAATAAAATAGTCCATTGCTGTGTTGCCAGTACCAAAACTTTTTTTTGTAAATGCAATAAGTACCTTTTAGGGAATGTAGGGTATAGGCTGGAGCTACATAAATAATTTTTGGCGGGATGCTGTTAAAACGATAAAGGAGATTTTTGCGTTGATTGGGCGTAAATGCACGGGTAATTTGGGTATAATTTACCTGTTGGCCAATAGCGAGGGGAAATCTGTCTTTTGGGGTAAGAATATTGCCCATGCCATCCACCACAATAAATGTAGCAGGGCGTGGTGGGGTTTTAACCGGATTTGTTTTATAGGTGCAGGCTTGAAATGACAACATCACTAAAACGAGGGCAATGATTGGCTTCATGGTAGGAATTGTTTGTTGGGTTCAAAAATGTAAAAACCATGCCATGATTAAAAATTGTGTCTGAACAAATTTGTACGGCCTGCTGATATTATTTTTTTATGAAGGTTGAAATGTAGTTGATATTGCCGTATCTTAACGTCAAAAAAAATGAAAACATTTTTATTCATGTTGGTTATGTTAACAGGCGCTGTAATAATAGCACAGGCACAACAAACCACACAGGCAAAAAAAGACACTACCGTAACTGAACTGATAGGAAGATACACTTTTCCGGATGGAAGTGTAGTAGAGCAAGTGGAAGTAACGTTTGATAGTACCGGACTAAATATGGTATCTGATGCAGGTACCTCGGTATTGCAGAAATTAGGCGTAGATTCATTTGCATTGGTTTCGTTTCAGGGCACTGCCGTATTTAAAAGAGATGAAAATAAAAAAGTTAAAACAGTCATTATTGATGCTGTGGGCTATCATTTAGAAGGCAAGAAAGAAGATACCGCTGCTGCTACACGCCCCGTTGCCCTGCTACCTGACATGCACAAACAATATGCATTGGCACCACTTACACGATAGCGCAAATAAAAACATGAATAAAAAAGGCGACAGGTATAGGTATCACATTCATCGCCTTTTTGAGTATTGTTTATGCTAATACGCTTACAAGCCCGATTCTATTGTAGCAATATAGTTGATTAAATCAGCCTGCACAATGGTTTCCTGAGTGCCGGTAGCCAATTGTTTTACAGTGCAGGTATTTTCTTCCAGTTCCTTACTGCCCAGCATAATTACAACTGGTATGCCTTTCTTTTCAGCATATTTAAATTGCTTATCAAATTTAGCAGGCTCATGATATAATTCGCCACTGATGTTTTGTGCCCGTAAACTTTGTAACAAAGCAAAGGCACGGCCGCTTTCTTCTATTCCCAAATTAAAAAACAACACTTTACTACCCTTCATTAATTGTTTGGGAAATAATGCAAGCCCCTCCATTACATCATAAATTCTGTCTACCCCAAATGAAATGCCCACGCCGGGTACATTGGGTACACCAAATAATTCGGTTAAGTTATCGTAACGGCCGCCGCCGCCAATACTGCCTATGCTAAAGCCAATGGCCTTCACTTCAAAAATTGCTCCGGTATAATAGTTTAAGCCTCGGGCTAAGGTAACATCAATTTCTAACGGTAACGGATTGTCGGGCATTTGTCGGTTTAAAATAAATTGCAGGGCTTCAATACCTTCTTTACCCAGCGGGTGCTTGCCAATGCTGTTGGTAAGTGTTGCAATTTTTTCTTCATTACTGCCTTTTATTTCCAGAAAATGTGCAATGGTTTCAATTTGTGCTGCCGACAGGTTGCGTTGCTGTAATTCTTCTTTTACTTTATCTATTCCTATTTTATCTAATTTGTCGATAGCAACGGTTATGTCGGTTAATTTATCTGCTCCGCCACATATATCTGCCAAAGCTGCCAATATTTTTCTGTGATTGATTTTAATAACAATGGGTAGGTTCAGCATTTTAAACACATGAGCATATAAATGTGCCAATTCCACTTCATTCATGAGTGAGTTGCTGCCAACAATATCGGCATCGCACTGATAAAATTCGCGGTAACGGCCTTTTTGCGGCCGGTCGGCACGCCATACGGGTTGTATCTGGTAGCGTTTAAAAGGGAAAGTGAGTTGCCCATAATTCATGGCAACATAACGTGCAAAAGGTATGGTAAGATCGTAACGGAGTGCCCTTTCTGTAATATGTTTTGATAATTCATTTGGTTGTAAAAGATGATCTAATTCCGCTCTAATTTCATCAATATTTGAGGTGTTGATTAGAAGATCATAAGCAGATTTAGTATAAGTGTCATTATTTTCCTTTTTTATTAAGAATAGAATGTCAATCATTTTTAAAGCACGTAATCTGGTTTCTTTGCTAAAATCACCATTACTTAAAATCCTAAAAATTAGTTTATCACCCTCTTCTCCGTACTTCCCCATTAAAGTACTTAAGTTTTCCATTGCCGGCGTTTCTAAGGGTTCAAACCCATATAACTGAAAAGCTTGGTGTATGGTGTTGAAGATATAGTTGCGCTTGTAAATGGTAGTGGCATTAAAATCACGGGTGCCCTGGGGCAAAGTAGGTTTATTCATGCGATGTTTTTATATCATTTTTTTAAGAACTGTATTTCTGAAGTATACTATCAGTAGCAGCATCTAACATTTGGTAAACAGTTATAAAATCATTTTCGGTACCAAACCAGGGGTCGGGTACTTCGGTATTGGAACCAGGAAACAATTCGTTCATAATAAATGCAGTTTTTGCAGCATCAAAATGTTTTTTGCTGATTTGTTCAACGGCTTTATAGTTATCCAGGTCCATTACATAAATTTTGTCATAAGCCATCATGTCATTGGCGGTAAATTGCCTGGCTCTGTGGTTGCTGATGTCAATGCCGTGTGCCATTGCTACTTTTTGCGAAAGCAGATGCGGTGGTTCGCCAATATGGTAATTACCGGTTCCTGCACTGTTTACTTCCCAATGTAAGCCGGCTAATTGTACTTTATGTTGTAAAATTCCTTCTGCCAAAGGGCTTCTGCAAATATTTCCTAAACAAACCATCAATACTTTCATGCTTGCAAATATACATTGCCGGCAGCTTTTCACATTGCTTTGCATGGTGTGGGGTACTATGGTATTTACAATTGGATGGCATGTTGTACCATTCAAAAAGCCGGTAAATAGCACTGTTTTACCCGGCATTTATGATGGCAGCGAAAAAAAGAATACATTTTTTTAACAAAATATGTTTTGTGGAATGTCAGCTTTTATGCTTCTTACAGCAAAAGAAACCGGGTTTTTTATGGTAATATTTTTGCACATTAAAAAAATTCTTAGAAAATTCTTAGAGGTTTTTAATGCATCGCAAAGGAATTATTCTATAAATTGCCCATCCCATACAGTATTAATTGTAATGAAATGGAGCAACCAATTAGAGAAAAGCATAGAAAAAACTTTATTTTTCTAAGTTCTGTGAGAGATATTTTTATGGCATTACTGTATTTGGGTATGTCTGTACTGCTTTTTGGAGGCAAATACTGGCAAATACCTCAAATTATGGCTTTAGGTGATGCGTTTTGTTATTTTTTAGGATCTGTTTGTTTGTTGTATGGTGGCTTTAGAATGTACAGGGGCATTAAGAAAATGTATTAACATGATAATGAGCAGGCATGTGGTTTTTATTTCTTTTTTAGTTGTTTTGCTGGTTGCGTGTCAACAGCAGCAAAATAAATATGTCATTACCGATACCCCATCAAAAGGTACCATTCACATTAGTGTGGATGAAAGTTTTCAGCCCGTTATTGCGCAACAAATTAAAGTATATGAGTCATCTTATCCTGATGCGCATATTCTTGCCAAATATGAACCGGAAGTAGATTGCTTTAAAGATTTGATGAAAGATAGTACCAGAATGATTATTGTGGCAAGAGGATTGAATAAGCGGGAAGATTCATTTTATTTAAATAAATTAGGTTTTAAACCTTTATTTGGTGTAATGGCATTTGATGGTGTTGCCGTAATTGTAAACCAAAACAATCCCGATAGTGTTTTTACCCTTAACGATTTAAAAGATATTTTATCCGGCAAAAAAAATATTCCGGTTGTTATGGATGGTACCAATGCAACCAGTACCGTTCGGTATTTGCAGGATACATTATTGCACGGAGCACCATTTGGTAAAAATGTAATGGCAACCGGCGGCAGCGATTCGGTAGTGTCGGTTATTAAGCAAATGAACAATGCCGTTGGTTTTGTAGGAATTAGTTGGGTGGGCAATCCCAATGAACCCAAGCAGGTAGCCAATCTTAAAAAAATAAGGCTGGGATTAATTGAATGCACCGCCTGCGGTGAAAAAGATGTTTTTGTGAAACCTTCGCAGGCCAGCATTACATACGGACAGTACCCGCTTACCCGGCCCATTTATTATATTTTAAAAGAAAATGCAGTAGCATTGGGTACCGGATTTAAAAATTTTATGACTTTGGAACGCGGTCAACTCATATTCAGAAGCGGTGGTTTAGCACCTGCTAAAATGGATTTGGTGAATCGAAAAAGTCAAATTGAGGAGTAAACAAACCACTATAAACTTAAAGCATGATGAAGAAAACAATTACTTTGCTAGTGGCAGCCTTTCTGGCTGTAAATGGATTGATGGCCCAGTCGATTGCTGATGGGATTAACGACTTAAACTCGTCATTCAAAGTTCAATCTGCCATTAATATTTTGAAGAAAAATTACGACGATAAGCCCAAAGATGTACAAGCCATTTATTGGTACGGTCAGGCTTTAATTGGCGGCAATGAAGTAACCAAAGCCCAAATGGATGCGGCGAAGGCTGTGTATCAGAAAGCCTTAACCGATGGTGTAAATGAGCCATTAATATGGGTAGGCATAGGCCATATAGACATGCTGGAAGGTGGCGATATCAATGCTGCCAAACAAAAGTTTGAACAGGCCATTACAGCTACAACACCCACCAAAGGCCGACATAAAGGCGAGCCCAGTGTTGAAATTTTAGAAGCCATAGGCCGTGCCAATGCCGATGGAGGCAGCAAAATTGGTGATCCTAACTATGGTATTGAAAAATTAAAACAAGCCGCTGCATTAGATCCTAAAAATTCTATGGTGTATGTGTACATGGGTATCTGCTATCTGAAATTAGGTGGCGAAAATGGAGGTGAAGCCGTAAAAGCATTTGAGCAGGCTACCACCATTGATCCAAAAAATGTGTTGGCTTATTACAGAATTGGAATGGTATACCTGAGCCAGAATAATGAAGACTCTTTCATGCCGGCTTTTGGAAAAGCAATGGAAGCAGATCCTTCTTTCCCCGATACTTATCTGGCGTTGTTTGAATATTATAAGAACAGAAATGTAGATATGGCCAAAGCCAATCTGGACAAATTCATAAAATATGCAGATAAAGATCCGCAAAACGATTTCTATCTGGCAGATTACCTGTATCAGGCAGGTAAATACCAGGAATCATTGGCTAAAGAAAAAGAAATAGAAACCTCTTTAGGTGGTACAGACAAATTACCCGGATTGAGTTTATTGTATGCCTACAACTATTTGAAATTAGGTGATTCATTACAGGCTAAACAAAATATTGAAAAGTATTTTAAATTAGAACCTACAGATAAAGTGAAACCGGCAGATTATGAACTGGCAGTAAAAATTTTCTCTAAATTTCCTGAAAATGCCGACGTTGCTGTTAAGTACATCCAATCAGCCATTCAGTCAGATACTTCTAAAGTGAATAAAATTAACTACATGACGCAGGCTGCAGATTTAATGGCAAAAGCTAAAAATTACAAAGCGCAGTTAGATTGGTTATTGCAAGCGCAAGCCCTGAAAGGCACTTGGAGCGAGTACGATTATTACAATATCTCAAATGTGGCATATCAGGCAGCCGATTATCCCAAAGTAATGGATGTGGCGGCTAATTATATCAAAGCATTTCCCGATAAGCCACAAGGTTATTATTTTAATGTAATGGCAGCCAAAGCATTAGATACCACTTCTAATCCCGGCATTGCTATTCCCGCCTTGCAACAGCAAATTGATTATTTGATGAAAGACAGTGTAAAAAATCAACGCTTCATCATCATCGACTATTATTATATGATGGGTTACTATAATGACAGGGCAAAAGATTATGAAAAAGCCCTCGATATCTGTAATAAAATTTTGGAATTAATTCCTAATGATCCGGATATGTTAAAAATTAAAGGCGCAATTGAAGGCAACATTAAAAAGCAAAAGCTGATGGAAGGAAAACAACCACAGACTGACAGCACCGGTACAAAGGGTGCAACGAAGAATTAATTCGTCAGGAAATACATTTTTAAATATAATAAAAAAGTTGCCGCTGTAAAAAGTGGCAACTTTTTTATTGAAGCAAGCCTGGAAACTCCAATTTCATAATTTAGTAGATTATTACGCTATTGACTTTAATTTTTTTGAGAGCGGGTAATATTAAAACAATATTGAAAATACTTGTGGCATTATAAATTGCTGAATTCATCAAAAACAACAAAAGAATAGTAAGGGTTTATAAACAGACTGCCTTATTTTTGCATCTCATTCAAGAATGTTATGATAGGTTTTAGTACACTTCTTCAACTAAATCAGCTTAACAATACTGCTGAAAATTATTTCCCGATAGGCATTCAACTCATTTTCGCCATAGGTTTTGTGGCTACCATGATTGGATTGTCTGCCTGGGTAGGTCCAAAAAGAAAAACGAGTGATAAACTGGAAAATTTCTCCAGTGGTATAGCCAGCCATGGCAATGCTCGCCAACCCATGGCAGTAAAGTATTTTTTAGTGGCTATTTTGTTTGTATTGTTTGATGTAGAAGTAATTTTCTTTTATCCCTATGCAGTAAACTTTAAATTTCTGGGATGGGCCGGCTTTTGGGAAATTGTGTTGTTTGTGGCTTTATTCCTCATTGGTTTTGTATATATCATTAAAAAGGGAGCATTGAATTGGGAAGATTAATGGGAAGGAATCTTCAACTTAAAAGAAGTTGAAATGTTATATATGGTGCAATTTGTGCTTACTTTCTTTGAAAAATGGCAGGGGTATAACAAATTAGCAGGATGTGGTAAGTGATGTTTTACAATCCTGAAAACCTTATTTTATCAAGCAAATTAAATGTTATTCTATGCGTCCAGTACGTTTTAATATTCATCCCAAACCAGCAGAACCTGCCAAATCTATTATTATGGGCGAGGCTCCGCAGGGATATAATGGAGAAGGCTTTTTCACCACCAAATTAAGTGAAGTAGTGGGGTTAGCACGAAAAAACTCTTTGTGGCCATTGCCATTTGCCACTTCTTGTTGTGGTATTGAGTTTATGGCTACAATGGGTGCGCACTACGATTTAGCTCGTTTTGGTGCAGAAAGAGTTGGTTTTTCTCCCCGTCAGTGCGACTTACTAATGGTAATGGGTACCATTGCCAAAAAAATGGCGCCTGTTTTAAGGCAGGTATATTTGCAAATGGCTGAACCCCGTTGGGTATTGAGTGTAGGTGCCTGTGCCAGCAGTGGTGGTATTTTTGATACTTACAGTGTGTTACAGGGTATTGATCAGATTATACCGGTTGATGTATATGTGCCAGGTTGCCCGCCCAGGCCAGAAGCTATTTTAGATGGGTTTATGAAAATTCAGGAATTGGTAGGTAAAGAAAGTATTCGCCGCAGAAACAGCCCGCAATACACGGCACTTTTAGAAAGTTATGGCATTCAATAAACGCCATTTATTGGCTTATTCATCAGGCTTTAAAAAAATCTGTAAACGCTTATAACAGTCATGGCACTAACCAACGAAATCATACAACAAAAACTCCAGGAAAAATTTGGCGATCAGGTGTCTAATTTTGAAACACCATTTGGTTTGCTCAGTTTTCAATCACCAAAAGAAATGAATTTAAAGATATTGCAGTTTTTGTATGAAGATGCAACACTTCAATTTACTTTCTTAACTGATTTGTGTGCTGTTCATTATCCGGTTAATACCGGAAAAGAACTGGCTGTAGTATATCATTTACATAATTTAAAAGAGAATATACGCATCCGTTATAAAGTATTTACCGGTATACAGCAACCCGATGTGTTTACGGCAACCAAATTATTTGAAGCAGCCAACTGGATGGAAAGAGAAACCTACGATTTTTTTGGCGTAAACTTTATCGGGCATCCCAATTTAAAAAGAATTTTAAATGTAGATGAAATGGATTATTTCCCATTAAGGAAAGAATATCCATTGGAAGATCAAACCAGAATAGATAAAGATGATGCCATGTTTGGCAGAGGCGGTTCAATTTATTAAATCCAATTGTAAAGGCAGTTCAAAACAACTGTCGGTAATTTAATTGAAATATTATGTTGGAAACAAAAGAGGTGCAACCACACCATATAAAACTTCCGGATGGTTCCATTGAAAAATTAACCACCACCCTCAATCTGGGTCCTACACACCCCGCTACCCACGGTGTGTTTCAAAATATTGTTGAATTAGATGGTGAACGTATTGTATCGGCCGAGCAAACCGTAGGTTACATTCACCGGGCATTTGAAAAATTAGCCGAACGCAGGCCGCTTTATCAGGTAACACCCATTACCGATCGATTAAATTATTGCAGCAGCCCTATTAATAACATGGGTTGGCACATGACCTGCGAAAAATTACTGGGTGTAAAAACACCCAAGCGGGTAGATTATTTGCGGATTATTATCATGGAACTGGCCCGTATTTCCGATCACCTTATTTGTAATTCAATTGTGGGTGTAGACAGTGGTGCCTATACCGGTTTTTTATATGTGATGCAATACCGCGAATTGATTTATGAAATTTATGAAGAAGTATGCGGCTCTCGTTTAACCACCAATATTGGCAGAATAGGTGGGTTTGAACGCAACTTTACAGATACAGCTTTCCAAAAGTTAGAAAAATTTCTTCAGGAATATCCTAAAGTGCTAAAAGAGTTTGAAAACCTCTTTACCCGTAATCGTATTTTCATGGATCGCCTCCAAAATACTGGTGCTATTAGTGCCGAGCGTGCTTTAAACTATGGCTTTACGGGACCTAATTTACGTGCAGCAGGGGTTGATTACGATGTGCGGGTACATAGCCCATACTGCAGTTACGAAGATTTTGATTTTATTGTTCCGGTGGGCAGTACCGGCGATAACTATGACCGGTTTTTAGTGCGCAATGTAGAAATGTGGCAAAGCTTGCATATTATAGAACAGGCCTACCAAAAAGTACAGAAATTTAAAGGAGCCGAAGCCGAAGTATTTCATGCCGATGTGCCTGAGTATTATCTTCCCGAAAAGAAAGAGGTATACACAAAAATGGAGGCATTAATCTGGCACTTTAAAATCATCATGGGTGAAACTGCCATACCCAAAGGTGAAGTTTACCATAGTGTAGAAGGTGCTAATGGCGAATTGGGTTTTTATTTAATTAGCGATGGTGGAAGAACACCTTATCGCTTGCATTTTCGCAGGCCCAGTTTTATTTACTATCAGGCATACAGTGAATTAACAAAAGGAGGTATGTTGAGCGATGCCATTATTACCATGAGTAGTTTAAACCTCATTGCAGGTGAGTTAGATGCATAAACACATAACAAACTAAAATATAGCGTTGTGGTACAATTTTCAGAACAGCAAATGCAGGAATTTAATCGTTTAGTAAAACGTTACCCGGAAGGCAAACAAAAAAGTGCGCTATTGCCGGTATTGCATTTGGCACAAGAAAGCTTTGGCGGTTGGTTAAGCGCTGAAACAATGGATTATGTTGCCAATTTATTGCAATTAGAACCCATTGAAGTATATGAAGTAGCCACCTTTTACAGCATGTTTAATACCCAACCCGTTGGGAAGTACATGTTTGAGGTATGCCAAACCGGTCCCTGTATGCTAAATGGCAGCGATGAAATTATTAGCTACATCAAAGAAAAATTAGGCATTAGTGCCGGCGAAACTACGCCCGATGGTATGTTTACGCTAAAAACAGTAGAGTGCCTGGGGGCTTGTGGGTATGCACCCATGATGCAGTTGGGAAAACAATATCGGGAACATTTAACGAAAGAAAAAGTCGATGCAATTATTGAAGAATGCAGAAGCAATGCTGCACGCAACAATTAAAAGCATCATTTATTCACTTTTATTGTAATTACAAATGGGTGTAAAATTATTATTATCAAAAGCGCATGTAGAAGGCATCAGACAGTATGATGTTTACAGAAGAGAAGGCGGTTATCAGGCAGTTGAAAAAGCGCTGAAAACCATGACTCCGGAAGCCATTGTGGAAGAAGTGAAGAAAAGTGGCTTGCGGGGTCGTGGCGGAGCCGGTTTTCCTACGGGCATGAAATGGAGTTTTATTGCTAAGCCCGAGGGCGTACCCCGCCATTTGGTGTGCAATGCTGATGAAAGTGAACCGGGTACTTTTAAAGACAGGTACCTGATGGAGTTTTTACCCCATTTATTAATTGAAGGCTTAATCATCTCATCTTTTGCTTTGGGGTCAAATGATACCTATATTTATATCCGTGGTGAATATGCTTGGATAGTAGGTATTTTGGAAAATGCTATTGAAGAAGCCAAACAAAACGGTTGGCTGGGTAACAATATTTTGGGCACAGGCTTTAATTGTAATATTTATGTTCAACGCGGGGCAGGCGCTTACATTTGTGGAGAAGAAACCGCATTGTTAGAATCATTGGAAGGAAAAAGAGGTAATCCCAGAATTAAACCTCCTTTCCCGGCCATCAAAGGAGTTTGGGAACGACCAACTGTTGTAAATAATGTAGAAACATTGGCGGCAGTAGTACCTATTATTAATATGGGTGGCGAAGAATATGCCAAAATTGGTGTAGGCCGTTCAACCGGAACCAAATTAATTTCAGCCTGCGGTAATATCAATAAACCGGGCGTGTACGAAATTGATATGACCATTAGTGTAGAAGAATTTATTTACAGCGAAGAATATTGTGGTGGCATTAAAAACGGGAAGCACTTAAAAGCCTGCATACCTGGCGGTTCTTCTGTTCCAATTTTGCCGGCAAATTTGTTGTTGAAAACAGCAAAAGGAGAAACCCGTTACATGAATTATGAAAGTTTAAGCGATGGAGGTTTTGCTACCGGAAGCATGATGGGCAGTGGTGGTTTTATTGTGTTTGATGAAGACCAGTGTATAGTGCGCCATACTTATACTTTGGCCCGGTTTTACCGTCATGAAAGTTGCGGACAGTGTTCACCCTGTAGAGAAGGTACCGGTTGGATGGAGAAAATATTATTGCGTTTGGAAAAAGGAGAAGGCAAAATTAGTGATATAGATTTGTTGTGGGATATACAGGGAAAAATTGAAGGAAACACTATTTGCCCCTTAGGCGATGCGGCTGCTTGGCCTGTAGCGGCTGCTATCCGTCATTTCCGGGATGAGTTTGAGTGGCATGTATTACATCCGCAGGAAGCGCAGGTAAGAAATTTTGGTTTGGCACATTATGCCAACCCTATTCAGGTGCCTGTAGGTGCTTAATCCAGCCTTATTGAAAGGCTAATTTTGAATTTTAGAATTTTACAATATGTCAGACGAAACATTATTCAAAGTCACCATTGATAATATTACGGTTGAAGTACCTGCAGGTACCACCATTTTGCAGGCTGCCCGTAAAATTGGCGGAGAGGTAACCCCTCCTGCCATGTGCTATTACAGCAAATTACAAGGCAGTGGTGGTAAATGCCGTACCTGTTTGGTAGAGGTGAGCAAAGGTTCTGAAAAAGATCCGCGCCCAATGCCCAAATTAGTTGCTTCTTGCCGCACAACTGTAATGGATGGTATGGAAGTAAAAAATGTAACATCGCCACGTGTACAGGAAGCAAGGGCCGGTGTGGTTGAATTTTTATTAATTAATCACCCATTAGATTGCCCCATCTGCGATCAGGCCGGCGAATGTCATTTGCAGGATTTAAGTTATGAACACGGTAAAGAAGGCAGCCGTTACGAATTTCAAAAACGCACCTTTAAAAAAGTAGATTTAGGAGCATATATTCAATTACATATGACCCGCTGCATACTTTGCTATCGTTGTGTGTTTGTAGCCGACCAGCTTTCTTCCAAAAGAGAACACGGTGTATTAGATCGGGGTGATCATGCTCAAATTGCCACTTTCATTCAAAAAAATTTGCATAACGAATTTATCGGTAATGTTATAGATGTTTGCCCGGTGGGTGCTTTAACCGATAAAACTTTCCGTTTTAAAAACAGGGTATGGTTTACCAAACCTGTGAATGCACACAGGCATTGCGATAAATGTTGTGGTGAAGCAGAGCTATGGTTAAGAGGTGATGAGGTGTTTAGAGTAACTGCCAGAAAAGATGAATGGGGTGAAGTGAAAGAAGCCTCAAACGGCAAAACAGGATGGATTTGCAATGAATGCCGCTTTGAAAAGAAAAATCTGGCCGATTGGGTAATAGAAGGCCCCACTAATGTTAACCGGCATTCAGTGATTGCACAAAACAAATATGTAGGATTGGTAAAACCTACTGAAACCTTTCCTAACATTATGAAAGGCAGGAATCCAAAATTACTCATGGATATTCATAGTGTAAGTGAAGTAAATAAACCAAACATACATTTAAGCGAATTAGAACGCCCGGCACATTCAACCGATTTTAACCAATAACACTCAATCAATATTTGCCATGTTACTAAGTATAGACTGGATATTGTTTCTGGAAAAATTAATTCTGATTGCCATTGTTATTTTTGCAAGTCTGGGTATAGCACTCTATACCACATTTGCAGAACGTAAAGTGGCGGCGGTTTTGCAAGACAGGCCGGGCCCCAATCGTGCTGGTCCGTTTGGCTTGTTTCAGCCATTTGCCGATGGGTTAAAGCTCATCATGAAAGAAGAAATTATTCCCAACACTTCCAATAAAGTATTATTTGTTTTAGGGCCTTTTTTGGCCATGACAGCCGCTTTGATGACCAGTGCCGTAATACCCTGGAGCAGTGATGTGCATTTATTTGGCAGAGTTATTCCCTTGCAAATTGCCGATGTAAATATTGGTATTTTATACATATTTGCTGTAGTAAGTTTGGGTGTTTATGGCATTATGATTGGCGGATGGGCATCTAACAACAAATTTTCTTTAATGGCCGCACTAAGAGGTGCATCGCAGGCAATTAGTTATGAATTAGCCATGGGCTTAAGTTTAATTGCTTTATTAATGACAACAGGCACTTTGCAGTTAGGCGAAATTGTAAAGCAACAAATGCAACCAGGTCATTGGTGGAATATTGTATATCAGCCACTCGGTTTTTTAATATTCATCATCTGTGCATTTGCAGAATGTAACAGAACACCCTTCGATTTACCGGAAGCAGAAAATGAATTAAACTTTGGTTACCATCAGGAGTATTCTTCTATGAAATTAGGCTTTTACCTGTTCTCAGAATATGTAAATATGTTTATCAGCAGTGTGGTAATGGCAACGCTTTACTTTGGCGGTTATGATGTACCTTTTTTAAATGAAAGCCTATTGTCGCCAAATGTTGCAGCCATCATAGGCGTGGCAGCTTTACTGATAAAAGTGGTGATATTCATTTTCTTATTTATGTGGGTACGATGGACAATTCCGAGGTTCAGATATGACCAGTTAATGAACCTGGGCTGGAAATCGCTGGTGCCATTGGCTTTGGCAAATATGCTGATTACAGGTGCACTCATTCTATGGATGGGAAAATAAATTTCATTGCACAGCAAAGGGATGCCAGGTTACAAGGAATAAAACAATATAAACTTGGATACTAGTTACAATAAAAATATTTTTGCAAAACTTTTAAAACCATCGGTTCAATCATGCAAGCACTAACCAACAGAGCACAGCCGGTTAACAGAAAGCCGATGACATTCTGGGAAAGATTATATCTGATCAATATTTTCAAGGGAATGTTAATCACGTTTAGCCACATATTTAAAAAACAACCAACCATTCAATATCCGGAACAAAAAAGGCCATTTAGCCCGGTGTTTAGAGGATTGCATGTATTGAACAGAGATGAAGAAGGCCGGGAAAGATGCACCGCCTGCGGATTATGTGCCGTAGCCTGCCCGGCGGAGGCCATTACCATGGAGGCTGCTGAACGTTTACCCGGTGAAGAAAATTTATATCGTGAAGAAAAATATGCAGCCCGCTACGAAATTAATATGCTGCGTTGTATTTTTTGTGGATTGTGTGAAGAAGCTTGTCCGAAAGATGCTATTTATTTAAGCGAAACCTTTGCACCGGCAAATTTTAATCGTACCACTTTTATATATGGTAAAAAAGATTTATTAATACCCAACCCTGTAACAGAGCCAGAAGCGTATACAAAAGCAAAAGGATTGAATTAAACCCTGTAATTATTTTCATTGTAAAATAATGGCAAGGTTATTTTCCATCAACCATCTTTATTAATTCGTTTAGTGAGTCTGTTACAGAAATAAAAATAATAGTATCAAATGAATGCCATACAAATCTTATTCTGGTTTTTAAGTGCCCTGGCGTTGGTAAGTGCATTAATGGTTTTACTCAGTAAAAATCCGGTACACAGTGTGTTATGGCTGGTAGGTGTATTTTTTGCCATTTCAGGGCATTATATTTTACTGAATGCACAATTCATTGCAATCGTAAATTTAATTGTATATGCTGGTGCTATTATGGTGTTGTTTCTTTTCGTAATCATGTTAATGAATTTGAATAAGGATACAGAACCTCAGAAAAATATTTGGATGAAATTAGCCGGTGCCATTTCAGCCGGTTGTTTTTTAATGATATTGGTATCATTAATCAGACAGGCGCCCGAGTTGCAAGCCAAAACAGCCATGATGAAAGAAGGAAGTATCGGGTTGATTTCAAATTTGGGAAAAGCATTATTCAGTACGTATGTGGTGCCCTTTGAAATAAGCAGTATTTTATTTTTAAGTGCGATGGTGGGAGCAGTGGTGATTGGGAAAAAAGATTAGTCAGCATTCTTTATAAGTTTTTTAAACAACCAACAGATTATGCCCATACAATATTATATTTTTTTAAGTTTAGCACTGTTCTGTATTGGTATTGCAGGTGTACTAACACGCAGAAATGCCATCATTATTTTTATGAGTATAGAACTGATGCTCAATGCAGTAAATTTACTACTCGTTGCTTTTTCAAAAATGCATCATGCAGTAGCAAGTGCGGTTGAGAAAGTAAACAATGCCGGAACGGATGGACAAATTTTTGTGTTTTTTGTAATGGTGGTAGCAGCTGCTGAAGTAAGTGTTGGATTGGCCATTATTGTAATGATGTACAGAAATGCACATTCTGTAGATGTAAATTTTTTAAACCGGTTAAAGAATTAAATGATAAAAGGGAAGCTTATACTGTTGTGGTAAGCCTTACTTTAAACGAATAATATGAATCAATTAGTTTACTTAGTACCATTACTGCCGCTTGCAGGATTTCTGATCAACGGATTGCTTAGAAAATCACTTTCTAAACGGGCAGTTAGTTTAATAGGCTGTGGCGTAATTTTAGTGGCTTTTTTAGTCAGCCTGAGTTTATTCTGGCAGGTAAAATCTAATGGCCCTATTATTCAAACTTATTTCAATTTTATTGATATTAAGGGACTAATCATTCCATTTTCTTTTCAGGTTGATGCACTTTCTGCCTTATTTATGTTAATTATTACCGGTGTAGGTTTTCTAATTCATGTATATTCAACCTCATACATGCATGAAGAAGCTGAGCCACATTTTGCACGTTATTTTTCTTATCTGAATCTGTTTGTGTTTTCCATGCTGCTCTTGGTAATGGGCGGTAATTACCTTATTCTGTTTTTGGGATGGGAAGGTGTAGGCTTATGTTCTTATTTGTTAATTGGTTACTGGTTTAAAAACAATGATTATAACTATGCTGCGAAAAAAGCTTTTATCATGAACCGTATTGGTGATGTCGGTTTTTTGCTGGGAATTTTTTGGTTGATTGCTAAATTAGGCACATTAACTTATGGTGAAGTTTTTGCCGGAACCGGAAGCTTAAGTGCTGTTGATGTTACCGGAATTACCCTGTTATTTTTTATTGGAGCTACCGGTAAAAGCGCACAAATACCTTTGTATACATGGCTGCCCGATGCAATGGCCGGTCCAACTCCGGTTTCAGCTTTAATACATGCAGCTACCATGGTAACTGCCGGGGTATACATGATTGCACGTAGCAATGTATTATATAGTATGAGTGCGGTAACTGAAAACATTATTGCTATCATTGGTGTGGCTACTGCTTTACTGGCGGCTACAATTGCCATCAAACAAAATGATATTAAAAAAGTATTGGCCTATTCCACAGTGAGCCAGTTGGGTTATATGTTTTTAGGATTAGGAGTAGGTGCATACTCAGGTGCGGTTTTTCATGTAATGACACATGCATTTTTTAAAGCATTGTTATTCCTGGGAGCCGGTTCTGTAATACATGCTATGGGCAATGAACAGGATATCCGAAAAATGGGTGGATTACGTAAATACATGCCCGTTACCCATATTACTTTCCTGTTGGCATGTTTAGCCATTTCAGGTATTCCTCCATTTAGCGGTTTCTTCTCTAAAGATGAAATTCTGGCTGCGGCGTATGCAAAAAACCCTGTTTACTGGGTATTAGGAGTAGCAGGTGCAGCATTAACCGCATTTTATATATTCCGTTTATATGCCACTACTTTTTTGGGCAACTTCAGAGGCACACATGATCAGGAACATCATTTACATGAAAGCCCTGCTGCTATGACCTTCCCTTTAATTTTACTGGCTATTTTAAGTGTGATTGGCGGATGGGTGGGTATACCTACCGTAATGGCTCCGGGTGCCAATTTATTTCATCATTTGTTACAACCTGTTTTAACTACTGAAACATCAACCGAAATGCCACATGCAACAGAATGGTTATTAATGGGTGTTTCTGTAGCCATAGCAACCATCGCCATTTTATTTGCATTGGGCAGGTTTACCAAACATCCTGAATTAGAAGAGCCTACAGGCGTTGGAAAATTTCTGGCTAATAAATGGTACATCGATGAATTATATGATGGAATTGTTGTAAAACCACTGAACAGATTTGCAGGAGTTTTAAAAAATATTGTTGAAAAAAGTGGTCTTGATGGTGTAGTAAATGGGGTAGGAAGATTTGTTTTGTATGCGTCGCGGCAGGTAAGATTAATTCAGAGCGGACAGGTAGGCGGATACATACTCTTTATGGTACTGGCCATGATTGTATTGGTTTTAATTTGGATAAACGACGGTTATATTTATACCTATTTAAGTAAAATATTTTAAAAGCCCCAGGCAAATAATAGCTATGATTCCTCTTTTATTAATAATCGTTCCTCTGATTGGTGGCCTTATTTCTTTTTTGTTGAAAGAAGATAAAGCAGCCAAAAGCTGGTCATTACTGATTGCGCTTGTTACTTTGGCCATTGCATTAAGTGGTATTTACTTTTTTAACAATGCTGATGCTTTATCTATTCATTTACCCTGGTTGCCGGCATTAGGCAGTGGTTTTGATTTACACATGGACGGGATGAGCAGCATGCTTACCTTATTAACTGCAATCGGCTTTCCTATTATTTTTGTTGCCATTTATAAAAATAGTTATACGAAGCCGGGCAATTTTTTTGCCGGTATGTTATTAACTCAGGCAGGGTTAATGGGTGTTTTTGTTGCAGCCGATGCGCTGGTATTTTACTTTTTTTGGGAGCTTGCTTTAATTCCGGTTTATTTTCTTGCTTCTAACTGGGGTGGAGAAAAAAGAATTGCTGCAACATTCAAATTTTTCGTGTACACATTTGTGGGCTCGTTGCTAATGCTAATCGGAATTTTTTATTTATATTTTCAAACCCCCGGTAATCACTCCTTTGCTATTGAATCGTTTTACCATTTGCATTTAAGCACCCACCAGCAATATGTATTCTTTTGGTTATTTTTTATTGCTTTTGCTATCAAAATGCCTTTATTTCCGCTACATACCTGGCAACCCGATGCTTATGAACAGGCTACAACCGGTGTAACCATGGTGCTAAGTGCCATTATGGTAAAAATGGGTTTATATGCCACCATTCGTTGGTTAGTGCCTGTTTTTCCTGAGGCTACCACTCATTTTGCAAATTTCATTATCATTCTTGCAGTGATCGGAATGTTGTATGCATCACTCATCGCTATCCGGCAGGATGATTTTAAACGAGTGATAGCTTATTCTTCCATTGCACATATTGGTTTAATGTGTGCTGCCATTTTTGCACAGAAAGAGGTGGGATGGAATGGGGTAATGGTACAAATGTTTAACCATGGTATAGTAGTATTGGGATTGTGGATTGTGGCAGATGCAATTGAACAGCAATTGGGTACCCGCAAATTGAGCGAATTAGGCGGTCTTGCACAAAAAGCTCCGGAATTAGCTATACTTTTTGTTATTATGGCACTTGCAAATATTGCATTGCCGCTAACCAATAGTTTTATTGGCGAGTTTTTAATGTTTAATGGTCTGTTTCAATACAATATGGTAATAGCCATTTTTGCACTGATTACCATTATATTAACTGCGGTATATACATTAAATACCGTACAAAAAATTTTTTATGGTGATTTGGCCATTCAAATAACCCATGCTGTAGATGCAGGGCTACATGTGCGGTTTATTTTATGGATACTGGTGGTTGTAATTTTCTTTTTTGGTATATATCCCGAGCCAATGATACACTTAACCCATGAAACAGTGAAAGAATTATTGGTGCAATAAAATAGCTGTAAGTGAAAAACATACTCTGAGTAGAATGATGTTGCAGTGTATAAACAAAAAAGTTTTTATTACGAATAAAGTTGATACATTTTAGAACAATTCAACAGGGCGAATAACTATATTTTAATATATGAACGCAATTATATTTTCGGCAGTAGCGGGTGTTGTAATGATGTTTACAGGCATTATCACACAACAAAAATCAACCATCAGAAATGTGGCACTGGTAGCTTTATTGGTGGTTTTACTGGCCAACATTTTTGATACTTATGGTATTTTTAGTATTTATATTCCTACGCATGGTTTGCTGAATTTTCAAAAATTTGGCTTGTATTTTAATACACTTGCTTTTGCTGCTACATTTTTGTTTACTTTAATCAGTGGTTCAGATGTTACATTGATCGGCAATGGCCGGCATGCTGCAGAATTCTTTGCATTAATTTTCTTTTCATTAGCCGGTATAGCTATTTTAACCTCTTACAACTCGCTTTTAATGCTGTTTTTGGGCATTGAGATTATGTCCATTCCATTATATATTCTAACCGGTGCTGATAAGCGGAATTTAAAAAGTAATGAAGCCTCGTTGAAATATTTCCTGATGGGTTCATTTTCTACCGGTATTTTATTAATGGGTATTGCTTTAATGTATGGTGCCCGTGGCGGATTTGAAATAGACGCCCTTAAACCCTCTGCAGTATCAAATGAGTATGGCATATTAGACCCATTGGGTTTGGTGCTGGTATTTATTGCCATTGCTTTTAAAGTTTCTGCTGCTCCTTTTCATTTCTGGACGCCCGATGTATACGATGGTGCACCCGGTGTTTTTACTTCATATATGGCAACGATTATTAAAGCAGCCGGTTTTATTACATTTATACGATTATTTGATAATAAGGCAGTTGAAATGGGTTTGTCGTGGAAAATTATTTTACCGGTTGTAATTATTGCCACTTTGTTGGTTGGAAATATTACCGCGGTATTCCAACAAAGCGTAAAACGGATGATGGCTTATTCCAGTATTGCCCAGGCCGGATTTATGCTATTTGCGGTTTTTGCCGAAAATGATGTAGCTAAAGAAGGTATTTTAATTTATACTGTGGCCTACTCTGTGGCTACTATTGGCATTTTCGCCGTGTTGGAAAAAGTGAAAGATATATCGCTGGAAGGATTCAATGGCCTTGCACAAAAAAGTTCGTTACTGGCCGGAACCACCACCGTATTTCTTTTATCCTTAACAGGCATTCCGCTTACGGCAGGGTTCTTTGCAAAGTATTATATGTTGTTATCTGCCATTAAATACGGCGGCAGCTCAGTAACCTGGTTGGTAATTGTTGCGGTAATTTTTGCTGCCATCAGTGCTTTTTACTATTTCAGAGTAATACAGGCCATGTATTTTAAAAAGGGCAATCCGGAATTGCATTTATTCAGTAAAGGGTTTTGCTTTATGCTGATTTTGCTTGCTGTAGTTACTATTTTAATTGGCATATTCCCAACTATTATTCTAAACTGGTTTTACTTTTAGTTTTTAATCAATTCTCTTCACAATGTTTATCTAATCAGTAGTAACTGCTACAGCAACGCAACATGCTGCCATAATAACTGAACCTACAAGAGTGAGTGACACAACAGGCGATGCCCAAAATAGCAGAAGCCGGGTTACCTAAAATTGATTCAAATTACTCATAGGGTTAAATAGCCGCCATTACCGTCTGTTTATTTTTTGCTACGTTTATCCTTTTTGGTTTTAAACTATCTGATTGCGCCTTATCTTTAGAATGATTTTAATACAAAAACTTATTAATGACGTTAACCGATTCATTTAATTTGGCATTTAAAACGGTAAAAGGAAATAAGCTGAGAACCGGTATAACCGTTGCTATTATTGCATTTGGCATTATGGCGTTGATTGGAATTATTACCGCTATTCAGGCTATGAATCAAAGCTTGCGGGAAAGTTTTTCATCGATGGGGGCCAATGCTTTTGTAATAAAATACAAAGAATCGCGTATCCGTTTTGGAAGAGACCAAAGTGTAAAGAAAACGGCAAGAGGAGTGAAGGATAAAGTTTCGAACCTCGATAAAACCATACGGCGGGAAGATGCGGTTTATTTTAAACAAACCTATCAATACCCATCTATTGTAAGTGTGTATATGCGCGGGCCCGGTAATGTAGAGTGTTATTATGGCGATAAAAAAACCAATCCCGTTGTAACTGTTTGGGGTGGTGATGAAAATTATTTAACGGTAAATGGTTTTACGGTAGCAGTTGGCAGAAATTTGAATAGTTTGGATGTGGAAAGTGGTCGTAATGTATGTTTGTTGGGTAGCAATGTTGCTACAAAATTGTTTGGAGATCATCCTGAAACAGCTGTTGATCATATTATAAAAGTTGGTGGAATACCTTACCGCATAATTGGTGTGCTAAAAAGCAAAGGATCGAGTGGTTTATTGCGGCAGGATGATATAGTGGTAACTTCTTACAACAGTGCTCGTCGTTTAGCCAATGCCTCACCGTCGTATTTTATTGGCGTAATGGTTGAAAATGTAGCGATGTTAGATCCTGCAATAGGTGTAGCTACAGCGCATTTCAGAGGTATCAGAAAATTGCTGCCAACAGATGCGGATAATTTTACCATTGAAAAGAGTGATAAGTTTGCAGAACTGTTTATTACTTTTTTAAGTAGTATTACAGGTGCGGCTGCGGCTATTGGTATTATTACTTTAATTGGTGCTGCCATTGGTTTAATGAATATTATGCTGGTTTCGGTAAATGAACGTACCCGTGAAGTAGGTCTTATTAAGGCAATTGGTGGAAAAAGCAAAAATGTAAGGCAGCAGTTTTTATTTGAAAGTATGATTATTAGTTTACTTGGTGCAATATTTGGAATTATTTTGGGTGTTTTGGTTGGTAATATTTTTTCAATGGTATTGAAAACCGGTTTTGTTGTGCCCTGGTTATGGGTAAGTATTGGTATTGTAATCTGCTCTCTGGTTGGGTTTGCAGCAGGATTGTACCCGGCAATAAAAGCTGCTAAATTAAATCCAATTGTTGCTTTACGATATGAGTAACGCTCAAGCTTTTGCGTTACTTTTTTAGAAATAATTTTAATTTATCATTAATATAATAAATTAAATCTTCCCGGTGCGGGTGCTGCCTGAGCCATTTATAAGTTGGCCTGTATGTTTCCATAAACAACAGCAGCGAGTCTGTTGGTAGTGTTACATATTGTTTTAAGAAAGTTGGATTAAATCGGTAATTAATATAATGTTCCTGCTCCATTTGGTTAAAGAGTTGAATGGTTTCACGTTTTCGTTTATCCGGCCCAAAAAAATGGTCAATATTAATACCCATACCAACACCCGAATTGCCGTTAGATACTGTTGGTAAAGTATAATCGTTGGTAGTAGCAAAAAAATCTCTTCTTCTGTGCAAACTGTCTAATTGATATGCAGAGTAGCTTTTATGCGATCTGACAGTTACTTCATCTAACATTTTAGAAAGAGGATGCAGGTAAATAACGTATCCGGCTTGCTGTAATAATTTTATATTGATTTGAAGCGTATCAAATGTATAGCTGATAGAAGCAATGGATATAATATCGCCAGGTTTTGCGGCAATTGAAAACAATCCTTTCTCGTTAGAGATAACTGTTTTTTTATTATTTAAATTGGTAATACTGGCAAAATAAACCGGCTCTTTGGTCATACTGTCTTTAATAACTGCTGAAAAATTTTGCGCTGTGGCAAAGTGGGTTATTAAACAAAAAATCTTAAAACACAATCCAAATTTTTTCATATTGTTTATTTGTAGCTACACAAAGTTATTGCAGTTGGTTGCATTTATATGAATTGGTTGAAAATAAAAAGAGCTACCGGTTAAATGGCAGCTCTTTTTATTGTTTTAAAGCGCTATGTTTAAGCCTTAGGCTCTAACGCTTTTTTGATTCTTTCTGCAACATCCTGTAAATGATATTTACTCATTTTATCTCTTGTGGCAGGAATTGCTGCATTGATGGCTGCTAATAAACTTTTCAATTCGCCTCTTGCTACAGAAGGTACATCTGTATTAGCGGTATTAATAATAGAAAGATTGAAGCCTCTGGCTGTTGCTGTTAAGCTGGCAGAATTTGATTTAGCAGGGTCTATTAAATCAATCAGTTTACTTACATAGGCTTTTTGCAAATTTCTGCGATAGGCATCAATTGGTTTTTGGGTGCTTAATTCACTCCAAATACCTTTTTGAACATCATCCATCATTTCATCCAAACCATAAGTGCTGGTGCCAAATCGGTTCCTGCTGGTTTCTAAACGATACAAGCGTGCGGCATCTAATAAACTGTTCAATATACTGATTTGCAGGTTTTGAATGGCTTCATTAGCGGTTGGGTAAGCTATCTTATTTAAAATATCCTTATCTAACAACCAGTTAGGCGTTTGGAAGAGTTGTGTATTTAAAAAGGCAACTGCTGCTTTTTGTTTTTCTTTTGATGTGGGAGTATACACATCGCCTTTTTGTTCTACACTTTTAAAGGTTTCTTCTATGCCACCCACATTTTTGGTTACATGGCCCATATATCGGGCAAACTGACCCACTAATTGTTGGTATATATCGCTTAAATTCTGGTATTTATCGGCTTCTTCTTTGGTCCAAACCGGCAATTGTACAATAATTCTTTTCAGGTTCATAATACCGTAACTGCTGGCTTTAACTGCATCGTCGCCCAAGTCTTCAGTTTGTGCTCTGGGGTCAACATTTCTTCCTTCGCCGCCAAACCATAATCTGGGGTTTTTAAGACTGTCGATTGCCCATTGGTTGGTAACCAATTCATCTTTTTTGGGATCGTTAATACCAGTGTAGGTATAACCCCATTGAATGGCCCATTTATCGTAATCCCCAATTCTTGGGAATAGTCCGGCTTCGCTGATATTATCTTCCGGTTGTGCAACATAGTTAAAACGAGCATAATCCATAATAGAGGCAGTATGTCCGTTGGCTTCTATCCAGGCTTTGTTACGCAGTAATTCAACCGGTGTTTTGCTGCTGCTGCCCATGTTGTGGCGCAAGCCAAGGGTGTGGCCCACTTCGTGTGAAGAAACGAAGCGAATTAACTGGCCCATCAACGAATCATCAAATTTCATTTTTCTGGCTTTCGGATCAACGGCAGCTGTTTGAATCATGTACCAATCGTGCACTAATTTCATAACATTATGATACCATCCAATATGGCTTTCCAAAATCTCACCGCTGCGAGGGTCGTGTACATTGGGGCCGTATGCGTTTTCAATATCAGAAGCAAAATACCGTATAACAGAATAACGGGCATCTTCTAAACTCATGGTACTGTCGTTTTCAGGCCATTCCTTTGCTACGATGGCATTTTTAAAACCGGCTTTTTCAAAAGCTTTTTGCCAGTCGTTTACGCCTGCAATTAAATAAGGACGCCATTGTTTAGGTGTAGCAGGATCAATATAGTATACAATTTGTTTGGCAGGTTCTACCAGTTCACCACGTTTGTATTTATCTATGTCCTCAGATTTGGGTTCCAGTCTCCAACGTACTGCAAAAACCTGATTATCTACTTTTTGTTGGTTATCACTGTAAATGGTGTAATCATCTGCAAAAAAGCCTACTCTGGGGTCAAACAGCCTTTTATGCATAGGTGTTTTGGGTAATAACAGCATTGAAGTGTTTAATTCAAGTGTAACGGCACCCGCATCCATGGCAGCAGGTAGTGGTTCACTTTGTGGTATGGGTGATGGGGATGGGGCGCCAAATCCACCGGCAGGGCTGGGTGTAGAATTGTATGTTTTTACTGTTCTGATTTCTATATTGATGGGGTAAGTGTGTATACTTTCAATATAGGAACGGTCAGATGCCAGCATAGACAGGCTAAGTCTGCGTTTAATAGCAGGAGTAAGGTTTACTGCTTGGTTATCTCCTTTAAAGAAATCAGTTACATCAATTACAGACGAGGCAGAATCTTTGCCATAAGCAGCAATAGGAAATGCAGCTGCAATGGGGTTTAAGTTAGAATTGGCTACTGCTTTTGAAATTTCATTGGTGGAATCTGCATAATTAATTAAGGTAATGACTTTTAGAAATACTTTGTTTTCAGGGCCTTTTGCAAATTCAATGGTTTGTTGGTTCACCAATTCACCGCCATAATTTCTGCCGCCACCGGGTGTTTTGCTGTAACGGGTTACAGCTAAAATTTCATGTCCTAAAATTGAATCCGGAATTTCGAAATAATATTTATCCTCAACTTTATGAACCGTAAATAAACCTTTTTGTGTTACGGCCTTGTTGGTAATTACTTCTTTATAAGGCTTTGGACCAGTAGCTGGTTTTGCTGCGGCAGCTGCTCCGGCTGTTCGCCCATTCAGTATTGGAAATCGTGATGTATCAGGCCTTTGCTGCGCACATAGCCAGGTTCCGGTTAAAATAAGCAAGGTAAAAGATAACGTTTTCTTCATATAGTGTTATTTAAAATTTTAATGAATGAAGATAACAAGAGGGCTTGAAAAAAAAGGTGTTTTTTATAATTTTTGATGAGTGGTTTAAAAACGGCTTTTTCAGGTTTAATTTTATAAAACAAACCCATTGAAGCAGATTTTGGTTAATTCTTTAAAAAAAATAATGGCACTTATTGAAAAACTAATTTGCAGCATTAATGAAAATAACTATTTTACAGGCCTCTAAAAAAATTTGAAACATTGTTTTGTTTTTTCAAAATAATTTTCAGTAGAATTGTAAAATCTTTTTAACACTGTAATTTAAAAACCAAAAAACAATTGAACCATGGCGGACATTAAACCCACAGCTTCAGCTTCTGCTGCTAAACCGGCAACAGCACAACACCCTAAAAGAAAAGGTAATTCTATTTCATGGATTGCGCCTGTAATTTGTGTTATTGTAGGATATTCTTTTTGGCGTTTTTATCTGGGCGCACCAGATCATTTTTCTCTTCCTGATACTGATCCAAGCCATTGGTTTTGGCCTGGTCATAAAGGACCAAAATCAACCGTTCCTATTGCAAAAATGTATGAAGGCGGTATTATCGTGCCTTTATTAATCGGAACTTTTTTAACTGTATTAACTTTTGTGGTTGAAAGATTTTTAACTGTTACCAAATCAACCGGAAAAGGCAGCATTCAGGAATTTATTCGTAAAGTACAATTTCACTTAGCCAATAAAGATGTTGATAAAGCACTAGCAGAATGCGATAAACAACAAGGTTCTGTTGGTAATGTTATGAAAGCCGGCTTACGCAGGTACAAAGAAATGATTACCAATACAGAATTGGATACTGAACAAAAAATTCTGAATATTCAAAAGGAAATTGAAGAAGCAACTGCTTTGGAATTACCTATGTTGGAAAAAAACTTAGTATTCCTATCAACCATTGCTTCTGTAGCAACTTTGTTAGGTCTGTTAGGTACGGTATTAGGTATGATTAAAGCGTTCTCTTCTCTTGGTGAAGAAGGTGCCGGTGGTGATGCTGCCCGTGAATTATCTGTGGGTATTTCTGAAGCCTTGTTCAATACCGCTTTGGGTATCGGTACTTCAGCCATTGCCATCATTTTCTACAATATCTTCACCACTAAAATTGATGGTATTACTTATGGTATTGACGAGTCTGGCTTTACATTAACACAAAGTTTTGCTGCAAACTATAAATAATAAGTTTGTGGAAAAATTGGAAATCGGAATCTCATTAGTGAATTAATGTAAAATCAGTAAAATGGCAAGACCAAAGTTACCACGAAAAAGCACGAATGTAGACATGACTGCTATGTGCGATGTGGCATTTTTGTTGCTGACTTTCTTCATATTGGCAACAAAATTTAAACCACCTGAAGCTATTGAAATTGTAACACCTAAGTCGGTTGCTTCTAAAGTTGCACCATCCAAAGATGTTGTATTGGTAAGTGTAGACAGAGACGGTAAAGTATTTTTTTCAGTAGAAGATCCGGATGCCAAAAAATACATTGCCAATGCCATCAACAATACCAAGAATTTGGGAATTGATGTAAATGCTTTTGTAAATGCACAGTTCATCGGTGTTCCTTTCAGTCAGTTAAAAGCATTTTTAGCTTTGCCTGAAGCAGATCGCAAAGCCAATGCACTTCCCGGTATTCCGGTGGATACTACAAAAGGGGCCAATGAAATGATAGATTGGATGCGTTATGCAGTAGATGCTTACCAGGGTAAAAAAATGAACCTGTTGTTGAAAGGCGATAATAAATCGAAATATCCTTCAATAGAGGGTGTGATTAATGCCTTTAAAAAAACAGATCAGTTAAAATTTGAAATGGTAACCAATCCCGAAGCAGTTCCAACCGGAAGTGAATTATGGAAATTGGCACAGAAAGGACAAAGAACCGAAGAATAAAACCTATATAGTTTAACCCAATTTTGTTCACTCTAAAATTATCCTGTTATGGCAGAAATGGATACCTCCTCGGGCGGGGGGCATAAGAAAGGCCCGGGCGTCAAGAAAGGTAAAAAAATGTCTACTCGTGTAGACTTAACGCCAATGGTTGACTTAGGGTTTCTATTAATTACCTTCTTCATCTTTACCACTACCATGAGCCAGCCAACGGCCATGAAGCTCTTTTTACCAAAAGATGCAGATAAGCCCGATGAGCAAAATAAAATTAAAGAGTCAGGTGCGCTCACCATTTTATTAGGCGGCGATAATACCGTTTTTTATTATGAAGGTGAATTGGCCCCCAATGGAACTAATTTTAAATCGGCTAACTATAGTAATGGTGATGAGGGTATTAGAGCAGAAATTTTAAGAAAAAAAGCAAGCACACCTGAAAAAGATTTAATGGTCGTGATTAAACCATCACCACAGTGTACTTATAAAAACGTTGTAGATGCATTGGATGAAATGTCTATTAATGTCATTAAAAGGTATGCGTTGGTGGATATATCACCGGTAGAAGAGCAGTTGGTTCAAAAATCGCAGACTGCTGCCGCAACCGGAAATTAATTCAGACAAGGTGTGAAAATAATTAGAAACCGCATCTCATTTTAAAGTTTATTATCATGGACGCAAAACAAGTAATGAATGCCGATTTCCTCGACATCATATTCGATGGTAGAAACAAAGAATATGGGGCATACGAATTGCGCAAAACCTATAACAAGCGAATCATTACCGGTGTAATTTTTATGCTTGCTTTTACTGCGCTGTTCTTACTGCTTACGGTGTTAGGAAATTCAACCAAAAAGGCTAAAACACAAATACTGGTGCAGGATGTTTCCCTGGCAAATGTTACCGACAAACCCAAGGAACCACCTCCACCTCCACCTCCACCACCACCCAAAGTGGAACCACCCAAAGTGGAAATTACCAAATTTACCCCTCCTAAAATTGTAAAAGATGAGCAGGTGAAAGAACCACCTCCGGAAGTTGCAAAATTAGAAGACACTAAAATTGGAACCATTAATCAGGAAGGTGCAAAAGATATGGGAATTGTAGCCCCTGTTGTTGAAAACAAAGGTACCGGTGTGGTGGAAGCACCCAAACAACAGGAAGATTACGACAAAATTTTTACCGTAGTACAAATTCAGGCCGAATTTCCCGGTGGATTGGCTGCATGGCAAAAATATCTGGAACGTAATTTAAACAGTAGTGTACCTGTTGATAATGGGGCGCCTCCCGGTAAATACACTGTTGTTGTAAGTTTTATTGTAGATAAAACCGGCGCATTAAGCGATATTAAAGCTGAAAACGATCCCGGTTATGGTACAAAAGAAGAAGCCATTCGTGTATTGAAAAAAAGCCCTAACTGGAAACCTGCTGTTCAAAATGGTAGAAATGTAATTTATCGCCAACGTCAAAGTATCACTTTTGTAGTGGCAGATGAATAAATAAATATACCTCAATTTAATTTTTTAAAAAACCTGCAGATGAAAATTTGCAGGTTTTTTTATTCTCCGGCACTGATAATTTTATAATGATTTAATTTGTATCCCATCTTCATTAACATTGTATGCAACATCAGTTGAATTATAATACTACCATTGTAGCTTTGGCTACACCGCCAGGGTCTGGTGCAATTGGCATTATCCGATTAAGTGGAACGAATGCAATTGCTATAGCGAATAAAATTTTTAACGGCAAAGATTTATCACTACAACAAGGGTATACCGCTCATTTTGGAGAAATTACAGATGGAGTCAATACTATTGATAAGGTATTAATCACCCTTTTTAAAGGGCCTAAAAGTTATACAGGAGAAGATATTGTTGAAATTAGTTGCCATGGTTCTTCTTTTATTTTAGAGTCTGTTATACAATTGTGTGTAAAAAATGGTGCTACTCCTGCCATGCCGGGGGAGTTCACACAACGTGCCTTCTTAAATGGGAAAATGGACCTAACGCAGGCAGAAGCCGTAGCTGATTTGATTGCCAGTAATGCGGCGGCGGCGCACAAAGCAGCATTGCATAACTTAAAAGGAGGCTTCAGGCATGTATTAGATGATATGCGGCAGCAACTCATTCATTTCAGCGCATTAATTGAATTGGAGTTAGATTTTAGTCAGGAAGATGTAGCTTTTGCCGATAGAAGTGCATTAATTGATTTGCTGAATCAACTTAGTACAAAAACCCAACAGTTATTGCGTTCATTTACCCTTGGAAATGTGATTAAAAATGGTGTAAAAGTTGCCATTGTGGGTAAGCCCAATGCCGGCAAAAGTACATTGTTAAATGTGCTTTTAAATGAAGAGCGAGCTATTGTAAGCGCCATTGCTGGCACAACCCGTGATACGGTAGAGGAAACTTTAAATATTCAGGGTGTTTTGTTTAAATTAATTGATACGGCCGGTATACGCCAGCATACTACCGATGAAATTGAAGCCATCGGTATAGCACGTAGCAGAAAGGCTATAGAACAGGCCGATATTGTTTTATTTATTTTTGACGTGAATGATCCCGTTAATGAAGTCCTGATTCAAATAGACCAATGGAATCTTTTAAAACATCAATGCATTGCCGTTGGTAATAAGTGCGATGTATCAACTACCAATGTTCAATTATTACAGCAAAAATTTTCAAATATTCCAATTCAAAACATACACTATATTTCTGCACTGCAACAAAACGGAATAGAAAATTTAAAAACATTACTTTTTAATATGGCAACGGGTGGTTCATTAGATTTTGAGCACACCATTGTTACCAATGCCCGTCATTTCGCAGCTTTACAGGAATTGGCCAACGCGTTACACGAAGTAAAACAGGGATTAGAACAAAATATTCCCGGCGATTTATTGGCATTGGATATACGGCGTTGTTTGCACTTTCTTGGAGTGATTACCGGTAAAATTGAAACCGATAGAGATATTCTTAGAACTATTTTTGGAAAATTCTGTATCGGAAAGTAACCCACACAAAACAACCAAACACAAAACCTATAAAAATCAACATAAATCCCTGTAAATAAGGGCTTTTTTAATGTTTATTAATATACGTTTTTTTTCTTTGTTATTTGTTTATTTATCAAATATTTGTACCTTAGTTGTACCTTGATGTACAAAAACCGATTTTTCGGCTTTTTTTGTACCTCAAAAGGTAAAATAACTTTACACTTTTATACACTTTTTTATAAAACAATACACTATTAATTAAAAAGCAGGTAAAATGAGTAGTAGCAATTTCAAAATTTTAAAGCAGTGTACCAATTGCGGAAATATGTTTGAAGCACAGCGAATTACAACAAAATACTGTTCTATGAAATGTAATGCTGCACATTATAAATTAAAGAAACGGCAGGAAATAAAAGGGAAGGCTGAAAGTGAAATCATACATACCAAAAATTTTAAACCGATTATTCCGGCTTTAAAAGTAGCAGCGGTAAAAGATAAGGAGTTTTTAAGTGTTAGGGAAGTTGCTTTTTTGTTTGGTTGCAGTAGACCAACAATTTATTCATTAATAAAAAGCGGCAAGGTTAAAACATTCAATCTGCATAAAAAGAAAACAATGTTTAAGCGTTCTACTATTGATAAACTGTTTGATTAATATAAAAGACAATGGCAATAAAAGTTAAGTTAAGAGAAAAGAAAATTTCAGGGAACAGGCAAAGCCTGTATTTAGATTTTTACCCAGCCATACCACACCCCGAAACAGGTGAACCAACCCGAAGGGAATTTTTAGGGCTGTACCTTTTTGACAAGGCAAAGAATCCTATTGATAAGCAAGGCAATAAAGAAACCTTACAGCTTGCTGAACAGATAAGGCAGAAACGGGAAAACCATTTGAACAAACCCGAAATTTACACGGGGTACGAACTGGAACAGAAAAGAATTAAGGAACGGGGCGAACAGAACTTTGTTGCCTATTTTAAAAGCCTTGCCGACAAACGCAAAGCCAGTAACCACGATAACTGGGTTTCAGCATATAGTTACCTTGAAACATTCACAAAGGGAAATTTGAAGTTTGTCGACCTCAACGAAAAGTTTTGCAATGAGTTCAAAGAGTATTTACTCACTACCAAAAGCAATAAGAGCAGCAAAACAACCCTTGCCCAAAATTCAGCCGTTTCCTATTTCAATAAACTAAAAGCAACCCTGAAACAAGCTTATAAAGACGGGTATTTAACCACCGACCTGAACGCAAAAATTGAACCCATAAAACAAGCAGAAACCCGAAGGAATTTTTTGACCATTGAGGAACTGAACAGTCTTGTAAAAACGGAATGTAATAACCCTTTATTGAAATGTGCAGCCCTGTTTTCAGCCCTTACCGGGTTGAGGTTTTCGGATATTCAAAAGCTGGTTTGGGGCGAAATATACCACAGCGTAGAAAATGGTTATTCAATTCAGTTCACCCAACAAAAAACAAAAGGGGTTGAGGTATTACCTATTTCAAAACAAGCTTACAGCTTACTGGGTGAACCCAAAGAACCCACCCGCAAAGTATTTGAAGGGCTTACCTATTCAGCATACGAAAACAAACACCTGTACCAATGGATTGGAGCAGCAGGAATAACAAAGGATATAACCTTTCATTGTTTCAGGCATACGTTTGCCACCTTGCAACTATCAAAGGGAACAGATATTTACACCGTTTCAAAAATGCTGGGACACCGTGAACTGAAAACTACACAGATTTACGCAAAGATTATAGACCAAACAAAACGTGAAGCAGCCGACAAAATAAAATTGGACTTCTAAAAACTTACAATATGCAAATAATACAAACCATACAAAACAGGATTTACGAAATACGAGGCGAAAGGGTAATGTTAGACAGGGATTTAGCAGCCCTTTATGAAACCGAAACTAAAGCCTTAAACCTTGCTGTAAAGCGTAATATTAAGCGTTTTCCACAAGATTTTATGTTTCAGCTTACCCAACAGGAATGGGAAAGTTTGAGGTTTCAAATTGAAACCTTAGAGAAACAACAGCACCCTTTGAGGTTGCAAAATGAAACCTCAAAAGGCAGGGGCGGTACAAGGTATTTACCCTATGCCTTTACCGAACAGGGAGTTGCTATGTTAAGCGGTGTATTAAACAGCGACCGGGCAATAAACATGAATATTGCCATTATGCGGGCTTTTGTAGAAGTGCGAAGGGTGCTATTACAGCAAACAGATATAAAAGAGCAGTTGCGTTTGATAAAGGAACAAATTGCCGAACACGATGTACAACTAAGCCAAATTTATGACAGCATAGAAAACCTGTTAGATGATAAAGCAGCACAAAGAAAGTGGGAGGATAGGGAAAGGATAGGCTTTAAAAAATAATAAAACTTAAAGAATAAAAGACAAATGGCAAATTCAAAAATTCTTTCACTTATTCATTATGATGTCGGTTTTGCTTTGACTGAATTGCAAAATCAACTAAAAAATAACCAATTGGAGTTGCTACTTATTCTGTTCTATTTCGTGACTGTTCATTACTAAAATTTCAATTTTTTAAGGTGTCGTTGCACTTCTCTTTCCACTTGGTCAAAGTCGGGCAGGTCTTTTATTTGTTCGCTCATGGAGCTTTTCCACCTGCCTTTATATTGAGGTAATCTTTCTTCCAATTTTTTCGGAAAATCTGTGTGCTGTAAATCCTTGCTTTTGCATTTGGCTTCAAATTCACTTACACAAAAATCTGCATCCATTTCATGTTTTTCCAAGAGATACCAGATGTCGTAAAAATCTCTCGCTTGCATTCGCTGCATTACCGATCGCATTTTTTCAACTAACACTTCTTCCAAACTATAACATAAAAGTTTGTGTTCTTCCATGTCGGAATAGCTAATTATAACATTCTGTATTACAGGTTCAAACACCAATTGCTCACTGCGAGAAATATCTACTTTGACTTTTTTGTTTTGGCCTTGGCCACCAAGTGGACCTATGTAGCTGATGTAAAAGTTGATGCCTCCATCTACGTGTTCATTATTGTCAATGATTTCGAGGGGAATATTTGCTTCCTCTTTTATGAATTCAAATACTTCCTCAAACCAGGAGAAAACCTGATCATTGCTTATTTCGTTATTCAACAGGGTAAAATCCAAATCTTCTGAAAAACGATACTCTTCAAAATATACTTTCTTTAAAACGGTACCTCCTTTGAAAATGATTGCCTTCGATAGTTGATCATGTTTAGCAATACCAAACAGAATCCATGAAAGAATGTAATCCTTTTCAATCTGCTGGTCACGCACACCAACCGCATTTGCCTTTTGCTGTATTTCTCCGGGTTTAATCATGTGTAAATGGCAGATTTAATAGTTTCCGTTTCTAAATTTTGTTGAATACTCCAACGGCTTATTCGCTTTCCTGTTTTGGGCAATTCGGTATCAAGCACCACATACGAAGCGGTTTTCATTTGTTGTAATTCCTGAATAATATGGGTGTCTATGTCTAATGTTTCTAAAAGAAAGCCCAATCGTTTTATCACCGCTTGGGAATCAAATTTCTTGGCGTATTCAAGAAGTGTATCGTATTTTATTTTGTCTTTTGAAGTGTAGATTGCCCTTGATACTTCAACAATTCCACCTGCATAATCGGGTTTAAACAAACAGTCAATAAAAGTTTTCTCTAAGTCAGAACAAAGCACCTTATTGAAACTGTCAACCCAGATTTTTTTTGCACCAAAAAAATGTTTCTCGTTGTGATAGATAAATTGAAAAGGGACTTCTTTGATTTTTATTTCCGATGGTCGTATTTGTTTTGATACAACGATTTGTTCTTTTAATGACGGCTGTGTAATGAGGTTATGTATTTGCAAAGCGGAATAATAGCCAATGTAATGTTTGGCATCATTCACTAAATGCTCTGCTATCAAATGCCAGTCAGGCATAAAAGTTTCTGCATTTTGCTCATAAGGGATGATGTAATAAACGCCTTCTTTCAATCGCATCAATAATCCTCTCTTTGTCATGTCGCTGAGTAACTCCCTCACGGCACTTGCTTTAGAGTCGGGCAAGGCTTTGTATGCCAAAGAATAGTCAAAGCAATTCCTGTTCTGTCCGTTGAAATAGAATAGAAGTTCGTTGGATTGCGTTGAAATGTATTTATTCTTCATAGTAACAATGTCAGGATAAACCTGACTGCAATGATACGAAAGATAATTGAGTTAATTGTTTCAATTTGTCAAAAAAATTATTGTTTATAGTGTCTTGTGAAGCAGTCAGGATAAACCTGACAAAATAGATTTCTAAAACAAGTCTACAAGAAAACATAAACAATAAAAGGATGGAAAGTTTACAATTTTCCAAACTCGGAAGTAAAAGGCTTTAACCCCTCAAAAGTGAGTTTCCTGAAAGTTTTGTACCTTATTTGTACCTTGAAAGTATTGTATTTTCATAAAGCCTTGTAAATAAAATGTTTCAGCCAGTTAGTTACTTTCTGTATCGGAAAGTAACTGTACAAAATAAGCTCCTTTACCAATGGATTCAAGCCACGGAGATAAAAAAGAAATATAACCTTTCATTTATACAGCTCCGTATTTCCCCGATAGTGTATGTATTGCCACAGGCGGAAACTATGGTTGTAAATGGACAGATAAAGATAAATGCAGCGTATACAAGGGCGTACAGTAATACTTTATTCAGATATTGATGCCCATGACGACTGGGAGCGTAAAGCCGAAATATTAAGAAGCTACGGGCTTAATGTCCAGGTTTCACAACTCATAAAAAACCAAGCTTTAAAGTATGCTGAACAATACGGAATTGATTACAGCGAATTAGTAAAACAGAAATACGATTTAAGGGGAATTATCTTGTCCTATCATATGATTATAGTAATAAGGCTACACCTGATGAGCTATGCAGGTTTATTGGAATTTATAAAAGACACCTATAAAGCCTGGAGAAAAACGTACAACGCATCCTTTGCATTTTCTCCATAAAACAATGGGGTACTACCCCAAATTTTGAAATAATCATTTTTTAGCCTGTAATCCTTTGAAGCAAAGGATTACAGCGATTTTTAAGTTAAGTTTTGTCAGACAATAATGATTTAAAATCAATTTAAACATAATAATTTTTTTTAATTAATAAAAATGTAAAATTAATGTAATATGTAAACTACCATCTACTACATTCACATTGCCAATTTCATAATTATCTAAAAATAACAAACTTTTAGAATCTCCTCTCCATAGTCACTTATAGAAATAAATCCATTCGAAAAGACCAACTTTTCTCCAGAGTTAATGAAATGGGCTGAAAGTGAAAACCTCCTTTATCATCCCTGGCAAATACTCTTGTAACATTGTTTTCTTTAATAACCCTTTACAGTTCTGCAGTAATTTCAAGAAGAAGTGGCGCTGCAACAATATCCCGGAAGGAGATAGCGTTTTATTCCATGAGATAACCAGTGTTATAAATGCCTGCATATCTTATCCGGTAAAGAAATGCAGGCATTCGTTTTTAACTTATTTTAGCCACCCATCCAATATGAATTACCCACGGTATAAAATACTATTACTTTTTTTAGGATTGATATTGCATCAATCTGTTCAATCGCAGAATTACCATGCGCTCAACGGTTCAAAATATGCAGGCGTTTTTGGTATGTATAATAATCCTGCAAGTACAGTTAATGCGCCAATGAAATGGGACCTGAATGTATTTTCGTTACAGGGAACAACCACCAATTCATTGATTGCATTCAATCATTTTTCGTTATCCAATTTTGATAGCACAACCGTTAATATAACTGAAGGAAAAAGAAGCCGTTTTTTTAATGCCGCGATTGATATGAATATCCTGAACCTGCGTTTGGCCATTGGCAGGAATAAGGCCATTGCTTTTGGTTTAAGGGGCAGAACCTACAACCATGTAAAAACCAGTACTTTTACCGCATACGACAGCATTACCTCTTTTAGCGGTTTTTTACATGCCAATACCAATACTGATTACCTGAGTGGCTTTGCAACACATGCGGGATGGATAGAAGGTGATATCAATTATTCGCAGGTATGGATTGATGATGCCCGGCACCGGGTATCCGGCGGCATTACATTAGGAATTATGAGGGGTTTATCAGGCGCCTTCAGCCAGGTAAATAAACTAACCTACCGGGAATATCCTGATGCGCAAAATAATTATTACCAAATTATAACCGGGGGAACTGCCACAGCCGAATATTCAAAAAATTATGACCTTACAGATACCAATGCTATTACAGCAGCAGCTATTAAATCTTTTTTAAAAAATACCCGAACAGCATTCAGCTTAAGTTTCGGTATGGAATATTTAATTAAAAAAGATGAAATTGACGAAACAAAACCAGGGTATGAAACTGATTATAACTGGAAGATTGGCGTAAGCATCATGGATATTGGTGCTAACACATTTGATCCAGCCGGCGGTTCATTTTATGCAGGTATCCCGAAAACAAATATTACGGCAGACCGCTTACGGCAACAGTTCCTTAACGCAACTTCATTAAAAAAATTAAGGGATTCTTTGTTACAAACAATGAACCTGGTTGATACTCTTTCATCTGAGTTCAGCATTACAATGCCTACCCGCTTATTGATATCGGTTGATAAAAACCTAAATAATAATTTTTACATCAACGGGCAACTGAATGTAAATTTTTATTCTGCAGAACCCTATAATAAAATCAAAACAAGGGAATTAAACTTAGTAACCATAACACCCCGGTGGGAAACGAGAACATGGGGCGTTTATTTACCCGTTCAATATAATGCACAGGGCCAGCTATGGGCAGGCGCTGCTTTAAAAGCAGGGCCATTGCTAATAGGTATTCATAATGTAGGTTGGTTATTTGGAAAAATGCAGCAATTAAATGGTGGGGGATATATTGCCCTGCATTTTACACCGGCTCCTAAAAAAATAAAAACAAGATTGGATTGCCCTGTAGAGTAAACAGTAACCTGGCTTTATATCCCTGCCTTTTTTACGAATAAATGAGTTTGGTATTGTTGCTTGCTAAAAAATATTAAAGAATAACGTGTTGTGCTATTAAATAAGTTTTCGTTTGAAACTCATTGCCTAATGGTGTTTCAGTAAACTCTGTATAACTAATTGCTGTTGCGCCAGGTTTATTGAAACCTATGCCCAGTAAGCTTTTCAGAGCGCAATAGCACCACACGTTAACGAATAATTAATTTAGGCCGTATTGGCTGATAGTTCTACTATATAACTTAATTACGTTAATTAGGCCACCTCGGATTTTAAACGGGATAAAGCTCTTTCGAGGCAGGCAATTTTAGCTCTACTTTGAAATTTTTGTTTGTATTCAGCATTGTCAAACGGTTAAAAGCGTTGTTTGAAGCGAATCATTTTGTAATAAATAGTGGCGAGCTTTCTGGAAGCAGCCAAGATTGCATATTTGTTACCGCCTTTGGCTTTCATTCTGCGGAAGTAGTCGCCAAGCCAATGGTCACTTCTCTGTATTGTGTTGGCAGCGTAGCGGAAAGCATGGGATGTGTATCAGCATTGGGTTTCTTTTTAGGCATTTGGCTGCTGATGAGTTTGCCTCCTGATATTTTATTGTTGGGACAAAGGTTCAGCCAAGACACGAAATGTTTTTCGGAAGGCCACTTGCTTAAGTTGGTTCCGGTTTCAGCAAGGATTTCCAGCGCTGCAATCTCACTGATGCCGTAGATAGCTGTTACATCAATACTGTGTATTTTGTACAGATAGGAATAAGCATCGAAAGCCAGTTTGTTTTTTGTTGTAGGTCTGGCTCTTGGTAACGGAGCAATTTGTTCAACGATCCCCCTCGTTGTTTACAGCAATGAAAGTTTGTAAGGCTTGTTCAATTTGTTTTTCGCAGTGTTTAATTTCTTGTTGGGTGAACTGATACATACGATAGGATTGCTCCGATAGGAATAATTATTCACTGCGCCAATTGGCCTGTAAAGACTTTAGTATGGTTTCTCTATCAGCCTTTACACGTTTGTGAACATACTGAAGAAAATTTTCAGGTTTTCGTTCTCCGGCAATAATTGCTTCGACAATGGCAATACTTTGACATTCTTATAGTCATGGCTTTGTAATAACTCGTTTAGGTTTGGTTTATCAAAAAGCGAAGCACCCGCTATTGGCAATATTTCATACGTTGACCGATTTGTTTTGAGTTTACTTTTAATGATTGCAACCAAAGTATAGGTAATGATTGCTATGTAAACCTGTGTCTTATCTGTATTAATTGAGGTACCCCAGAATGATTTTATTTTCAGATGCTGCTTTTTAAAAGAAAAATTCTACAGGCATTTAAAATATTCTGAGTTTTAGTTTTTTAAGATAATTTGCAGATGTGAAACCTACAAAACAACATATAAAAGATAATGCTTTAAAACTCTTTAACCAAAAAGGGTTTGTAAATGTGCGTTTGCAGCATATTGCCGATGCTGCATTTGTAAGTGTGGGGCACTTGGCATACCATTTTAAAAATAAGGATATCATCATAGAAAACCTTTTTGATGAACTAAGAGAAAAACAGGAGCTATTGCTTAATGAGTATAGGGTGGTACCACTGTTTGAAGATATTAACTGTTATTTAATGGCAATATATCAATTGCAACTCGAACACATGTTTTTTTATATTGATACGATTGAAATTTTAAGAGCTTATCCCAATATACAAAAAAAGCACAGCCAGCATATTCATTGGCAGTTAGCTCAAATAAAAATGATGCTTAGCTTTAATTGTGCCAGAGGTTCATTATTTTCTTTGTCTGATGAGCTACAGAATCATATTGCTTGGCAGTTCCGTTCTCTAATAGACATGTGGCCGTATTTAAAAAAAATTGAAGGAACAAATGACCCCTCTTTGCAAAACTTTTTAAACGATGTTTGGGGAATCCTCATTCCCTTTTTTACAGATATGGGTAGCAGAGAATATCAGCAACTCAAATTAATAGAAGAATAATTTTATTCAACTATTTGAACATTTTTCTAACTTTATGAATCAATACTTATTAAATGTATTTAAAATTTACAATATATGATGATGCCTATACTGCCATGCTTGAATACTTGGATAAATTTTCAACAACTGAACAAAGAGGCTTAAATGAAGATTCTTTTTTTATAAATGAAGATTTTTGGCTGCAGGATACAGCTGTCGTTGAAAATGTAGAATGCAGGAATGGTGAATGGAATATTTATCTCGTTTTTGCCCACCATCTCATTCCTTTAAAATTTATTAAACGAAAGATTGTAAATTATGCATGTCCTAAAAAAGCGGCGTTGGTTGCACATTATATGCGTAGGCAGGCAGCAAAAGACCAACGGGGCACATTGCGGTTAAGTATGAACCTTTTTACAACAAATTTTAATTAATCATGTTTACGAAAAAGAATATCTTAGACGAAAGCAAACAACTTTTTTTTGAGATGGGTATTGCCAATACCCGATTGCAGCAAATTGCCGATGCCGTAGGAATAAGTGTGGGCAATTTGGTTTATCATTTTAAAAACAAAGAAGCAATTGTAGTAGCAGTTTACGGAAACCTTTTTCAGGAGCTTTCTGTTATCCTTTCTCAATATATTGTACATACCAACTTTCAGGGCTTTGATAAACAGTTTTCTAATTTATATTTCTTTTTTGAAAATAACCGTTTTACTTTTAATAATATATGGGAAATTGAACGCAACTATCCACAAATTCAAACAGAATGGCTTACTGTAAACAATAAAATACTGCAGCAGCTAAAGCGTAGGGTTAATCTTTGTATGCAAAATGGACTACTAAAGCCTGAGCATTTTAAAGGAGAGTATGATTTATTGATACAAAATATTTTAATTATCATCAATAGCTGGATACCCCAGCAAATACTCAGAAAAAAGCCATATACAGAGCAATTATATAAAAAAAGCCTTTGGAGCTTGCTCTATCCAAATTTTACACCAGAAGGGATTACTACCTTTAACCAAACCATCGTACTTGGTAGTTTTTTTTAAAAAAAATTTGGCAATTAGAAAAAAATTTCTAATTTTAGTAAATGATTTCTAAATTTTAATTTTAAATCGATTGCTTATGGCTAATGTATTATGGTTGCAAGGTGGTGCCTGTAGTGGTAACACTATGTCTTTTTTAAATGCCGAAGAACCTACAGTTGTAGAACTGGTGGTGGATTTTGGTATAAATATTTTATGGCATCCATCGATTGGTTTGGAAATTGGCCATCAAGTTTCTCATCTTTTACAAGACATTATTGCTGGTAAGGTTCAAATGGACATCTTAGTTTATGAGGGTTCTATTATTGAAGGTCCAAAAGGTACTGGTACAATGAACTATTTCTGTGATCGCCCAATGAAAGACTGGGTAAAAGAACTTGCTGCAGTGGCTGGTTATGTTGTAGCCATAGGGGACTGTGCTACCTGGGGAGGAATACCTGCAGTGCCACCTAACCCGACTGAAAGTACCGGTATGCAATTCTTGAAAAAACAAAAGGGGGGCTTTTTGGGTGCCAACTATAAGTCAAAAGGTGGCTTACCTGTTATCAATATACCGGGCTGTCCAGCCCATCCAGACTGGATTACACAGATCCTCGTAGCTATCGCAACCGGCAGAATTGAGGATGTATTAATTGATGAATTCCATCGACCAAAAACTTTCTTTACCGATTTCGTACAAACAGGATGCCCCAACGTTTTGAACTTTGCTCAAAAAGTAAGTGGAGGATTTGGCAAAAGAGGCAATGGCTGTTTATTTTACGAAGTAGGTTGTCGTGGACCAATGACAAGAGCAAGCTGTAATAGAATTTTATGGAACAGAACAAGCAGCAAAACAAGGGCTAATCATCCTTGCTTAGGTTGTACCGAACCAGGGTTTCCTCATAACGATTTGGTAAAAGGCTCTGTATTTAAAACAATGAAATATTTAGGATTTATTCCTAAAGAAGTCCCAAAAGGTGAATCTGCATTAGGTTATTTCATAAAAGCCGGTATTGAAAAAGCCTGGCCAAAAAATAACGCAGTAACAGAAGGTAGTAAATAAAATAAAAAAACTTAATAAAAAAAATATGTCAATAATTAAAGAGTTAAACATATCTCCCGTTGGCCGTGTTGAAGGCGACTTAGATGTAAAAGTTTACATGGAAAATGGGGTAGTAACCCGTGCACACACACAGGCTGCTATGTTTCGTGGTTTCGAAAAAATAATGGAAGGCAAAGACCCACAAAGCGGTTTAATTGTAACACCACGTATTTGTGGTATTTGTGGTGGCTCACATTTATACTGTGCTTCTTCTGCTTTAGATACGGCTTGGAAAACAACATTACCCCCCAATGCACTTTTGTTAAGAGCTTTGGGTCAGGCTACCGAAACCTTGCAAAGTATCCCTCGTTGGTTTTATGCAATTTTTGCAACTGATATGGCCAATAAAAAATTCGCTAATAAAAAATTATATGATGAAGTGGTAAAACGTTTTGCGGCTTATGTAGGCACATCTTTTCAAAATGGTGTTACCGCAAGCGGAAGGCCTGTAGAAGTATATGCATTGTTTGGCGGACAATGGCCACATAGTAGTTATATGGTACCTGGTGGTGTAATGTGTGCACCTACACTAAAAGATATAACTAGGGCCCATGCAATTATGAACCAGTTTAGAAATGACTGGTTAGAAACAACATGGTTGGGATGCTCAATTGAAAAATATCGCCGTGTACAAACTTGGGATGATTTGTTGGCTTGGGTAGATGAAAATGAAAGCCAACGTAATAGTGATTTAGGTCTGTTTATTAGAGCATCGTTAGAGTTTGGATTAGATAAATTTGGACAAGGCTGTGGTAACTTTATCACCTATGGCACTTACTTACATAAAGATAAATATAACCATCCAACTATAGAAGGTAGAAACGATGCAGTTATTAGTCCCAGTGGCTATTATAACAGCCATACAAAACAATACAACGATTTTGACCATCTTCAAATTAAAGAGCATGTAACGCATAGCTGGTATCAAGACCATAAAGCTGCACATCCTTGGGATGAACCAATGCCAACACCTATAGCATCTAAAAATTTAGAGCAAACGGATTTTAATGGTAAATACAGTTGGGCTAAAGCTCCCCGTTATATGGATAATGCAGCAGAAGCAGGACCTTTGGCGAGATGTTTAATGTATGCCAAACCAAATAATCTTGCACACCAAACCAAAGACTTCTTAATAAAAGATGCAATGGACAAAATGGGGCCAAGTGTTTTCCTTAGAACATTGGCAAGGGTACATGAAGCTCCAATGCTTTATGATAATATTGACCAATGGTTAAGAGAAATAAGGTTAGACGATGAGTTTTATATAAAGCCAGAAGAAAGAGACGGGAAAGGCTTTGGTGCTACCGAGGCTGCTCGGGGGGCATTGGCACACTGGATAGAAATTGAAGGTGGAGTAATTAAAAATTATCAGGTAATGGCACCTACCACTTGGAATGTTGGCCCAAATGATAGTGAAGGAAAATCAGGGCCAATTGAAGCAGCATTGGAAGGCATTGAAATTGAAGACGCCAATGACCCTGTGGAAGTTGGTATGGTGGCACGTTCATTTGACAGTTGCTTAGTTTGTACTGTACATGCACATGATGCTAAATCAGGAAAGCAATTAGCAAAATTTAAGTTGTAAAAATTATAAATAATAACAAGTTAAAGGCTCAATTAAAGTTGGGCTTTTTCTTTGGGCAAATCTTTATAAATTAATTTCTATTTTTTTAAGTAAACTTTGTAAAATAACATTTAACATATAATGCAAAATTTAAAAACCGCCATTATGGGCCTTGGCAATCCCTATCGTAGTGATGATGCCGTTGGCATATATGTGATTGATGAATTAAAAAAAACAATTGGCCAGGATGAAAATATTTCTATACTGGATATGGGTACCGGAGCTTTTGAAGTATTATTTAAACTAAAAGGGCATAAAAAAATAATATTGGTAGACGGTGTTATAAATACCGGTGAAAAACCTGGCACCTTGTACAAAGTACCTGCTAAAGAAGTGCTGGCCACACCACAAGAAGACCCAATGGTTTTTTTGCACAGCATTAAATGGGATCAGGCATTGAGCTATGCCAAAAAAATTATGCAGGATGAATACCCCGATGATATAACTGTTTATTTAATTGCAATTGATAATACTAAACTGGAAATGGAATTAAGCGATGTGGTAAAAACGGCTGGCGATAAAGTAGTAAAATTAATACTACAGGATGAATTAAAGTTAACACAAACCCTAAACTAAAAAAATTGCTTACTTGGTAGTGCTAACAAATAAACATATTATTATAGACCATCAAATTGTGGCAAAAATATTTGAAGATGCAGAACAGGTTAATTGGGTATACTATCCGGCAAAAAATACCATTTTAATGGCTTCACAACACGATGACCTTTTTAGAAGCCTGCATAAAACAGCCATGAGTATGCTGAAATTTAAAAATAGTAAAGGCGATAGAAGTATTTCGGTAGAAGAATTGTTGATTGACAATGATATGGATAGTAGCGATAGATCACTGGAGTATATTGCCGACGAAAAAATGAAAATTCTTACTATCATCTTACCTAAATAAAATATGTTCAACATCGTATTTACAGATTATACGGGTAGTGTAGCCGATTTGTCTTTTTTGGAAAACGATAATTGGTTGAATGATGCTGCAGTAAATTATCAGCTGTATCAGCAAAAAGGTAGATGAAAAATTAAGTTTCATTTTATATGGATACACCATCCTGTACGGCTGCTTTGTAAATATTTTAAGGAAGAATATGAAAGCCAAAAGAAAGTAGAAATTTTTGCCAATTATTATTTTAAAACTATTCAAAAAGATAAAAGAAGTCAACTCACTATAAACAACAATGATTACAATATTTGCTGCAACTGATGTATTTGACAATACACAACGGCTCATCAAAAATGAACATAGGCTAAACGAATTAGTGCAGGTTACTATCACAGCAACAGAAACTGCCGCTATTAAAGTAAGTGACCATATAACCGTACTACCCGATTGGGAAAATGCACAGCCGCCAGTGCTATTGCCAATTATGCCTTATAGCAATGAACTACTTTTGGGCATAGTGTATGCTAAATTAGGTAATTATGATAAGGCTTTCGAATTATTGCAAACACAGCCCACTGTATTGCCGCATATTGATTTATTAAATCGTTTGCATAATGGTGTAAATGTAGCCGATGCCATAACTCCGGAAACCAATGCAGTTTCCTTACACAATAATGCGGTTGCTTTGCATTACGGCATTATTGAAAGCCCATTTTCGGAAACCGAAATTATTGAAAGCTATGAAAAAGCCATTGCTGCAAATAACGATGCAGAACAAAAACAATTTAGTATTTACCAATTGGCACAATTGTTTATTGATTTAGGTAAAATAGACAAAGCCGAAACCTTGATCAATAGTTTTTTACAACAAAACACAAGTAATAAAGTGACCATAGCATTTAAAGATCTGCAATGCAAAATAGGAATCAAAAAAATTAAAGTGCCTTATGAAAATACCTTAATGGAAGATGTAAAAAAAAAATTATGGGAATGTTTAGTATATTATGAAGCTAATAATAGAAGGGTAGAAGCTGCAATGGTATTGACGGATGCTAGTTATATTGCAACCCTCAACAATAGTTTTAGCGAAGCATTAGGCTATGTTAATCGTGCTATTAAAATTTTTGATGAAGAACAATTAGAAGAATTATTGGCACAAGCACAATTTACAAAAGGCACCTTGTTGCAAACTTGGGCACAAAATGGCAATCCGCAATTTTATAGAACTGCCATAGAATCTTATCAGGAAGCTTTAAGAGTTTTTACCAAAGAAAATGCTCCTGATATTTTTGCCGAAATTCAACATCAACTCGGTAAGGTATATGCCGAAATTCCTGACGAAGTAAAAAAGAAGGGGCTATGGGCAGCTGTTTCGGTTTCGTCATTTAATGAGGCTCTTAATTATTACAATAAGATAGATTTTCCTTATGAATTTGCTATGATATGTAATAGCTTGGGCAATGCCTATACTAAATATCCAGCATCGATACATACCGATAATTTTGACAAAGCACTAGCTTGGTACAGAGAATCTTTGGACATTCGCACCGCCGAAAAATATCCTATCGAAAGAGTATTAACCCTGTCCAATTATTTAGAAGCAAGTTGGTATGTAAGAAATAAAGAAGAATTTGATGAAGATAGATATAATGATATGATGGCGGTAGCAAATGAAATATTAAAGATAACTAATGATGCAGAAATGATAGAAAATGCAAAATCAAACATTACTAAATTGGAGCAAATAAAAGCCGAAGCCAATAATTAGAAAATATTTTCTAAGTAATTAATTTATTGTTACTTTAATGCCAATACTAACCTATTTTTACTATCAAATAACACTAAAATTAATGCACGAAATATCATTAGTAAGAAATATATTTAATACACTGGAAGCTGAATTTTCGGATAGATTTAGTGATATTAGAACTATACATTTAACCGTTGGAGAGTTAAGTAATGTGCAACCCATTTTAATGCAAAATGCATTTGAAGCGGTATTAGAAGATGAACCTAAATACAGAAATACAACGCTTGCTGTAGAAGTATTACCGATAATAATACATTGCAATAATTGTAACAAAGAAACGCAAGTGCAACAGTATAAATTTATTTGTGGCTTTTGCCAAACACCTTCTAAAAATGTTATACAAGGAGAAGAAATGTTAATTAGTAAAGTAGAATTTGAAAAATAATGAAAATGAGTCAACCAAAAAGTAACAGAGCTCCCGTGGGTAGTGTACAATGCGAAAACACTACTTTAAATTTATTAAAAGCCAACGATTTTGTAGCTAACGCTATTAAGGACAAACTGGCACTACATAATATTTTAGTGTTAAATATATGTTCGTCGCCAGGCAGTGGTAAAACCACCTTAATCCAGGAAACAGGCAAGCGGCTAAAGGATAAACTAAAAATTGGTGTATTAGTTGGCGACCCCGAAACAGAAAGAGATGCTATTCGTATCAGAGAAGCCGGCATTGATTGTTTGCAAATAGTAACAGGAGGTATGTGCCATATTGAGGCACAAATGATATTGCAGGCACTAGATCATTTCGATTATAAAGATTTGGATATTTTATTTATTGAAAATGTAGGCAATTTGGTTTGTCCTGCTGCATTTGATTTAGGCGAAGAATATCGTGTAACACTTATTGCAAGTACAGAAGGGGATGACAAACCTAAAAAATATCCACGTATGTTTTTAACCAGCGAATTAATGCTGGTAAGCAAGTCCGATTTATTGCCCTATGTACCCTTTAGTGTAGATGCTGTAACCAAAGACGCCAGAGAGATAAATCCAGATATTGAGGTAATATCTATTAGCAGTTTAAATGGCGATGGTATTGATGATTGGTGCAATTGGTTGCAACAAAAAGTACAAGCAAAAAAAGAAAGTCAAGTAGTTATTTAATTTTATTTTTATTTGCAAACTATTCATACATATCATATTCACTTAAGTGGCATTGTACAAGGCATTGGCTTTAGGCCTTATGCGGTGCAATTAGCAAAGGAATTTGGCCTTAATGGATGCATAAGCAATAGTGCCGATGGTGTGCATATTGAATGTAACGCTACCGAAGAAATTGCTGAAAAATTTTATACTCATTTGGTAAATCATCCACCAACATTAGCAAATATTATACAGCATAGTATCAATAAAATTCAACAAAAAGAGTTCTATAAATTTCAAATAGCAGATAGCATTAATAATGCCACGCCCAATGTATTGCTAACACCTGACTATGCAATGTGCCAGCATTGTAAAGCGGAATTGCAAGATGCAACAAATAAAAGATTTCAATATCCCTTTATTACTTGCACACAATGTGGTCCACGATATTCAATAGCTACACAATTGCCTTATGATAGAGAAAATACTACGATGCAAAAATTTGCAATGTGCAAATCTTGCCAGATAGAATATAATGATGTTTCCGATAGAAGATTTTATTCGCAAACCAACTCTTGCCCCGATTGTGGTATTCAGTTGCAATTATTTTCCGCTTTGGGTAAAAAAGAATCATTGAACAATACTGAAATATTAGATGCAATTCAACAGTATTTATCTGAAGGTAAAATACTAGCTGTTAAAGGAATTGGAGGTTATGTTTTATTATGCGATGCTACAAATGCATATAGCATTCAATTTTTGCGTCAACGAAAAAACAGACCTACCAAACCATTAGCAATTTTGTTTAAAGATATAGAGGAATTAACATCATTTGCTTTCATCAATGATATAGAACAAAAAAGTTTAAGTTCCATAGTAGCACCTATTGTTTTATTAAAAAGTAAGCCCAATACACCATTAGCATTAAACGAAATTGCACCAGCATTAAACTGCATTGGTGCTATGTTACCCAATTCACCGTTGCTTCATTTAATAGCTAATACTTTTAATAAACCACTAATTTGCACAAGTGCCAATATTAGTAATAGTCCAATTATTTTTAATGACGAAGATGCGTTACAACACTTGAACAATATTGCTGATTATATAGTAACACATAATAGAGAAATTGTAATACCACAAGATGATAGTGTATTGCAATTTACACCACTATTCAAGCGGCAAATAATTATTCGACGCTCAAGAGGATTAGCACCTACATACTTAAGTTATATACAAAAGTACCGCTATACAATGCTTGCAACTGGTGCATTAATGAAAAGTAGTTTTACATTACAAACAAACGATAAAACCTATGTTAGCCAATACTTAGGTAGTACTTATACTATTGAAGCACAACAATCCTATCTCAATACATTAGCACATTTGCAAAATTTATTACAAACGCAACCACAATTAATTGTAGCCGACAAACATCCAGATTATTTTTCTAGTCAGTTGGCAAATGAGTTAAGCGAAATTAATACTATTCCATTAGTTCAAGTACAACACCATAAAGCACATTTTGCAGCAGTACTTGCCGAAAATAATTTGCTACAAAATAACGAAGCTGTGTTGGGTGTAATATGGGATGGTGCTGGCTTAGGAGATGATGCACAAATTTGGGGAAGCGAATTTATTAAGTATGAAAATAATGCAATGATTCGTTGTTATTATTTCGATTATTTTCCGCTATTTCTGAACGATAAAATGGCTAAAGAACCTCGTTTGTCGGCACTATCAATATGCAACGATGTATTGGGTAGCGATGCATTGCTGAAACATAAATTCACCGATACCGAATGGGCATTGTATAAAAAAATTTTGCAAAGCAATTCGGTAATTAACTGCTGCTCTATGGGTAGAATATTTGATGCAGTAGCTGCACTGCTTAACCTTAGTAACAAACAAAATTATGAAGGCGAAGCCGCAATGTATTTGCAAACAGTTGCCGAAAGTTATACTGTTAATAATGGTTACGAAATGCAAGAAAGCTATTTTATGAATGGCGCACATTTGTATCGCATACCTACTACTACTTTATTTAATGGCATTGTAAGAGATATCTTAAAAAAGAAAGATACAGCATTTATTGCGGCAAAATTTCATTTTTCGCTCGTGCATATTATTGAAATTGTTGCAAATAATATTGGTATAAAAAATATAGCTTTTAGTGGCGGTGTGTTCCAAAATAGTTTATTAACGGATATGTTACAGCAACAACTCAATGAAAAGTTTAAATTATTTTTTCATCAACAATTATCACCCAACGACGAAAATATTTCATTTGGGCAAATGGTATTTTATGATCAAAATATAGACAATATACAACAACAAAATTTTAATAGCATTAATAAAAAAACAAAAAATATATGTGTTTAGCAATTCCAGGAAAAATCCAAAGCATCGAAACTATTCACAATGGTATGGTACGTATGGCCAAAGTTTCTTTTGGTGGTATCATTAAAGAAGCATCTTTAGAAATGTTGCCTACTGCCGATGTGGGTGATTATGTATTAGTACACGTAGGTGTTGCTATTAGTAAAATAGATGAAGCCGAAGCTGCTAAAACTTTTGAGTATCTAAAAGAAATAGGAGAAATAGATGAAATCATAGAACATACTCAAGTAGAATAAATTAAAGAATGGAAGCAATTACATTTATTTTATGTTTCATGTTTATAAGTCTAACTTTTGCACAAAAAGTAGACGTATACATTATGGATTATATTAATAAAATTTCAATTCAAAACGCAATAGTTCAAAGTGAAAAGAGACGCAGTTTGATACAGAAAGCAATTACAAAATGAAACTGCACTAGATTCTGAAATAAATTTTACTCCCGAAACACCATTTTTTGCTATAATTAATTTGACAATATTTTTATAAAAATACAACGTATGAAATATCTTACAGAATATAGAGATGCTTCTGTAGTAAATCAATATCTTAATGAGTTGCATAAAATAAACACTAAACCGTGGACAATTATGGAAATATGTGGCGGTCAAACACATAGTTTAGTAAAGAATGGCATTATTGGATTGCTACCAAAAAACATTACTATGGTGCATGGCCCCGGCTGCCCAGTATGTGTTACACCATTGCATTTAATAGATAAGGCAGTATATCTAGCCGAAGAAAGAAATGTAATTCTTTGTTCTTATGGCGATATGCTTCGTGTGCCTGGCAGTAAAAAAAGCTTGTTAGAAGCAAAAGCAAATGGTGCCGATGTTCGTATTTTATATTCACCTTTAGAAGCTGTTACTCTAGCAAAACAAAATCCCGAAAAAGAAGTCGTATTTTTTGCAGTAGGTTTTGAAACTACAGCTCCTGCTAATGCATTAAGTGTTTTGCACGCTAAAAGAGAGCGTATAAAAAATTATTCTGTTCTTACATCTCACGTATTGGTGCCACCAGCTATTGAAGCATTGGTAAACGACGAAAATAACGTAGTACAGGGCTTTTTGGCAGCAGGCCACGTTTGTACTATAATGGGTATTGGTGAGTATTCTCCTTTAGTAGAAAAAAATAAATTACCAATAGTAATTACAGGTTTTGAGCCAGTAGATTTATTGCAAGGGATTTTAATGCTGATTAAACAATTAGAAAAAGGCGAATACAAATTAGAAAACCAATACAGTAGAGTGGTAAAACCTGAAGGTAACACCGAAGCCATAAAAGTAATACAACAAGTTTTTAAAGTGTGCAATAGAGAATGGCGTGGCATTGGCGAAATACCCATGAGTGGTTACGAAATAAGAAAAGAACTACAAGGCTATGATGCTAATGTAAAGTTTGATATACAGATTGATAAAGTGAATGAAAGCGCCGAGTGTATTGCTGGTGAAATTTTACGAGGTATAAAAAAACCAAATCAGTGTCCACAGTTTGGTAAAAAATGTACGCCAATAAATCCGATAGGTGCACCAATGGTAAGTAGCGAAGGAGCTTGTGCAGCTTACTATCATTTTAGTAAAGTAGATGTAATGGCATAATGTTTTAAAAAAGGTATTACAATCAAATGAAAGAAAATATACAAATGCAACTATCCTGTCCAATGCCTAAGTTTGACTTTACTACTATTAATTTGGGGCACGGTAGTGGCGGGGTTTTAACGCATAACCTTCTTAATAGTGGGGTGTTTAATATATTGCAAAATGATTTGCTGAACCAAAAACATGATGGTGCAGTATTTGAATTACAAGGTCAATTAGCATTTAGTACCGATAGCTATGTAGTGAATCCACTTTTTTTCCCAGGTGGTAATATTGGCGAATTAGCTATTAATGGCACTGTTAACGATTTGGCAATGTGTGGTGCAATGGCAAAATATTTATCGCTATCTTTTATTATAGAAGAAGGTTTGCCAATTGACACTTTTTGGCAAATTTTAAATAGTATAAAAGAGTGTTGTACTAAAGCCAATGTTCAAGTAGTAACCGGCGATACCAAAGTAGTAGAAAAAGGGAAAGGCGATAAAATATTCATTAACACATCGGGTATAGGAGTTATACACCCAAAAGCTAATATAAAATTAACTAATATAATGGATGCGGATGTAGTAATTGTAAGTGGCAATATTGCCGAACACGGCATTGCTATAATGAGTAAACGCACTGGGTTAGAATTTGAAACAGATATTGTAAGCGATACTACTAACCTAAATTTTACAATACAAAAACTACTTGATCAGTTTGGTGAGGATATACATTTTTTAAGAGACGCTACCAGAGGCGGTTTAGCATCTGTATTAAATGAAATCGCCAAAGATGGAAATTATGGTGTTGATATTATGCAAATAGACATACCAGTAAATGAACAAGTAAATGGAGCTTGCGAAATGTTGGGTTTAGATCCATTGTATGTAGCAAATGAAGGCATATTTATTGCTGTTGTAAAAAAGGAAATTGCCAACGAGGTAATTCATTTTTTACAACAAGATGAAAATGGTAAAAATGCAAAGGTATTTGGCAATATCACGCAACAACATTTAGGGCAAGTAATATTACAAAGCAGTATTGGTGGCAAACGAATAGTAAATATGTTGCCAGGCGAACAGCTTCCAAGAATTTGCTAAGTCAATAATAAAAAAACAATTGAATAATTTAAAAAAAATAGCAGCATTTTACGGTGAAGTAAACAATCCTTTACTTGCGCCACGAGGCGTGTATTTGCATCAACACACTTTGGTGGTAAGTGATACAGGGCAAAACAGGGTTTTTATTTGGTATAATTTTTCCTTTCAATCGCATCAACAATCCGATGTAGTATTAGGGCAAAAAGAAAACAATGACACAGAAAGAAATGCTGGCAAAATGGTATCGGCTTCATCGCTACAATATCCGTCGGGCATTTGGACTAATGACGAAAAATTAATTGTTGCCGATGCTTGGAATCATAGGGTATTAATTTGGCACAAAATGCCATCACACAATTTTCAGGAAGCAGATGTGGTAGTTGGACAAATGGATTTTAAAAGTAATCAAACCAATGCGATAGGTATTGGCAAAGCACCTACAGCACAAACTTTAAATTGGCCCTACGGTGTGTATAGTAATGGCACTGCACTTTGGATAGCCGATACTGGTAATAGAAGAGTACTTTATTTTAGTTCCATACCCACCACAAATTTTGCTGCTGCCGATGCAGTAATAGGACAAGAAACTTTTGCCGATAAAGATTATGATAATAATAATGCAGTATGGCCTTATGCTGTAAAACTAAGTAATAATGGCGCTATAGCAATTATAGACACACAGTATTACCGAGTATTACTTTGGAACTATTGGAAAGATGCGCTTACAAAAACTGCCGATGTAATATTAGGGCAAAAAAATATAAATGATAATGGGCAAAATCAATATCGCTTAAAACCCAATGCCAATACTTTAAATTGGGTGTATGATGCCTGCTTTTATAAAAATGGTATAGCAGTAGCCGACACAGGCAATAGCCGATTAATAATACATCATCAAATACCAACACTCCACGGTGCCACTGCCGATATGCAAATAGGGCAACCCAACTTTGAAACTCACGGCGAAACATCTCTAAGTATGAAAACAACTTTTGACAATGAAATATATTGGCCTTTTGGTATAAATTGTTTCAACGATATTTTAGTAGCTGCCGATACGGGTAATCATCGAATCTTATTTTATAGGTAATAAAATGATTAACATGACAATTTTATTGACCCTTTATGCTGGCTTTACACACGCCTTTGAAACCGATCATATTTTGGCGGTAAGCAATATGGTAACTATACGAAACAAAACATTTAAAGCAATTAAAGATGGAATGTATTGGGGCTTTGGGCACACATCCACTATTCTATTAATTGGTATTATTTTTTTGCTACTCAAATTTAAAATAGCGCCAGCTACTTTTAAATACTTTGAGGCCGCAGTTGGTGTAATGTTGGTGGTATTAGGTATTTATAGAATTTACCAATGGTACACAAAAGAAGAACCTGTGCTACACACACATCCTAACGGACATGCACATTCGCATACACACATACATACTGTTACAAAAACCACGAAAGAGCATTCCTGTTGGCCAGCTTACTTAATTGGTTTAATACACGGCTTAGCAGGTAGTGGAGCATTAATATTAATTGTATTAGGCAACTCTCAAACCATTACCAATGGCTTAATTTATTTATTGCTTTTTGGTTTAGGTTCAGTAGGTGGTATGATGATAGCTGCTGGTGCTTTTAGTTTGCCATTCAGTAAAAAAATTATTAGTAATAATATGCTGCAGACCGTTTTAATTTTTGCATCGGCATTGCTTTGCATTGGGTATGGTGCAATGGTAATAAAAGAAAATTTAATGTAAGATGAATGCAAAAGAATTAATACTAGGTGCATTGCAATATTATAGTATTGAAATTATAAAACAAGAGAATAACCGTATCTACATTGGCAGAAATTACGACATTGAAATAGAAACGAATGGCTTGTATAAATTACGAAGCGATGGTCAAGTAATTGCACCATTTGATGATGTAGATGAACTGTGTAGATTTGTTTTAATGTAAAATACATTTGTTTAAACCTATAAAATAAATGGAGAAAAAAGAAGTAGAAATAGTGGCATTAAATACCAGTCAATCGTCGCCAGGCAATTTTTCGTTGGTACTAGAAGATTTGCAAGAAAAAAAACGAATTGTAATTATTATTGGCGCATTTGAAGCACAAGCTATTGCTATACATATGGAACGGATGCAACTGCCTCGTCCTTTAACCCACGATATTTTTAAAACTACAATAAATGAACTTGGGGCCACTTTAAAAGAAGTTATCATTCACAATATTATTGATGGAATGTTTCAAGCCTGGTTGGTACTAATCACTGTTGATAAACATGAAAAAAAAATTGATTGTCGTGCTAGTGATGCACTGGCTTTAGCAGTACGATTTAATTGTCCAGTCTATGTTTACGATTTTGTCTTAGATGAAGCTGCAATACAAGAAGTGGAAACTAAGCTAAGCACATTTAGGGGCTCTTTGGCCGAATATTCTATTGAACAATTACAATCGTTGCTGAAAGATGTGTTAGCTAAAGAAGATTATGAAAGTGCAACAAGAATAAGAGATATTATAAAAAAACGAAAATAAAAAAATATAGAAACAAACACTCTCAGCATTCAATAAAATAGTTTCTTCTTTTTGTTGTTATAATCAAAAATAACATCGTAATATTGCGATTGAATTACTAAAATTTATTCCAATCAAGAAAATTTAGTTATGGCAGCAAATAATTGCGCTCCTACACAAGAAAGAAAACATTTGAGTTTTTTAGACAGATACTTAACATTGTGGATATTTCTGGCGATGGCAGTCGGTGTATCTATTGGCTATTTTTTTCCTTCATCCGCTAATTTTATTAATTCATTTTCATCAGGTACCACCAATATTCCGTTGGCTATCGGTTTAATATTAATGATGTACCCGCCATTTACCAAAGTAAAATACGACAAGTTAAAAGAGGTATTTAAAAATACAAGGGTATTAAGTGTGTCACTTTTTTTGAATTGGATTATTGGGCCTTTTTTGATGTTTTTTCTTGCCATTATTTTTTTGCACAATTATCCTGCTTACATGACAGGGCTCATTTTAATTGGATTGGCTCGTTGTATTGCGATGGTGATAGTATGGAATGAATTAGCAGAAGGCAACAGGGAATATGCAGCTGGATTGGTAGCACTGAACAGTATTTTTCAGGTATTGTTGTATAGTGTATATGCTTACTTTTTTATTACTGTTTTACCACCTCTTTTTGGATTTTCAGGCAATACAGTCAACATTACCATTAAACATATTGCAGAAAGTGTTGCCATCTATTTAGGAATTCCTTTTGTTGCCGGGTTTTTAACCCGCTATTTTTTATTGAAAGCCAAAGGTGAAGAGTGGTATAAAAATAAGTTTATACCTTTTGTTTCACCTATTACTTTAATTGCACTTTTATTTACCATTGTGGTGATGTTTAGTTTAAAGGGTGAATTGATTGTTCAGATTCCTTTTGATGTGCTGCGTATAGCATTACCTCTGGTTATTTATTTTGCCATTATGTTTTTGGTGAGTTTCTTTATCGGGGAAAAGATGGGTGCAGATTATTCGGTGAATGCATCTATTGCTTTTACTGCTGCCGGTAACAATTTTGAATTGGCCATTGCTGTAGCAATTGGTGTATTTGGCATCAATAGTGGGGAAGCATTTTCCGGCGTAATTGGTCCGCTGGTTGAAGTGCCTGCTTTAATTACATTGGTAAATGTTGCATTCTGGATACGCGATAAATGGTATGCACCTAAAGTTACTGCTGCGCAGGAGCCGGAATAAGTATAAAATTTCATTCCTTTCATTATTTTAAGGTTTCGCTATGGGTTCAAACAATAACTTTATTGTTTGGTTTGAATGCTGTGAAGCTAATATGGTAATGAAAAAAACTTTTGCAGATAGCGTTATTCGTTTTAACAAAGAACTATCATTAAATATTCCTTTGCCTAAAACCATTGTTGCAATGAACCCCTTTCAAAATAATGAGGGTGCTATTCAGTTAATGAAAAGTTTTTACAAAAAGTTTTACGATGATCAAAAGAAACGTTTTTTTATCATCGGTATTAACCCGGGCCATTTTGGTGCTGCAGTTACCGGTGTTCCTTTTACTGATACCAAACGGTTAACCAGTGCATGTGGTATACCTTATAAAGGTAAAGAAACACATGAACCTTCTTCTGTTTTTATTTATGATATGATTCAGGCTTTTGGAGGTACACAGGTATTTTATCAATACTTTTATATCAATTCCATTGTTCCGCCGGGTTTTGCAAAGCAAACAAATGCAAATAAATTCGTGAATTTCAATTATTATGATGACAAAGATTTGCAAACAGCATTAAAGCCATTTATACTTCAATCATTGCAGCAACAAATTCATTTTGGCATTTATACCCATACTGCTTTTTGTTTGGGAAGCGGTAAAAATTATAAGTACATTCAACAATTGAATGAGGAGTTCAATTTCTTTCAAAAAATTATACCGTTAGAGCATCCCCGATTTATTATGCAGTACAGGCAAAAACAAAAACAGCTGTATGTTGAAAAGTATATACAAGCTTTCCATGACACATTATCATTTTAAGTATTTCAGCTAATTTTTATCTTCCCTTTAAAATAAAATGTTTCCTTCCTTCCATTAAAATGAAGTAAATTTATACGCCATTTTACTGCAATAACATTTGAGTGGCATAGCTGTACAAATTCACACAGTTTTCATTTGTTCTTGCTTATTATGCTTGCATACTTTATTTCTTCACCATAAAATTTTCCTTATGAAGAACGATTTTTTAAGCATCACAAAAACACTTCAAACAGCTAAAGGTAGTTTTGTATACTATAGCCTTCCTGAATTAGAACGTAAAGGATATGCCGTTAGTAAAATGCCTTTCTCAATTAGAATATTATTAGAAAATGCGCTTCGAAATTTTGACGATTTTGCTGTTACCAAAGAAAATGTAGAAACCATATTAAATTGGAAACCTAAAGCATCAGATAAAGATATTCCATTTAAACCGGCAAGAGTATTGATGCAGGATTTTACAGGCGTTCCTGCCGTGGTTGATATTGCATCATTACGGACAGCCGTTGCTGAAAAAGGTAAAAATCCCGATATCATAAATCCTTTAATACCTGTTGATTTGGTGATAGATCATTCAGTACAGGTTGATTATTTTGGAACTGCTTATGCATACGATAAAAATATGCAGGAAGAATATGTTAGAAATGAAGAACGCTATCGCTTCTTAAAATGGGCACAACATGCATTTAATAATTTTAGTGTAGTACCTCCCGGAATGGGTATTTGCCACCAGGTGAATTTGGAATATTTATCCAAAGGCGTAATAGAACGCGATGGAGTAATCTTTCCCGATACATTAGTAGGTACTGATAGTCATACACCTATGGTAAATGGAATTGGAGTGGTAGCCTGGGGTGTTGGTGGCATTGAAGCGGAAGCTGCTTTATTGGGGCAACCAGTTTATTTTATTATGCCGGAAGTAATTGGATTGCAATTAACCGGAAAACTTCCCGTGGGTACAACAGCAACAGATATGGTATTAACCATTGCTGCATTATTAAGAAAATATGGCGTTGTTGGAAAATTTGTTGAAGTGTTTGGCGATGGGCTGGATCATTTAACTGTGCCCGATCGTGCTACAATTGGAAATATGTCTCCTGAGTTTGGTTGCACAATAACTTACTTTCCAATAGATGCAAAAACTATTGAATACATGCGCGAAAGCAACCGTTCTCCTGAACAATTGGCCTTGGTAGAAAATTATTGTAAGGCCAATTTATTATGGAGAACAGGCAATGAGCATATACAATATACCGATGTAATTACACTCGATCTGTCTACCGTTGAGCCTACTGTATCCGGCCCCAAACGACCGCAGGATAAAATACTTTTAAAAGATTTTAAAAAAACATTTGTTCAACTTTTAAAAGCGAATTATGGACGAGCATACATTACAGCCAATGAACAATTCATTGATAAATGGAAGGCAGAAGGTGGCAGCCAGCCGATGCATGAACCAAAATCTGCCGAAACAAATGTAGTTGAAGTATTGGTTGAAAATGGTATGAAAAAAGTATGGGTTAGTTTGGGAGAAGAAAAGTTTATGCTAAATGATGGTGCAGTAGTAATAGCTGCCATCACTTCCTGTACCAATACCTCTAATCCTTATGTGATGATTGGTGCCGGCTTGGTAGCACGTAAAGCAAGAGCCCTGGGTATTGATGTGAAACCCTGGGTAAAAACTTCATTGGCACCGGGTTCAAAAGTAGTAACAGATTATTTGAAAAAAGCTGATTTGCTGGGCGATTTGGAAGCTTTGCAATTTCATGTAGTAGGATATGGCTGCACCTCTTGCATCGGCAACTCAGGACCGCTACCTTTTCATATTGCAAAAGCAGTTGAACAAAACGATTTGGTGGTAGCATCTGTTTTATCTGGTAACCGAAATTTTGAAGCGCGAATACATCCACAAATAAAAATGAATTTTCTCATGTCGCCTATGTTGGTAGTGGTATATGCATTGGCCGGCAGAGTGGATATTGATTTACTGAACGAACCAATTAGTTTCGACAGAAATCTGGAACCCGTTTATTTAAAAGATATTTGGCCAACAAATGAAGAAATTCAAACAGTGATGCGTCAGGTATTATCACCCAATGATTTTGAAAAAAATTATCAAACTATTTTTGAGGGAAATAGTATTTGGCAAAATCTGCCGGTAGCAAAAGAAAAATTATATGAATGGAGTACCGACTCCACATACATTAAAGAAGCCCCATTTTTTAAGGATCTTCCCAATGAGCCTGCACCATTTCAAAATATTGAACATGCTCGTGTATTATTAATGTTGGGTGATAGTATTACCACAGATCATATTTCACCTGCGGGGTCATTCTCCGAATCTTCTGCTGCAGGAAAGTATTTATTAAGCAAAGGAGTACAAAAATCCGATTTTAATTCATACGGTTCACGCAGAGGAAATGATGAAGTAATGGTTCGCGGAACTTTTGCCAATGTTCGAATAAAAAATAAAATTGCCAACAGAGAGGGTGGCTATTCCGTTTATTTGCCCACAGGAGAAGAAATGTTGGTATATGATGTTGCGATGAAATATAAGGAACAACAAACGCCTTTGTTGATTTTGGCAGGAAAGGAATATGGTAGTGGCTCATCAAGAGACTGGGCTGCAAAGGGTACTTTTTTATTGGGTATTAAAGCAGTGCTGGCAGAAAGTTATGAACGCATTCATAGGAGCAATTTAGTTGGAATGGGCGTTTTGCCTTTACAATATCTGGATGGAGCCACCGCCGAAAGTATTGGATTAACCGGGAAAGAAACTTTTAATATTATGGGTATTGATCAATCTTTAACTCCACTAAAACAATTAACCGTTTCGGCAATCAAAGAAGATGGTACTGCTACTCAATTTAATGTACTGGCCAGATTAGATTCTGAAATTGAAGTTGAATATTACAGGCATGGAGGTATTCTTCAATATGTTTTAAGGCAGTTTTTGAAACAATAATTGATCTTCTATTTAGTGTAGTTACCTTTTTTCGTTTCAACAATTCAAATGTTGATGGGTATATATAAATCTGGATTAAAGTTACAAACAATACGAAAGTTTATTTGATCATTGGATGAAGTAATAATATAGTTTTTTTCATAAACATGAATTCATGAAAAAAAATTTATCCCTAAAAAGAGTATACGATCCACCTGAAGACTCAGATGGATTGCGTGTTCTGGTAGATCGGGTTTGGCCCAGAGGGTTAACGAAAGAAAAAGCAAAGATTGATGTATGGTTGAAAGACATTGCACCAGGTACCGAATTGCGCAAATGGTTTGCACATGATGTTGCAAAGTGGAAAGTATTTCATGAAAAATACACTACTGAATTGTTACATAATAAACCGGCTGTAGAAGAGTTAAGAAAATTACTGTCAAAACAAAATATTACACTTGTTTTTGGTGCAAAAGATGTTTTACACAACCAGGCTGTGGTTATAAAAGAATTCATGAGTAAATAACAACGATTCATCACTAACGCATAATGGCAAAAACTATTTTAGTTATAAGAACCATGTTAATGCCGATAACACAACCAAACAAAGTTACTACCGCCAATATACAGGATAGTGAACAGATGGATGAATTATTAAATAAGAAAGGAGATGGCGGTCAACCCCTTTATGCCGACAGTGCTTACCGCAGTATAGCCATAGAACAGATATGCCACTGGAAAAATATAGAAAGTTGCATCCATGAAAGAGGTTACCGGGGCAAGCCGCTGACAAAGCGGCAACAGCAACATAATAAAAAGAAATCAGCCATCAGAACCAGGATAGAACACATTTTTGGTTTTATGACCAATAGTATGAATGAAATGTATTTACGGTACAGGAACTTTATAAGAAACCAGGTGGCCATCGGATTAATGAACCATACCTACCACCTGTTCAGGCTGGTTCAACTGAAAGTAGAACTAAGAAGTTGATGGGATAGTTGTACCTATCCCCTAAAAAAAAGGGCATAAAAAGATAAACCGGGATGAAAAACATCCCGGCAATGAAACCACAAAAAAGATTATCAAACCAAACTGCATCAAAAATCATTCTTTGAAATATTGCTAACAAAAAATGGGTTATTACAAATACACCTATGTGTAAAACAAACTGAGCTCTAAAAAAATAGATGCCGACAATATGACCGACATCTATTCAAAAATTAATTTTTTAGTATCTTCTTCCCGGAGGTCTGTTATTAAAAGGTCTGCCACCACCGCTATTATTGTTGCTTCGGCCATTATCTTCCGCTTGAGTAACAGCAATTTTTTTGCCCAGCATTTTTACGCCGTTGAGTAGCTCAATGGTTTCTTTGGCTTCTGTATCATTGGGCATTTCAACAAAACCAAACCCTTTGCTTTTTCCGGTTTGTTTATCTTTGATAACAATAGCTGAGCGCACATCGCCATATAATTCAAACATCTCCTTTAAATCGGTTTCATCAATATCGCCGGGTAATCCCCCAATAAAAAGCTTCATACAAACTGTTTAACGTTCAACTGCAAAAATAATCAATCAAACGGCTAATTAATAATAATCTTTTTTAAAGTTAACAGCTTATCCCGTTTTACAAAAAAAATTGCATTTCAGTGCTTAAAATGCACTGCTGATACTACCTTTACAGGTATTTTAACACCTATCCCATGCAGTGTAATAAGTATTTATGGCTAATATCTCTGCTATTTTTTACTACTACTATCTACTCTCAAGCAAATTTATCAAGCGATAGTTTACTTATTTTAGCTCGTAATGCTGCTTTCCGGCAGCATAATTATGCATTGGCAAAACAATACCTGCAGCAGGGTATTCAGCAAAGCCCGGGTTATACTGATTTATGGGTATTTATGGGCAGAATAAACAGTTGGGAAAAAAATTATGACAGTGCGGCTTATTTTTTTGAAAATGCCTTGCAGAAAAATCCTGGCTATGAAGATGCTTCATTAGGATATGCTACAATGTTATTTTGGAATAATGCTTATCCAAAAGCATTGGCTATATGTAACACTGGTTTGCAATTTCATCCGGAATCAGCATCCTTGCTGTTGTTAAAATCAAGGATTTTTGTAGCGCAACAAAACTATGATAGTGCTTATTTCACTATTCAAAAACTGATTCATTTTAGAAATGAAATGGCTGCTGCAAGGGCGTTGGCCGCATCTATTAAATCATTACTCTCAAAAAATCAGATAGATCTGAGTTATGATTTTGTATATTTTGATCAACAATTTAACAACCCCTGGCATTTGGCTAGTGTTGATTATGGAAGGACAACCTCGTTGGGATTAATCACCGGAAGAGTAAATTATGCCAATAGGTTCAACGAAAATGCCTTGCAGTTTGAAGTAGAATCTTATCCGCATATTTCAAAAATATTTTACAGCTATATCAATGCTGGTTATACGGGAAATAATAACGGGGTATTTCCTCAATGGCGTGGTGCATTTTCATTATATGCTAATTTGCCAAAAAGTTATGAAGCAGAAATGGGGGTACGCTATTTACAGTTTGGTAATAGTCCAACTTGGTTATATACTGCCTATGCTGGCAAGTATTATAAAAACTGGCTTTTTGGGGCAAGAGCTTATATTATTCCGTCTAATTATACTTCCAAAGCCGGTGTTTCTTATAGCGCAATGGCGCGTTACTATTTTGGCGGAGCTTATGACTTTATTGGCATTTCTGCCGGTTATGGTATTTCGCCAGATGACAGGTATAATGCAGTTTTATTAGATAATAGGGCTAATCTGGTTGCTTATAAAGCGGGCTTGTTATACCGGAAAACTATTGGGAAAATGAATGTATTGTCGATTGATGCTAATTGGGTAAATCAGGAATATTTACCCAAAATCAAAGGTAATCAATATCAGGTAGGAGTAGCCTGGATGTTTAGGTTATAGATACACTAACATACACTGTAGCTTGTGGGATTTAATTATTCTGTATATTTTTTAAACAAGCTATCGGGTAATAGTTTTAAATCTTTTGCGAATTGATTGTTTTTTACTTTGAATTGATTAAATCTATTATTGATTTCTGCCAATACAGAGTCTTTTTTTGTTGCTTCAATCGATAAGCTTGGATAAATTCTAAACAGGCTTTCCTGGTTTTCTAAGTACTCATTACTGATAAAATCTACTAAATCGGTTTTTGTTTGCATCAATGGATAATGATGTATATTTCTGAACCTTATTGCGGTATCTAAACCTAATCCCATCCATGCAACAGTATCCGGAAAAGCAAGCCTGTATTGCTTTTGTAATAACTTAATAAGTGTTGGCGTTATATCAAAATGTGTAGATATACTCCTGAACACTTCACTTTTTTTCAATAATGGCGAATAGATAATCAAGGGTACATGATATCGGTCTAATTTATCTTCTATAGGGATTTCAGGCATTCTGTGATCACCGGTTATGATAAAAATAGTATGTGTAAAATCTGTTCTTTGTTTATAAACATTAAAAAAATATCTTATATTTTCATCGGCATATAAAACTGCACTTAGCTCTTGTTTGTAATGTGCAACTTTTTCTTTATCTGATTCTCTTAATGCAAGTCGGCTTAAATGTTTATCAAATTTATTATAGTATAAAGCTGCCTGATTGAGTGAGAAAGGCTCGTGAGTAGATAAAGTTAGCAAAACATTCAGGTAGGGTGTTGTATTGTTGAGATGATCAAAATAAAACTGATACAGCGATTTATCTTCATAACCCCATGAAAAATTATTCACTGAATTTATTTTTTGATATTTTGTGGCATTGAAATCATGCATATCAAATATTCTGTCTGTTCCATTTTTTTTCATAAACAGGTTCATATTATCAAATGATGCATCTCCACCGTACAGGAACGCAGAATGATAGCCATGTTTCTTTAATAAGTTCATGAGCGTAAATGCCGGCGGCATTTTATTGCCAAGTTCTGCAAAGCCACTTTGTGCAAATGGGAGTGATCCTGTAATAGAAGGTAGTGCAGCAAAAGTTCTGCCACCCTCACTTAAAAAATTACTCCAATACAATGCATGCTTTGATAAAGAATCTAAGAAAGGTGTAAAACTGCCCAAATAAGCTTCATCATTACTAAATGCACTTCCTAAACCTTCTACAATGATAATGACAATATTGGGTATGGTACTGTCAGTTTTAAAATACTGTGAAAGGGTTTCGGCAGAGCTATCTGCTATATGTAGAAAAGGATATTTTTTTTCATATATATATTTAAAATTTTTTGTAACAAATTTTTCTTGCTTTAATTGTGCTATATTTTCAATGTGTTTTGGAAAGAGATATTGGTACGATGCGCTTAGAAAATATGCAGTTTTGTTTTGTGATAAGTTGTTGTAGTAATAATTGTTGTATTCTCTAATTTTCATAAAAGAAGAAAATCCTGTAAAAGAAAGTATTACCAGTATACCACTAAAGATACTAATGCTAATATTGCCAGGGTTTAATTTTTTGGGTAGAAATATTTGCAGGTAAAAAATAATGGATACAATTCCCCAAAAAGCTATGATTACATAAACTGAAATATTTGATGCTGTAATGGTTGTTACAATATCACTCCAACTATAACCAAATATATCCGCTCCTAAAGGCACCTGAGTAAAGTAAAAATATGCTGATAACATTAATTGAATAATGCATACACTAAAAAAAACTGATTGAATAAGGAGTTTCGAAAATTTTCGGCTAATTAAATATGCAAGATACAATGGGAAATACAAGCTAATGACAACTAAAAATAAAAATCGTATATCATGAAAGATAGAGCTTTGCAAAATTTTTGGTAATTGATCAGGAGCACCATTTTTATAGATTTCAGCTAATAATTCAAGTGTACTGATGGTTATAATAGTGCTCACAAATACTATGATATATTTTGCATACAGTTTTGAGAAATAAACCAACTTCAAAAAATAATTTCCAAATACTTCTAATGTTTTACGATCCTTTTTTTGTTTTAGATGTTCCTCTTTGTGCTGTATAATTGTTGTATTGTTTTCCGTAACAATATTTTTTTTATTGAATCCTATTCGAACCATTTCACCCCAATTTGATTTTTTATTGATTTTATCAATAAATCCTTTCATTGCACTCCAAACTACAAATGGGTGAAAGTAGAAAGGTTCTGTAAAAGTGCTAAATATTAAATGAGTAATATCTATTCTCCGCTTATATTGATGATATGTAAGTACTTCCATTAAAATGGCAAAAATGGAATAAGTATATCCGAAAAATATTATAACGATTAAATATAAAATAAAATAACTCCAATCCAATATTCCTGCTAAAGCAAAAATTAAAAAACTGATAAAACCTATAAATTCTATGATGGGTGAACATAGTTCAAAGAAAAACCAATAAGGATAACTTAATAGGCCAAGTATACCGTATTTGGGATTAAAAAACATTTTTTTATGCAGCCACAATGTTTCATAAGTTCCCCGGAGCCATCGATTACGCTGGCGGCCTAAAATTTTAAAATTATCCGGCGCTTCTGTCCAGCACAGAGGATCGGGAATGTATTTCACTACATATGGTAGTTTTCTTTCTTCCATATACCTGCGCATTCTTACCACCAGTTCCATATCTTCTCCTACAGTTTTGTGGTTATAACCACCAGCCTGTATCACAATTTCTTTATCGAATGCACCAAATGCTCCGGATATTAGCATTAATCCGTTTAAACGACTCCATGCCATTCTGCCTAAAATAAAAGCTCTGATGTACTCCAGTGTTTGCATGCGTGGCAAATACTTTTCAGGTAAATATACTTTTACAAGTTTCCCACGCACCACTTCACACGAATTGGCAATTCTAACAACACCACCGGTAGCAATTACTTTTTTATCCGACTCTTCTAAAAATGGTTTCATTACTTTTAATAATGCATCTGGTTCCAAAATGCAGTCAACATCTATACAAACAATATAATCTTTTGAGGCAATATTGATACCCACATTAAGCGCATCTGCTTTTCCTCCATTTTCTTTATCTACAATAATCAATTTTTTGTAAAGCGGATTTCTACTTCTGTAAACACCATTTATAGGTTTTGTTTTAATTTTCTCTTCTGTATAAAAGTTTACCTGCTCTAATTCAAATGCAGTAATTAATTGGGTTAAACTATCATCTTTACTGCCATCATTGATTACAATAATTTCAACATTTATATAATCAATCGATAAGAGTGAATGTACATTTTCCACAATAGTTTTTGCTTCATTATAAGCAGGAGCCAGTACACTAATGCCTGGAGCATAATTATTGGTAAAAAGTAAATCATAATCAGTATATGTGTTCTTATGTAGGTATTTTTTTGTTTCTCCAATTGAATATAATCCTATAAATAAGTATGTGGTAATAAGTGCAACCGAGTAAATGAATATTATTTCTGAAATAATATGATATATTGCTTCAGTCAGTTGATGTGCATTCAGGAGCCACAACATACCATTCTCCCAAATAATGTTTATGTTGCAAATGATGGAGGCAATTTCAAATAGTATATGATGTGTGGCTAAAAAAATCATTTCAGTTGCACGAGCTTTTGTGTTGAAACAGTATCATCAAAATTTATTGATAAGCTAGTTCATCTAGTGCATGCAAAGTGAATTTTGTTACTTTGTTTTTTTGTACAAATAATTGTTCCTTCCACGTTATCATATCCGGTGCTATTTTTAATAGTGTAATCATAGCTTCTTTAGCTAAATCAATATCTTCAGATAGAACTATTTCTTTTAAAAATTGAATATCGTTTCTGCTTCCGATTTTTCGTAGTACAGTTAGTATGGCTATTTTATTTTGTTTTGTTTCTAATTTATAAAGTGCTTTTAGTGCTGATGTTTCTGTTTGTTGGGGAAATGAAACCAATGTTTCAATAGCTGTTTTTCTAACAAAGGCATTATTATGCTTTAAACAAGTTTGGTGAATAATAGGCAATGCTTCTTTAATGCTATAAATAGCTGCTATTTTTAAGCAAAATGTTATTACAGTATCGTTTTTTGATCGTAGCCATTCGTTTAATTTTTTTAAAAAAACATTACTTGGCTGTTGGTTTTGTAATTGTGCTAATAGTTTAATTTGTTGCCATTCTGTGATTGGATTTGATATAACACTTAAAAACCGAAGTCCATCAAATCCATACATATTTACAATGCCTGTTTGTGCTTCTGTGCGTACCAATTCGTTTGTACTATTTGTATTTTTATAAATTACCTTTAATAAATCTCGTTGATCCATGGTATATAATTCGTGGATACCCTTTGCTTTTACATACCATTTTTTACTGTACAGTTTTTTAATTGAACTGTCTTTTAGTTGTAAAATTTCATACAATCGGATGATATTCCCTACTTCTTTTCCCTGAATATTATTTTTTAATACTATTAATTCATTCGTGATTATTTTTTTAGCATAGTTTGATTTTAAAATATTTTTTATTCTATCGGGTAACTCACTTGATGGTTCATTTGTTGCAGCAATTTGTTCAGCCAGCCAGTTGCTCATTCTTTTTTGAATAATAATTTTGAGGAGAAAATACCTTTTTTTAATGTAGGTATTGGTATAAATTACAATCACCAGAGTAACAGACAGAATAAAGAATATCAACGCAACTGTTCGAAGTGTTTCGAGGTGTATATAGTAAAATATAAGCGTTTGCTTCGTAATATTATAATTCATTGGTTCCATCTTTATATAATTGAACAGGGTATTTATACAATGGTATGCTTTCAGGTAAATTTAATAAAGCAGGTTGTGCAATCTGTTTCGATTTGAATTCAGAAATTGCAGTTAATATTTGTTCAATATTAAATGGTCTCTTGATGTATTTATTTACACCTGATTTTTTTAAATCATTGATGATTTCTTCCTGTGTAAGTTTGGTTATTACTACTATAAAAATATTTGGAAACTTTGATTTGGCTAACTTAATTAACTCAAGTCCTGATGCATACTTCAGTTTTAATTTAGTAATCAGTATATCAGGTTTAATGTGCACTATTAATTCATGCACATGTTCTCCTTCTAAACTGCTGTATACGGTATATTTGGCCTCACTTAATCTTATGGTCAATATTTTCAACAGAATAGGATTACTTTCTACTACTAAAACTTTCATAATCTATTATAATATTTATATAGACTGATATAGTATTTGGGTGTCGCCAATACATCAAATTGTAAGTGCGACAAGATTCTTTCTCAGGTTATAGGTTTATTTAAGAGTTGGGTTATTCAAATCTCCATATTAAAGTTATATAAGCTGAAGCATATAACGTATAATTTATTGTATTTATTGTAGTATTATTGCTACATATTGCCTTAAAATTATTTACAATCATCAGATTTAACAGATTTTCTCATTTGAAAATCAGAATTTTACATTTCAATTGGAAGCATGCTGTTGAAAACATTGTTCATTACATTCTTTATTTGGTTGATTCCTTCAACCAATCGTGCCGGCGAAAAGCAGTATATGATGCAACAACCGAATGTTGTAACACATGCCATTCGGTTTATAGAACAGGATTGGAATTTAGCGAAGCAAATGGCTAAACAAGAAAACAAATTAATATTTGTTGATGTATATGCAACCTGGTGCCCGCCTTGTATGCTATTGAAAACCAAAACCTTTCAAAATAAAAAAGTAGGCGATTTCTTTAATAATAATTTTATTAATATTTCTATTGATGCTGAAAAAGGCATTGGCCCGCAGGTATCCCGCTATTTTGGTGTAAATGCTTATCCTACATTGGTATTTACAGATGCAGCAGGTAAACCGGTGATGTATGCATTGGGTTATATGGGTACAAAAGATATTTTAAAGTTTGCACAAGCTGCGCTGGATAAGCTCAATTCCCAAAAATAACCATGTTTTGCAGATAGTCATCCATCTGCTTCAATTAATCAGCCGAATTTGCCGTTAATACAAAGGCTGTGATGAATTAGAACATTTCAGTTATTTTTGAAAGAATAACCATACTCGTTAGTAACGGTATTGTTTTTTAGAATATTAAAACAAAATTTTAAATATGCAGGTTGATAAAGCTATGGTTGAAAAATTGGCGCATTTATCCCGTTTGAATGTTGATGAAGCCGATATGCCCCAATTAATTAGCGATTTGGAAAATATGATAGCCTTTGTACAGGAACTGCAGGCGGTTGATACTACCAATGTTGCACCATTAATGTACGTGGGCCAGCCCATGAATGTTTTTAGGGAAGATGAAGTTGATAACCAAATTACGCAGGCTGAAGCATTGAAGAATGCGCCGCTGCACAATGGCGATTTTTTTCAGGTACCTACTGTTATAAAAAAATAAAGTTTAATTATCAACCGTATGGATATTCTTATTGAACTCAATCATATAGAGAAAGATTATTTTATAGGAAACCAGGTAATCAAAGTATTAAAGGGGATCAGTCTTTCTATATTACGGAATGAGTATGTAGCCTTAATGGGACCTTCCGGAAGTGGAAAAAGCACCCTCATGAATATTTTGGGTTGCCTTGATTCGCCAACGGGTGGTCGTTATATTTTAAATGGTAAAGATGTTAGTAAAATGCCCGATGATGATTTGGCTGAAGTACGTAATAAAGAAATTGGTTTTGTTTTTCAACAATTTAATTTACTACCCCGTTTAACAGCTGCAGAAAATGTAGCACTTCCCCTCATTTATGCAGGTGTTGCTAAAAAAGAGCGGCTGGAAAGAGCCATTGAGGCTTTGCAAAAAGTTGGATTGGGTGATCGTAGTCATCATAAATCGAATGAATTAAGTGGTGGCCAAATTCAAAGAGTTGCTATTGCAAGAGCATTGGTCAATAATCCATCCATTTTATTGGCAGATGAGCCAACAGGAAATTTAGATTCTAAAACTTCAGTTGAAGTAATGGAAATTTTTGGCAAAATTCAGGAAGCAGGCAATACAGTGGTACTGGTAACCCACGAAGAAGATATTGCACGTTATGCCAAACGCATTATTCGGTTGCGCGATGGGGTAATTGAAAGTGATAATATCAAAGATTTTACTACGCACACCGTTTATCAATAATGAGGTATAGAAGAAAACCTGCTTTATTTATTTACTGTATAGCATAAACCTTTTTACGGGTAACTTTGTAACATCTTTTGATTGATATTGTACAATATGGCCCTAAAAATTTATACAAAAACCGGAGATGCCGGCAACACCAGCTTAATTGGTGGAACAAAAGTTGCAAAAAATCATATTCGTATTGAAAGTTATGGTACGGTAGATGAATTGAATTCATTTATTGGATTGCTAAGCGACTCAATTGCTCTATTTCCTGTTTTACAGCCATTATGTGCTGATTTAAAAGAAATTCAGGACAGGTTATTTACCATTGGATCTTCTTTAGCCTGCGATCCTGAAAAAGCACCTTTAATGAAAATTCCTGATTTAAATAAAGCCGACATAGAGTGGTTAGAACATCATATTGATGCCATGCAGGCCGATTTACCTGTGATGAAGCATTTCATTTTACCGGGTGGGCATACTGCCATTTCAACCGCGCATATTACCCGTTGTGTTTGCCGCAGAGCCGAACGTTTGTGTGTGGCTATGCAAGCCAACAATTTGTTTGTAGATCCTTTGGTAATTCAATATTTAAACCGGTTGAGTGATTATTTATTTGTTATAGCCCGTTGCATTGGACACAAACTGCAAATAGCAGAAATTGCCTGGAAGCCCCGTATTCAGTAGTAATTTCAGTAGTTGTTTCAGGAAACAATTAGCCCGTCTTTCATGTGTAAAACCCGGTTGCTTAATGCAGCAAGTTCCGCATTATGGGTAACAATTAAAAAAGTGTGCCCTAATTCCTGCTGCAATCTTAAAAATAAATCGTGTAAATCTTTGGCATTGGCACTATCCAAATTGCCAGTGGGTTCGTCGGCAAAAATAATATCGGGCCGGTTAATGAGCGCCCTTGCCACTGCAACCCTTTGTTGTTCTCCGCCGCTTAATTCCTGAGGTTTATTATGTATTCTATCTGCCAATCCCAGTAGGGTGAGCAGCTCAGTGGCGTGCAATTGTAATTCTTTTTTCCCTCTTTGGGCAATCCAACCCGGTACGCATACATTTTCCAATGCTGTAAATTCAGGTAATAAATGGTGAAACTGAAATACAAACCCAATATGATTGTTTCTAAAATCTGCTAATTTTTTACCTTTTAACTGATGAATGGGTTGGTTGTTCAGCATAATTTCGCCGCCGTCTGCCTCATCTAAAGTACCTAAAATATGCAGTAAGGTACTTTTGCCGGCTCCGGAAGAACCTACAATTGATACAATTTCGCCCTGTTCAATTTGCACATTTACGCCTTTTAAAACTTCTAAACGATTGTATTTTTTTACAATATTGCGGGCACTTAACATAAATTTTACAAAGGTATTTGGCCGTAAACTTACAATAGATTCCTGCTTTTTACCTATTTTTTCAAAATAATTTACAAATACCTGTAAAGCCATTTTTGGTAGTTTCGCAGATACGGTTACTTTTGCACAAAATTTTTAAATATGTTCTGGACATTAGAACTGGCAAGTTATCTGGAAGAAGCACCCTGGCCCGCTACTAAAGATGAGTTAATAGATTACTCTATCCGTAGTGGTGCACCCATTGAGGTGGTTGAAAATTTGCAGGAATTAGATGACGAGGGGGAGGTTTATGAAAGTATTGAAGATATTTGGCCCGATTACCCAAGTCAGGAGGATTTTATGTTTAATGAGGATGAGTATTAACGAAACCACCTTCCATTATATTAGCCACCATTTATGGGTGGTTTTTTTGTGCCTGTACAATAAAAAAACCGGTGAAAATCCGGCTTTTAATTGCAATATTTTGAAGTGACTTTTATTCCAATCCCATTTTTTCCATAATGGTATTGCTAACACCGGTAGAGGAGTAGCCACCATCATGAAAAAGATTTTGCATGGTAACCATACGGGTTAAATCTGAAAACAACGTAATGCAATAATTGGCACAATCTTCGGCAGTAGCATTGCCTAATGGGGCAATGGCATTGGCATAATCAAAAAAGTCGCCAAAGCCTTTAATTCCGGTACCAGCAGTTGTTTTAGTTGGAGATTGAGAAACGGTATTGATGCGTACTTTTTTTGTTACGCCATAATGGTAGCCAAAACTTCTTGCAATAGATTCTAACATAGCTTTAATATCTGCCATATCTGTATAAAAAGGATAAGTGCGTTGTGCTGCTGCATAAGTTAAAGCCACCACACTTCCCCATTCGTTAATGGCATCTAATTTTTTAGCAACGGCCAGCATTTTGTGTAATGATAATGCAGAAACATCTATACCTTTTAAAAAGTAATCATAATTCAATTCTGTGTAGGGAATATTTTTTCTGATATTCACGCTCATACCAATGGAATGTAAAACAAAATCTATTTTACCGCCCAAAACTTCCTGACCATGCGTAAATAAATGGGTTAACTCTTCAACATTCGTGGCATCTGCAGGAATAATGAGAGAGCCGGTTTTTTCTGCCAGCGCATTAATTTGCCCCATACGCATGGCAATGGGGGCATTCGTTAATACAAATGTTGCACCTTCTTCATGCGCTTTTTCCGCTACTTTCCAGGCAATTGAATTTTCATCTAATGCTCCGGAAATAATACCTCTTTTGCCTTTTAATAAGTTGTATGCCATACATTTATTTTTTCAACTGTAAAAAAATTGTTTATGAAACCTCAAACATAAAGATTTAATGCAAGAAATGGATGCAACTGCTGCTGTTTGTTTACAATTAGACAAATTTTTTAAGGTTGCATCATTTCTTTTGCTGTTTCCAATGCGGCTGCACCGGGTTTTTCTCCGCCCAGCATTTGTGCAATGGCTATAATTCTTTCTTCCTGATTCAGCAAACGTATATTTGTTTGAGTTGCGTTATTGATGTTTTCTTTATATACAAAAAAATGTGCATCGGCCTTGCCAGCCATTTGTGGCTGATGTGTAATACAAATAATTTGCCTGTTTTCCGATAAATTTTTCATAATCAAGCCTACTTGTTTGGCTGCCTCGCCGCTAATGCCGGTATCTATTTCATCAAAAATTAGCGTTGGTAAATCGATGTATTGTGCTATCAGTGATTTTATGCAAAGCATCAGCCTGCTTAACTCGCCCCCGCTGGCCACTTTCTTTACCGGTTCAAAGCGGTTGGTATGGTTGGCATCAAACAAAAACTCAATATTATCCAAGCCATATTCCCACAAAGTAGTGGCTTGTATATTTACCTTTATTCGTGCATTGGGCATACCAACCTGAAACAATAAACGATTTACTTTTTGCTCAAAGGGTTGAATTTGCTTGTGTCTTTCCCCTGAAATGGCTGTTGCCAGTTCAGTAGCATGCTGTTGCAATGCTGCAGCTTTTTTTACCAGTTGTTCAATGGTATCATCAATTAATAAAACCTGTTGTAACTGTTCGCTTAATTGTTGTTGAATGGAAAGTAATGCTTCAGTATTTTGTACATTGTGTTTTTTCAACAACTTATATCCGGCTGCCAGCCGCTCTTCAATTTCTGCAATACGTTCTGCATCAAATAAAATATGCTGATTAATATGATCTATTTCAGTTGCAATATCTTTCAGCTCAATATGTGCAGCATTCAGGCGTTCAATCAAAGCGGGTATATCAGGATGCATGGCATGGTATCCTTGCAACTGCTGTATTATTTGTTTCAATTGCTGCACAATGGGTTGTTCACTTTCTATTAGTGGATATACAATGCCGGTTAAAGTAGCCTTAATACCTTCGCTATTGCTGAGTAATTTCAATTCCTGATCTAAATTTTCCAGCTCATTGGGGGCCAGTTGCAGGGTAGTTAATTCATCTAATAAAAATCGGTTATAATCTGCCTCTTTTTCAAAAGTTGTTTTTTGGGATTGAAGTGATGCTAATTCCTGCAGGGTATCTTTCCATTGTTTGTAAATGAACTGATATTTTTTTAATGGTTCACTTTGTTGTGCCAATGCGTCAATTACCTGCCGTTGGAAATCGGCTTTGGCCAAATCCAATGTATCAAATTGCTGATGTAAATCAACCAGCAAATTACCCAGTGTTTTCAGTTGCTGTAAACTAACAGGCGTATCATTAATAAAAGCTCTTGATTTTCCGTTGGGCGCAATTTCTCTCCTAATGAGCAGCGATGATTCTAAATCCAGTTCATTTTCTTTTAAAAATTGAGTAACTGCTTTTCTGTTTTCGGTTAAAAATACACCTTCAATAATACATTTTTTTTCAGGGTTAATCAGTACGGCTGTATCGGCTCTCTCGCCCAAAATAAGGTTTAAAGCACCCATCAGTATACTTTTACCGGCTCCTGTTTCGCCGGTAATAATGTTGAGTTTATGGCTAAACTGAATGGATACCTCATCAATAATTACATAATTCTGTATGTATAGTTTTTGTAACATGGTACTGGCAATAAAAATAATGACAAAGCGATTGAATGCAAATTAAAAGAATAAAATGAGTAAAAACATGCTTACTGTCCGGTACAACGTGCAATGCCGCTTTTAGCACGCTGGTCCAATGAACTTTTATAATCATGCTCTCCTAAATTCAGGCAAAGATTGTAATAAGCAACTGCTTCATTTTTATTTCCGGTTCTTTCATAAATCATCCCTGCCTGTAATGCAGCCCTTGCAGCATAATATTCTGTTCTGTCTTTGCCCAACTGATAGGCTTTCCGGTAAAATTCAATGGCTTTGGCATTGTCATCCAATCCATCGTAAATTCTACCCATTCTATAGGTAAATTCTAACTGATCGGTTATGTCTGTATAATTATTAACATGGGTATTCCTTAACAGTTGTAATGCTTCTGTTCTGTAGCCGCCGTCATCCAATAGTCTTGCTTCCAGTAACAATGCATTGGGCCATTTTTTGGTTTGTGCTTCTTTTTGTGCTTCCTTATCTGCATCGGCCATGGTGCTGCCTTTGCTCATAATTTGTTTTCGGGCATTTTCTGCCGCAGGCATATTCCCCATTAAAAAATAACACCAGCTTAAGCGGCGGTAGGTATCTTTTACATAAAATTTTCCTTTAAACTGTTGCAGGAATAAATTAAATTCCCTTACTGCATCATTTAATTGTAAGTGATTCAATAAATCGTATCCCAACTCCAAATGCCAAACCGGTGTTTCTAAATAGCCCGATGCTTTGCTGCGGTTTAAAATAATGCTTTTGGCAAATTCTGTCTGTTTATCATTTTTACCCAAATTAGCTGCCATATAGGCCAATAAATGATTGTTCACCAAATCAAAACGTCCCGATCTTAAGAATTGAACGGTTTCTGATTTTTGATTTTCTAAATAAAAATTTAAATATCCATAAATAAATGCGCCTTCCGTTCGCATCAGTTGTGCCCAGGCATTGTTGCTGAAAGCAAAAGTTTTTACCTGTAACATTCCATCTTTTACTGAGCCGCGCAAGCCTAACAGCGAAGCCAGCCATTTATAGTTTTTGGGAATGGTACCCACTGCGGCTTCTAATGCCCCGTAAATAAGTTGATTGGGTAAAAAATTGGGAAATTTTTTCTTGTTTTCTTTAATGAGCAGGAACGATTTTCTAAATGCCCAGCCTGCGGTCCAGGTTTCTCCAAATTTTATGGCAACTGCTGCTTTTTGTAAATAAATTACACTTTGTGTATATAAAAACAAAGGCGAGTTTTTATTGCCTGTTTGCATTAGGCCAATTCTTTCATCGAACAGTTCCTTTTTTTGGGCATATTCCTGTGGATCTTCATTTAAAAAAAGAGTAAAAAAATCGATGTAACTTTCAATATAAACGGGAATTAAATTCTGCGGATTGGCTTGTTTGCTTTCTTCAATATAGCGAAAGCCTTTTCCTATTTGCAATTGCATTACTTCGGTATATGCCTGCTGGCAGGAGCTTGAAAAATCAAATACCTTTTGTGCATTTGTGTTGAAGAAAAACAACAATAAAAGGATGGCGGTTGCTAATTTCATTGGTGATAAATGCTTTTAAAACAATGTATTCAAAATACCAATATGGTGCAAAATAAAACAGGAGCTTTAGTAAAGCCCCTGGTTTGTGATATAAAAAAGTTAAGATATTTTATTTTGCTACAACCGAATCGTTCAAGTCGGCATCTACTAAAATTCTGCCGCAGTTTTCGCATACAATTACTTTTTTGTGCATGCGTATTTCGCTTTGGCGTTGCGGGGGTATGGCATTGTAACAACCACCACAGGCATCTCTTTCAACCGGAACTACAGCAAGTCCATTACGGTAGTTTTTGCGAATACGATCATAGCTGTATAACAAGCGTTCATCAATTTCTTTACGGGCTTCTTCGCTCAGCTTTTTAAAATGTTTTTCTTCTTTTTCTGTTTCCACAATAATTTTTTCCAGTTCGCCTTTTTTGTGGGTTAAAATACCTTCTTTGGTAGCAATTTGTTTTTTTGCAGCATCCAAAGCTTTTACTTTATTGGCCAACTCTTCATTGGCATCCCGAATATTTTTTTCGCACAGCTTAATTTCAAGCTGTTGCATTTCAATTTCTTTAGAGATGGCCTCAAACTCGCGACTGTTTTTTACATTATCGCTTTGTTTCTCGTACTTTTTAATCATGGCCTCACTTTCGGTGATAGCCAGTTTCTTTTGTTCAATAAATTCAGAAATGCCATTAATTTCTTCTTCAATCCTGTTTTTTCTGCTTAAAATGCCGGCAATTTCATCTTCCAAATCACTCACTTCAATGGGTAATTCGCCTTTCAAAATTTCAAATTCATCTAATTTGCTGTCAATTTTTTGCAGCTTAATAAGGCCTACCAGTTTTTCTTCTACAGAAAATTCTTTAGCTGTTGCCATATTTTGTATTGTGTTTTTTGTGTTTAATAGTTTTATGGTACCGGCTGTATCAACCCCCATATTGCTTTCGTTGCGTCGCATTCCGTTCATCGTTCGGTTGGATTGGCAGCGATGCGTTTTATAAAAAATATTGTATGGGATTGGTACTTACCTTACTTTTAAGGACGGCAAAGGTAGGGAATTTGGTTTGTAAAACCGCCTCCAATAAATCAATTGTAAATTGCTCACTTTCCCAATGGCCCACATCGGCTATAATAATAGTGTTGTTGGCTTCAAAAAAATCGTGGTATTTTACATCGGCAGTAATAAATATATCGGCACCAGCGGCAATTGCCCGTTGGGTTAAAAAGCTGCCTGCTCCACCACAAATAGCCACTTTTTGAATGGGTTTCCCCAATAATCGGGTATGTTTTATTACAGGCACCTTCAATAAATGCTTTATTTTTTCTAAAAATGCAGTTTCTTCAACCGGATGAGGTAAACTGCCTATAATGCCACTGCCTACCTGATTAAAATGATTGAGCAAAGGAACCACATCATAAGCTACTTCTTCATAAGGATGCGCTTTCCATAATGCTTCAATAATAGCGGATTGTAGTACAGCCGGAAAAATTACTTCAATTTTTTCTTCCGGTTCTAAGTGCCTTTCACCAATATTGCCTACAAATGGAGTGGTTCCTGTGCCTGCTTTAAAAGTTCCCGTTCCCCCGGTACTAAAACTGCATTCGCTGTATGCACCAATATTGCCGGCTCCGGCTTCAAATAGGGCGTTTTTTATTTTTTCAGTATAGGCTTTGGGTACAAAAGTGTACAATTTGTTCAATGTATTGGGTTTGGGTAATAAAATTTGAGTATTTGTTAAACCCAATTTGGTGGCCAGTATACCATTTACACCGTTAATTACATTGTCTAAATTGGTGTGTATGGCATAAATGGCAATATTTTGCTGAATGGCTTTTATAATGGTTCGCTCTACATAATTAGAGCCGGTAATTTTTTGTAAACCCTTAAAAATAATGGGATGATGGGCTACCACTAAGTTGCATTTCCGGTCATGTGCTTCCTGAATTACTGCTTCGGTTACATCTAACGTGCAAAGTACACCGGTGCACTTCTTTGCAGAATTTCCAACCAATAATCGGGCATTGTCGTAAGATTCCTGATAAGCCGGTGCTGCAAAATCTTCTAACGTTTGTGTAATTTCTCCTATTTTCATAAAAAAAAGTATTAATTAAGCGGCAAAATAAAACTAAACTAAATTTAGGATATGCAACCGGACGGCTACTTTAATTACAATGGAAAATTGTATAAAAACGAGAAAGCGGTAATTTCTGTAAGCAATCGGTCTTTTAGATATGGCGATGGCTGCTTTGAAACACTAAAAATGCTGAATGGCAAAATATGCCTGCAGGCTATGCATTTAGAAAGATTATTTGTATCGCTGCAGCAATTGCATTTTAATCGCCCCAACTACTTTATAACCGATGCTTTTCATGAACAGATTATAGAATTAGTTAAAAAAAATCATCATAAAAAAGCCGCACGTATTCGTATTACCATTGCCCGTGGTGAGGGTGGTTTATATGATCCTGAAAATGATTTTCCTAACTATGTGATACAGTCCTGGGATTTGAACAGCGCCAATAATCAACTGAATGAAAATGGACTTGTTACCGGCATTTATACCGATGCAAGAAAAATTAATGATGCCTACTCACATATAAAAAGTAATAATTACCTGTGCTATGCCATGGCAGCTTATTGGGCTAAGGAAAAAAAAATGAACGATGCATTGGTATTGAATGCGCAAGGCAATGTTGCAGATGCAACCATTGCCAATGTATTTATTATTCAGGATGGCATTATTAAAACACCTGCAATTACTGAGGGCTGTGTAGGTGGTATTATGCGAAAATATTTATTGAAATGCCTGCGTGCTGAAAATATTCCTGTGGAAGAAACTACCATTTCGCCGGAAGATGTGCTAAAAGCAACCGAAGTATTTTTTACCAATACCATTTATGGCATAAAGTGGGTAAAAGAGGTGAATAATATGCACTATAAAACACAAACGACTCCATTACTGTATGAAAAATTTATAGCACCGCTATGGGCTGTTTAAACAATTTGAATGGCTGCTTGTTAAATCGTTCAATATTGTTATTATGAAACAGGAAATAGCTATTATGTGGTTTAGAAGGGATTTGCGTTTTGAAGATAATGCAGCCTTATATCATGCGTTTCGTCAGCCCCATCCCGTTATACCTCTGTTTATATTTGATACTCATATTTTAGATAAACTTACCAACAGAAATGATGCAAGAGTGCAGTTTATACATTCGGTAATCACAAACATGCACTGGCAGTTGATGCGCAATGGGAGCGGCATGTGGGTGTACTACGGCTCACCGTTACAGGTGTTTCAACAGTTGTCTGAAAATTTTAGCATACAATCGGTGTATACCAATACAGATTACGAACAATATGCCATTGTCAGAGATGCCGGTATTGCCGATTTTCTGCTCCGGCAAGGTGCTGCATTCCATTCTTTTAAAGATCAGGTAATTTTTGATGGGAGTGAAGTGGTGAAAGAAAATGGAAAGCCTTATACTGTTTTTACTCCATACAGCCGAAAATGGAAAGCATTATTGCAACCTTTTCATTTAAAATCTTACCCATCGGGCCGGGATATTAGACATTTTTTTCAGTCGGCCGAACATACCATTCCAACTTTAGCAGAAATGGGTTTCCATGCAGCAGATATACCCATCCCATCGCAACAACTCAATGAGGGCCTGATAGCAAAATATAATCAGCAACGTAATTTTCCGGCTGTAAATGGCACTTCCAGGCTGGGCATTCATTTGCGCTTTGGCACCATCAGTATTCGTATGTTGGCTGCAAAAGCACAGCAACTGAACGAAGCTTTTTTAAATGAATTGATATGGCGCGATTTTTATCATTCCATTTTATACCATTTTCCGCATGTTAGGGGGGGAAAGGCTTTTAAGCCCATTTATGATCAAATTGAATGGAGCAATAACGAAGCAGCATTTGAAAAATGGTGTGCCGGTAAAACCGGTTATCCTATTGTAGATGCGGGTATGCGTGAACTAAATGCCACCGGTTATATGCACAACCGGGTTAGAATGATTGTAGCTTCTTTTTTAACCAAGCATTTGCTGATTGACTGGCGCTGGGGTGAAGCTTATTTTGCAGAAAAGTTATTGGATTATGATTTTGCTGCTAATAACGGCGGATGGCAGTGGGCGGCAGGCAGTGGTTGCGATGCAGCGCCTTATTTCAGAATATTTAATCCTGCATTGCAAACTGAGAAGTTCGATAAAAATTTAGCGTACATCAATAAGTGGATACCGGAGCTGAATAGTTTTGAATATCCGGATCCAATTGTGCAGCACGAAATGGCCCGTAAACGGGCATTGCAAGTTTATGGTGCGGTACTAAAAAATAAAAAGGAGTAGCTAATTGTATGAAATTATGCAATGCATACATCCTGCAGCAATGGCATAGCGTTATGGTGCATATCTGCATATATTTTTAATAAAGTTGCTACAGCTTTTTTACCGTTTTCGCCCAATGTAAACGAGTAATCGTTCACATACAAATCAATATGCTGACGCATAATGGTTGGTTGCATTTCCTGCGCATGTTGTTGTACAAAATCAGCCAGTGTTTGATGGTGCTTTTGATAGGCATATGCCACACTTTCCTGTATCAATGCATCTATCTGCAATAGCAATGCTGTTGGCAAAGTTCTTTTGGCAATAATACCTCCTAAAGGGATGGGAGATCCAGTTGCGCTTTCCCAATATTCGCCCAGATCTTTTAGCTTTATTAAACCTTTTTTCTGATAAGTAAATCTGTTTTCATGAATAATAACACCTGCATCTACTTTGCCGGTTAATACTGCTGTTTCTATTTCATGAAAAACCATCATTTTTTTATTGCTAATAGTAGGGTAAGCTAATGAAAACAAAAGATGTGCAGTGGTGTTTTCGCCGGGAATAGCTACTGTGGCTGTTTCTGGATACATTTGGATGGCATTATTACCGGGTAAACTAATTAACAATGGTCCTACTCCCTTTCCCAATGCACCACCGCTTTGCAGCAACCAGTAGTAAGGCGAAACCGCGGGTAGCACACCATAACTAATTTTCGAAAAGTCTAATTTTTTTTCAATAGCCCATCTATTCAATGTTTCTACATCTTCTAATATTACATCAAATTCAATTCCCTTTGTATCAATTTTATGATTCACCAATGCATCAAAAATAAAAGTATCGTTGGGGCAGGGTGAAAATCCTAATGTGTATTTCATGATATGTAATGCGCTTTTATTTAGTTCTTACTTTCAAAATTTATTTCATTCAAAATTTCAACATATTGAATGATTGCTTTGTTCAAAGCTTGCAATGCTTTCTCCATCGCCCATTTTTGCTTATCTCGCTCACCTACCACATTCGAAATAGCTCTTACTTGTATATAAGGAATATTAAAAATACCGGCAACAAAATGCAAAGCAACCCCCTCCATCGTTTCTATATCGGGTGCATATTTGCTGTTCAGTTGTACAATGCGTTGCGGATTGGTTGAAATTTCATTCACAGAAATACCACTAACTTCCGGCAATGCGGTAATATTCCATTGTTCTAAATAGTGATTGGTGATGCTCCCGTTTTCAAAAGGTTTTGTGTTTTTTGATTGTAATCCCAAATCAAAAATATCTTTCCAATTTTGCTGTTCCATTACACCTGTATCGCCTAACATCTCTTTTTTTACTGCTACTACTGAGGCAGGTTTTAAGTGTTGATGAAATGTACCGGCAATACCTGCCTGGATGATGCAATCCGGATGCTCTGTTAAAACCAGTTTTGTTAATTGTACAGCAGATAAAAGCATGCCTACACCGGTGGTTGCAAAATGCAATGCAGTAATATTTTTATGGTGTTTGTTTTTTTGTAAAGTTTCCTTTGCAATTTGTATTTCAAAAGCTGTTGCGGCAGTTACCCAAATTTTCATGCAAAAAATTTTCGATTTTTATACTTCAATTTCGCTTCCCTGTTGTTGTTTCGTGCAAGGAAGCATCGAATTGAATGTAAAATTAAAGTTTGTAAATCTGGTATAATAGGTTTGTTTACAATTAAATAACAAAACAATTTCCATTTAAATCTGGAATTTTAGCCATTAATATTTTATATGAAGTTATGTAAAATCAGTTGCTTGTTGTTGGTTGTTTGCTCAGTTCATTCAGTGCTTTTTGCACAGCATCAACAACATAAAGTACTGTTTGTAATTGCGGATGGTATTCCGGCCGATGTGATAGAATCAGTTCCTAAACCTGCTATCAATTCAGTTATTCAGGTGGGTACTTATAGAAGATCGTTTACAGGCGGCATACCAAACAGCTATTCTCAAATGCCTACTATTTCAGCACCCGGTTACAATAATTTATTAACGGGCACCTGGGCATACAAACACAATGTGTTTACGAATGGCGTTAAAAATCCTAATTATCATTATCTCAATATTTTGCGGTTAATTAAAGAGAGCAATCCCGAAAAAAAAGTAGCAATATTTTCCAGTTGGTTAGATAACAGAACAAAGTTGTTGGGTGATGGATTGCCTGCGGCAGGCAATTTTAAACCAGATATACATTTTGATGGATATGAATTAGATACAATGCAGTTTCCGCATGATGCTGCCCATCATTATATGCATTTGATTGATGAAGCTGTGGTAGCGAAAGCAGACAGTGTTGTACGTAGCTCAGGTCCGGATGCTTCATGGGTATATCTGGAATATACAGATGATATGGGGCATATGCATGGCACCGGCGATATATTTAAACAGGCCGTATCATATTTAGATATCCAAATGGGTAAAATTTGGCAGGCTATTCAATATCGGGAAAAACATTTTAATGAAAAATGGTTGCTGATTTTAACGACCGATCATGGCCGTGATGCACAAACCGGACGAAACCATGGTGGGCAGTCAGAAAGAGAAAGAACGACCTGGATGGTAATGAATACGAAGCAATTGAATGAATATGCCAAAAAAGATGAACCTGCTGTGGTAGATATTTTTCCAACCATTGCTCGTTTTATGGAGGTGCCTGTTCCCACTGCCATGCAATATGAATTGGATGGTGTGCCAATGCTGGGTCCGATTTCGGTTGCGCACCCCTCTGTAATGCTGCAAAATGATTCATTGGTAGTACATTGGCAATCATTTTCTGCCAATGAACCGGTTAAAATTTATTGGACAACTACCAACTGTTTTAAATCCGGTAATGTAGATACCTATCATTTAGCAGGTAACGTTCCAAATAAGCAACAGGTTTTTTCTATTGCACTGCAACAGCTCCACGGCAATTTTTATAAGGTAGTAATTGAAGGGATACACAATACGGTAAATACCTGCTATTTACCGCAATCAACTAAGCATACAGAATAAAGTCTGTTGGCGCCACCCGGTTGAAATATAAACTTGCAAATATTACCTTTGCCGGTAAATAATGGTGTAGAATGGTATATTTAACCCGTCAGGAGCATTTTAATGCAGCACATAAACTCTACAATCCCAACTGGAGCAGAGAAAAGAATGAACAAGTATTTGGCCTTTGTGCCAATGAAAACTGGCATGGGCATAACTACGATTTATATGTAACCATTAAAGGCATGCCCGACCCCGATACCGGTTTTTTGTATGATGTTAAAAAGCTAAGCCAATTAATTAAAACTAGGGTGATTGATAAATTAGATCATAAGAATTTGAATTTGGATGTAGATTTTATGCAGGGAAAAATGTGCAGCACCGAAAATCTGGCTGTTGCCATTTGGCAGCAATTGGCTCCTTATTTACCGGATACCGTACAATTGCATTGCATTAAATTGTATGAAACCGCCAGAATATATGTAGAATATTTTGGCGATTAATAGCGAAATTGCAGGCAAAGGCATGATGCTGCACATTCCGGTTTGCAATTATTGCATTACACGTACAGACACTTTTTCATGCAACAAATTTCTTGCAGCAATGGCTATACCTTCTGCATCGTAACCACACTCTTTGTGCAACTCTTTTAAAGTTCCATGTTCAACTAATCTGTCGGGTATTCCCAAGCGAACAACGGTTGCATTGTAATGATTGTCGGCCATAAATTCCAACACAGCACTTCCAAAGCCACCGGTTATAGCACCATCTTCTACTGTAACTATTTTTTGGTAACGTTGAAAAACTTCATGAAGTAAATCTGCATCAATAGGTTTTACAAAACGTAAATCGTAATGTGCAGGATCAATGCCTTCAGTTCTCAATTGTCGAATAGCGGCCTGAACAAAATTACCCGGATGACCAATAGAAAGTATAGCCAAAGTTTTTCCATCTTTTAATTTTCTTCCTTTACCAATGGTAATTGCCTCAAACGGTGTTTTCCAGTTAGGCATTACACCCTCACCTCTGGGGTATCGTATTACAAATGGCATTTGGGTAGATGGTAATTGGGCTGTGTACATTAGGTTGCGCAGTTCCTGTTCATTCATAGGGGCACTGATAATCATGTTGGGAATACAACGGAAGTAGGGAATATCATAACACCCATGGTGTGTTGGTCCATCTTCACCTACTAATCCGGCTCTGTCTAAACACAGCACAACCGGTAGTTTTTGAATGGCAATATCATGCACCACCTGATCGTATGCCCTTTGCATGAATGATGAATAAATATTGCAATACACCCGCATACCTTGTGTTGCAAGTCCAGCACTGAGTGTAGCAGCATGTTGTTCACAAATGCCTACATCAAATGCGCGGTCGGGCATTTTTTCCATCATGAATTTTAAGGATGAGCCACTGGGCATAGCAGGGGTAACACCCATTATGCTGGCATTCTGTTCCGCCAATTCAATAATGGTATGTCCAAATACATCCTGATATTTTGGAGGTTGGGGTATGTCTGAGTGTTTTTTATAAATTTCGCCGGTTACCTTATCAAATAAACCGGGTGCGTGCCATTTGGTTTGGTCTTTTTCAGCCAATGCATAGCCTTTGCCTTTAACGGTAATGATATGCAGTAATTTGGGGCCCGGTATATCACGCATATCTTTGAGGGTATCTACCAATTTGGTGATATTGTGCCCGTCAATGGGTCCGAAATAGCGTATTTTAAGCGATTCAAACAGGTTACTGCTTTTGCTCACCATACCTTTCAATCCGGCTTCCATTTTACTGGCAATATCCCGGCTAAAGTTTTTACCGGCCGGTAGTTTGCCCAAAATATTCCATATTTCATCCCGCATTTTGTTATAAGTATGCGAGGTAGTAATATCAGTTAAATATTCTTTCAATGCACCTACATTGGGGTCAATGCTCATGCAATTATCATTTAAAATAATGAGCACATCACTATCGGCAACACCGGCATGGTTCATGGCTTCAAAAGCCATGCCCGCAGTCATACTGCCATCGCCAATTACTGCAATATTTTTTCTGTTTTCACCTTTGTATTTAGCCGCCATAGCCATACCCAATGCGGCAGAAATAGAAGTAGAGGAATGCCCTACGCCAAATGTATCGTATTCGCTTTCAGACCGTTTGGGGAATCCGCTTAATCCTTTGTATTTTCTGTTGGTAATAAAATTATCTCTACGGCCGGTTAAAATTTTATGGCCATAAGCCTGGTGGCCTACATCCCAAACCAATTGATCGTAGGGGGTATTGTACACATAATGTAAGGCAACTGATAATTCAACAACGCCCAAACTGGCAGCAAAATGCCCGCCATACACGCTCACCACATCAATGATGTATTGCCGTAACTCATCACATACCTGGTGCAATTGTGTACGATCTAATTTTTTTAAATCGTCAGGAGAATTAATTTTTCCCAATAAAACGCCGGGCTTTATGTCCATTCAAAAAAATTTAAAAGTAAAAATAGCAATTTATAAGCTAAATGTATACAACAGTATAAAATTGCTTTGGTTCAGTTTTTTTAATCATGTGTTCAACCAAACAGCACCGATATTTTGCCTTTAATCAAATTCGCTATATTCGGTTTTTATTTTAAGACTACTTTCATACTGCATGAGAAACAAAATATCAACATATTGGTGGTGCCAGATTTTGGGTTGGAGTGCCTATACACTTGTTTGGACCTTCTTTTACTTTGCCATCCGTTCAAAACCGCAACCCTTCTTTTTTCAAAGTTTATTTACCGATGCGTTTTTAGGATTGGTGATTACCCACCTGATGCGCATGGTGATTAAAGGATTTGATTTCATTCGGTTCGATTTGCAGAAACAAATTTTTTTGCTACTCATTACAGCATTGGTATTTGCTTTATTGGATTCATTGGTTTTTGTTTCACTCATCGGTTTATTTAACTGGGAGCTCCCTCAATTAAAACAATACAGTTTTGGAAACAGGGTGGCAAGGGCATTATTAACCACTTTTTTGTTTTATTTAATCTGGAATTTTATTTATTTCACCTATCACTATATTCAAAAAAGCAGGCGCGATGAATTAGATAAAATACGACTGCAAAGTTTGGTGAAAGAGCTGGAATTGAAAACCATCAAATCGCATATCAATCCGCATTTTATTTTCAATGCTTTGAATAGTATCAGGGCATTGGTAGATGAAAACCCACAACGGGCCAGAACGGCCATTACCGAGTTGAGTAATATTTTAAGAAGCAGCATGCAGTCAGAAAAATTAGAACTGGCTCCTTTTGAGCGGGAATTGAATATTGTGAAAGATTATCTGGCTTTAGAACATATCCGTTTTGAAGAACGTCTGCAAGTTGAATATGATATTGATGAAGATACTTTAGATCAGCCCATTCCGCCTATGATGCTGCAAACATTGGTAGAAAATGCCATTAAACACGGCATCAGCCAGCAGCGAGATGGTGGCACCATAAAAATTATCTCTAATTTCAAAGAAAATCACCATGAATTAATAGTACAAAATTCCGGAACTTTAAATTCGGAAAACAATACCGAAGGTTTTGGCATTACCAGCACACTAACACGGCTAAATTTGTTATATGGGAAAGAGGCTAAGTTTGAGTTAAATACCATTTTTGATGAAATGGTAGAGGCAAAGGTAATTTTGCCGGTTCAGGTTAAATAGAAATATTTTTAAATAGAATACAATATGCCCATTAAAGCAATTATTATTGATGATGAACGATTAGCCCGTAACGAGCTAAAAAAATTATTGCAAAACCACAGCGATATTGAAGTAATTGAAGAGGCCGCAAACGTGGATGAAGGAATTGAAAAAATTGAATTGTACAATCCGGAATTAATTTTTCTGGATATTCAAATGCCCGGAAAAACGGGTTTTGATTTATTAGAACAGGTTGAAAAAGCACCCAAAGTAATTTTTACCACAGCTTATGATGAATATGCCATTAAAGCTTTTGAAGTAAATGCATTAGATTATCTTTTAAAACCCATTGAACCCAAACGGCTTAGCGATGCCCTTGCAAAACTGCAGGATGAATTGTTTAAAGAAAAATTAGGCTTAAATGGTCAGGTAAACCGTGGTCCACTCACTGAAAATGATCAAGTTTTTGTAAAAGATGGGGAACGGTGCTGGTTTGTAAAACTAGGCGAAATTCGTTTGTTTGAAAGTGTGGGTAACTATGCCAAAGTGTATTTTGGCAGCAATAAACCACTTATTTTAAAATCGCTCAATGCATTAGAAGACAGGTTAGATGACAAAATGTTTTTTCGTGCCAATCGTAAACACATTATTAATTTACGCTGGATTGAAAAAATTGAACCTTACTTTAACGGAGGCTTGCTAATTGATTTAAAAGGAGGTGAAAAAGTAGAAGTGAGCAGGCGGCAAACCGTTAAGTTCAAGGAAATGATGAGCCTGTAAATTTATTTGTGGAATTACTTCAACCATCCATTTTTTGTACAAAACAAGCTTATTGCCCAATAACCTGTTTTATGCAGTTGCTTATTTCAATACAAACATCATAACAAATACAAATATGCGCTTTCTCAAAACAATTTTATTGTTGGTTTTAACTGCAGGAATACTGGTTGTTCACGCACAAACTGCTCTTGAAAAAATAATTACCGAAAAAGAAGTAACACGTATTGAAAATATACTGGCTGCCGATGATATGCAGGGCCGAAGGGTGTTTACACCTGGTATTGAAAAAGCTGCCGGTTTTATAATAGATGAATTTAAGAAAGCGGGTTTGCAACCACTAATAGCGGGTGGTACCTATCGTCAAAATTTTATGATGCTAAAACCTGAACACAGTACTGCCAGTTTGCAGATAGATGGGAAGGGAATTCCTGCCAATCAATTTATCATTCGTTCTCAGGAAAAAAACCTTGACATCAATGAAAATTCCGGCTATACCCAAGTTACTATACCTGCCGGTAGTGATTTCTTCACGCATTTATTAGAATTGCTACAATCCAATCACAATCAAATCATTTTTATTGATACGGCATTTACAAAATATTTTCCAAGGTTATCTTATTTTTCGCGTCAGTTTCTACAAAATGCAGCTTCTGCCATTTTTGTTTTAACAGCACAAACCCATCCGGAACATTTCCAATTAAAGGCACAGCAAACTTTTACAGAAATGCCTTTAAGCAATATTGTAGGTATAATACCCGGAAAAAAATTGCCGAATGAATATGTTATTTTCTCGGGCCATTACGATCATTTAGGTATTGGTAAACCTGTAAATGGCGATTCGTTGTATAACGGTGCCAATGATGATGCTGCCGGAACAACAGCCGTAATTATGTTGGCCAAATATTATGCACATTTAAATAATAATGCAAGAACCTTGGTTTTTGCAGCTTTTACTGCAGAAGAAATTGGTGAATATGGTTCAGCTTATTTTTCAGAGCAATTCAATCCCGATGCGGTGAAAGCCATGTTTAATATTGAAATGATTGGAACCGAAAGTAAATGGGGTACCAATAGTGCTTATATTACCGGATATGATAAAACCGATATGGGGCAAATCATGCAACGCAATTTAAGAGGAACACCGTTTACATTTTATCCGGACCCATATACCGAACAAAATTTATTTTATCGCTCCGATAATGCCACTTTGGCTAAAAAAGGAGTACCTGCGCACACTATATCTACTTCAAAAATGGATAATGAGCCCAACTACCATAAACCCAGCGATGAGGTGCAAACGCTTAACTTAAATAATATGACGGCTATTATCAGAGCCATTGCACTCAGTGCACAATCTATTGTAAATGGAAAAGATACCCCAACCAGGGTAGATACAACACAGTTGCGCTAAATTTTAATAGGAACAGAATGAATAGCATCGCTTAATTCTTTAATAAGCGATGCATCTTTTTCAATAGCATTACCTACAACAATTATGTCAGCTCCGGCTTTACAGTTTAAATAGGCCTTTTCAGCATCTGTAATGCCACCTCCAATAATTAAAGGCACTTCTATATGTTGTGCTACCAATGCAATCATGGTTTCGGTTATTGGGCGTTTGGCACCACTTCCGGCATCCATGTAAATGAGTTTCATGCCCAGCATCTCTCCGGCCATAGCCGTACACATGGCAATATCATTTTTGTCGGATGGGATGGGGGTGGCATTCGAAATATACGATACGGTAGTGGGTGCGCCACCATCAATCACCATATAACCGGTAGGTATAATTTCTAATCCGCTTTTCTTCACAAATGGAGCGCTTACTACATGCTGCCCAATCAATAATTCAGGATTTCTTCCCGAAATTAACGACAGATACAACAGTGCATCGGCATATTTACTAACCTGTGAAGGTGAACCCGGAAATAATAAAACAGGAATAGTACAAGCGGCTTTAATTTGCCGAATACATTCATCTAAATGGTTTGAAATGACCAAACTTCCACCCACCAAAAAATAATCAACATGGGCATTCACTGATAGCTGCACCAATTGCTCGATAGAGGAATGATTTACCTTATCAGGATCAATTAATACAGCAAAAGATTTTTTACCTGTCTGCTTTTTTTCCGTAATCTGATGATACAAGGTTTGCTTCATGCAAAAAATTGTAAGTGACTGACTTATTGCAAAAATGCAAAAACTTTTTGTTTTATTCGCTTAAATTAATAAGTATCTGGTGTAAAACCATGAAATAATGGTTTTTTATGGATAAAAAAAATCTGCAAATTGTTTATGTTGCTCCTTTTCTCTACCTTTTTTTGAACTACAACAATAAAATAATTAGCAATTATTTAGATGGTTTAAACCCGAATTTAGCTGCTTTTGATGTAATTTTTCAATCATAAATAATGGTTGTTTAATTGGACATATTGTGTGAAAATGTTTGTAAGCACTTTAAATATACGTGAAATATACGTGTGAATGTTTTGCATGGATGCGCACATATGAAACAATAGTATCATTTTATACACATTAATAATAGGAATTTTGTTTGAAACGGCAAGCATTTATTTTCAAAATATTATCTACATGTGTTAATATTTTTTGAAATGCAAACAGGCCTTGAATCTGCAACTTTTTAACAAGGTTTTTCCACAATCTGTTAATATTTACAATAAGGTTTTTTAATTATGAAAAGATATTTTCGTTAACCGCTATCCGTAACAGGATATCCTGTAAAAAACATCATTCACTGCATTACTAAACTAAAGGCTCATGGCACCCGCATCTAAAAACAAAGGCTTACAATTTAAACGCCGCTATACCAAAGAAGGTATCAGTCCATTTGATTTGTTTGAATACGATTACAGAACCAGCATCATTAAAAATCCTAATGGCGAAGTGGTTTTTGAAATGAACAATGTAGAAGTGCCAAAGCAATGGAGCCAAATTGCAACCGATATTTTAGCACAAAAATATTTTAGAAAAGCAGGCGTACCCCAACCCGATGGAACCACCGGTCGTGAAACTTCTGTTAAGCAGGTGGCGCATCGTATGGCCAATTGCTGGAAAGTATGGGGCCAACGCTACAATTATTTTGTTTCTGAACAGGATGCACAGGTGTTTTATGATGAGCTAGTATTCAGTATCCTAAATCAGTCATGTGTACCCAATTCGCCACAATGGTTTAATACCGGTTTGTTTGAAAGTTATGGTATTACCGGTAAACCGCAAGGGCACTATTATGTTGATCCCAAAGACGGAACTTTAAAAAAATCGCAAAATGCATATGAAAGGCCACAGCCTCATGCCTGTTTCATTTTATCTGTTAAAGATGACTTAGTGAATGAGGGTGGAATTATGGATTTATGGGTACGTGAAGCACGTATTTTTAAATATGGCAGCGGTGTAGGTACCAATTTTTCACAAATACGTGGTGAAGGTGAAAAATTAAGCGGCGGAGGAACTTCAAGTGGGTTGATGAGTTTTTTGAAAATTGGCGATCGGGCTGCAGGTGCCATTAAATCAGGCGGTACTACCCGCAGGGCTGCAAAAATGGTGTGTCTTGATTTAGACCATCCGGAAATCATGAAATTTATTAACTGGAAGGTGGAAGAAGAAAATAAAGTGGCGGCACTCATAGCAGCAGGTTATGATTCCAATTATGAAGGAGAAGCCTATTTAACCGTTTCAGGTCAAAATTCTAATAATTCAGTACGTATACCCAACAGCTTTTTTGAAAAACTAGAAAAAAATGAAAACTGGGAACTGAAAGCCCGTACCGATGGCCGGGTAATGAAAACCATTCCGGCAAGAGAAGTTTGGAACAATATTGCTTATGCTGCCTGGCGTTGTGCCGATCCCGGTACCCAGTTTGATACTACCATTAATGAGTGGCATACTTGTCCACAGGGTGGGCGCATAAATGCCTCTAATCCATGTAGTGAATACATGTTTTTAGATAATACTGCCTGTAATCTGGCTTCCATTAATCTCCGCAAATTTTTTAATGAAGCAAATAATACGATTGATGTAGAAGGCATAGAATATATTAGTCGTTTATGGACTGCTGTTTTGGAAATTTCTGTGTTAATGGCTCAATTTCCATCCAAGGAGGTGGCACAATTATCATACGATTACAGAACACTGGGTTTGGGTTTTGCCAATTTAGGAACCATATTAATGTTAAGCGGCATTCCTTATGATAGTGAAGATGCCCGTGGTATTGCCGGTGCAGTTACAGCCATCATGACAGGTACTGCCTATAAAACCTCTGGAGAAATGGCTGCCTTTTTAGGCCCTTTCAGAAAATTTGAAGAGAATAAAGCTGATATGCTTCGGGTAATGCGCAACCACCGTGCAGCGGCTTATGATGCCGAAGAGGCTTATATCGGTTTGCAAATTAAACCGGTAGGAATAAAAGCCAAATATTGCCCGGATTATTTGCTGAAAGCAGCAACCAAAGCCTGGGATGATGCAGTACAACTTGGCGAAAAATATGGGTACCGGAATGCTCAAACTACCGTAATTGCCCCTACCGGCACCATTGGCTTAATTATGGATTGTGATACAACCGGCGTAGAACCCGATTTTGCATTGGTAAAATTTAAAAAGTTAAGTGGCGGGGGTTATTTCAAAATTATTAACCAGGCAGTTCCCAATGCACTGAAAAATTTAGGATATACTGACGCTCAAATAAAAGATATTGAAAATTATGCAGTAGGAACCGCCAGTTTTGAAGGAGCACCCTTTATTAATAATACTACACTGGCTGCCAAAGGGTTTATACAAGAAGAAATTGCCAAAATTAATCAGGCTGCAAAATCAGCTTTTGAAATTGGATTTCTTTTCAATCGCTTTGCATTAGGCGATGCCTGTATGCAACGGTTAGGTTTTAAAGAAGAAGAATACAGTAGCTGGGATTTTAATATGCTGGAAGCATTGGGCTTTACAGATGATGAAATTGAAGCAGCCAACGATTATGTATGTGGAACCATGACTGTTGAAGGTGCACCACACTTAAAGCCGGAACATTTGCCGGTATTTGATTGTGCCAATAAATGCGGAAAGAAAGGGGAACGTTATATCCATGCACATGGCCATATTAAAATGATGGCAGCTTGTCAGCCCTTTTTAAGTGGTGCCATTTCAAAAACCATTAATCTGCCACATGAGGCAAAAGTGGAAGAGATTGAAGAAGCTTATTATTTAAGCTGGAAATTAGGTTTAAAAGCGTGTGCTTTATATAGGGATGGCTCTAAACTCTCTCAACCGTTAAGCAACAAATCAGACAAGAAGAAAAAAACAACCGACGAAGCTGGCCAAACACAAACTAAAGCGGCGGTTACTGAATCAGTAAAAATACCTGTTGATGCTTCTATTGTCGATTTAAGTCAATTAACGGTTGATGAGTTGTTAGAGGAAGTAACCAGAAGAATGAATGCATCTACCGACACTCAATTAAAGAGAGCTTTATCAAGAATTGTAGAGCGCAAATCATTGCCTGCAAAAAGGCGTGGATATACCCAAAAAGCAAAAGTTGGCGGCCAGGTTATCTTTTTGCGAACCGGAGAATATACTGATGGCACCCTTGGCGAAATATTTATTGATTTGGCCAAAGAAGGCTCTACTTTAAGAAGTTTAATGAACTGCTTTGCTATTGCCGTTTCAGTTGGCTTGCAATACGGGGTTCCATTAGAAGAGTTTGTAGAAAAATTTGTATTTACCAAGTTTGAACCTTCCGGAATGGTAGACCATCCCAACATTAAAACCACCACCTCTTTAGTTGATTTTGTATTTCGTGCATTGGCTTTTGACTATTTGGGAAGAACTGATCTGGTACATGTTTTAAATAAACCTGAAGTTGAAAATACAGGTGTACAGGAAACTGAGTTATCTTATTTGGGAAAGCCTGAATTAAGCAATATAAGAGTAACTGCAGGATCCGGAAGCCATACCACTACACAAAAAAGCGCCGGTTCGTCTGCAAAAGTAAACAGTGGATTGGACATGGTGAATGCCGCAGCCAAAAATATGCAAAGTGATGCACCAGCCTGCAATACCTGTGGACATATTACTGTACGCAGCGGCACATGCTATAAATGTTTAAATTGCGGAAACAGCATGGGGTGCAGTTAAATCTGAAAACAGTTATTATACTTTTTTTTACAATTACAACCTGTTACCTAAAAGTACAGGTTGTTTTTTTATGCGTTCATGCATCGCTGCAATTAAACTTTTACTTTTATACTTTTACATTTTAACTTATGATGCAATACAGCTTTTCCTATAATAAGAAAAAAGTAATTCAGGCACTACGCTACCACTTTTTTGCCCGCCAGGAAATTAAATTCATGATTATTCTGGTAAATTTGTATGCAATTTTAGCCGCCATTCTTTTCTTTTTTAAAAAAATACGGCCTGAACCTTTTGTTTTAGGCTCATTGATCTGGTTATTAATGTTGATAGCCGTTTGGTATATTTTGCCCTATTCCATTTATAAAAGAAGTATAAAAACGTTTACTGATCAATTCATCATCCGGTTTACCGATGATAAGATTTTTTTAGAAAATGAATGGGGAGAAGCCCATTGGAAATGGGCTGATTTTGCAAAATACATGGAAAGTCCCCATTTTTTTCATCTTTATTTTAATGCAAAATCATTTTTTTTAATTCCCAAAGAAGGCATGGAAGATGAAAATAAAAAACAAATAAGGGAACTGTTTAAATTACATATTCCTTCCTAAAAAAAGCAAATTTCTTTATCTCAAATTTTTTTTCATCATATAATGCGGAATATTTACTTCGTTAAATTCAGGGGAAGCAATTTGATAGCCTAATTTTTCATAAAACCCAACAGCCGTTTTACGGGCATGCATGCACAACACATCATAGCCCATATCTCTGGCTATATTTTCTGCATAATTCATTAAAGAACGGCCAATACCTTTGCCCTGTAACCCATCAATGACGGCCATTTGGCGTAAACGAACCTTTTTATTATCTAAAGGAGTTAATATACAACATCCTTCTAATTTATCCTCATCAAAACAGCCAATTAAAATATCATTTTTTTCTTCTTCCAGCTCTACCTGGTTAAATTGAAGCCCAAGTGGTTTGCGTAAAATCTGGTAACGCAAATCTACCATTTTCTGGTAATCGTCAGTGCCGTAATCTATTATCCTAATTGCCATTCTGTATAATTTTTTACAAGGTAAAAATCATTTTTAAAATACCCGAAAAAAGTGCCAAACAAAATAATGTTATTAAACTGTTTAAAAAACTTGTTAAAACAAAATTGACAGAAAACATTGGAGTTTTGTCAAAAAGTATATTTTTGCGCCTGTAACAAAACTTATTACAATGTCAGACATCGCAACAAGAGTAAAGAAAATCATTGTCGACAAGTTAGGTGTTGATGAAGCAGAAGTAACCAATGAGGCTTCATTTACTAACGATCTCGGTGCCGATTCTTTGGATACCGTTGAATTAATCATGGAATTTGAAAAAGAATTCAACATTTCTATTCCTGATGAGCAGGCTGAAACCATTACCACCGTTGGCCAGGCAATTACTTATCTGGAAGAACATGCCAAATAAGCTTTTACTCCATTGATGGAATAATGAATCCGCCTTTCTTAGGCTTCTAGCCACGGATAGGCGGATTATCACTTAAACACAGGTCCTTTAACTATGCAATTAAAACGCGTTGTTGTAACCGGATTGGGCGCTATTACGCCCTTAGGTAATACTGTAGCTGATTATTGGGAAAATCTTGTAAAAGGTGTTTCCGGGGCTGCTCCTATTACCCAGTTTGATGCCTCTAAGTTCAGAACGCAATTTGCCTGCGAGGTAAAAGGTTTTGATCCCGTTCAGTTTATGGATAGAAAAGAGGCCCGGAAAATTGACCGTTTTACACAATTTGCACTCGTTGCCAGCGATCAGGCAATGGCCGATGCCGGTTTAAATAAAGAAAATATTAATCCCGATAGGGTTGGTGTGGTATTTGCCAGTGGTATTGGCGGTTTAATCACTTTTCAACAGGAAGTAATGGAATTTGCCAAAGGCGATGGTACGCCTCGCTTCAATCCCTTTTTCATCCCGAAAATGATTTTAGATATTGCCGCTGGGCAAATATCTATGCGCCATAATTTGCGTGGCCCCAATTTCGCTGTGGTTAGCGCTTGTGCCAGTAGTACCAATGCTATGATAGAAGCTTATAATTTACTCCGTTTAGGAAAAGCAGATATCATCGTTAGTGGAGGAAGTGAAGCTGTTATCAGCGAAGCCGGTGTTGGCGGATTTAATGCCATGAAGGCCATGAGCGAAAGAAACGATGATCCCACTACCGCAAGCCGACCATATGATAAATACCGTGATGGTTTTGTAATGGGTGAAGCCTCAGGTGTGGTAATTTTAGAAACATTGGAACATGCACTGGCCCGCGGAGCAAAAATATACTGCGAAATTGCCGGTGGTGGCGCTACTGCCGATGCTTATCATATTACAGCCCCACATCCGGATGGACTGGGTGCACAAAATGTAATGCGTGTGGCTTTAGAAGATGCAGGCATGCAACCGGAAGATATTGATTACATCAACACCCATGGTACTTCTACACCTTTAGGTGATATTGCCGAAGTAAAAGCCATTGTAAATGTATTTGGCCAACATGCTTATGATTTAAATATCAGTGCTACAAAATCAATGACCGGACATTGTCTCGGCGCTGCCGGTGTGATAGAAGCCATTGCTTGCATAAAAAGCGTGGTGCACGATATTGTTCCTCCTACCATTAATCATTTTACTGACGACCCTGACTTAGATTCTAAGCTTAATTTTACTTTTAATAAGGCACAAACCAGAACCATTAATGCGGCATTAAGCAATACTTTTGGTTTTGGCGGACATAATGCCTGTGTAATTGTAAAAAAATATGTAGCTTAACGCTGTGCAAATGCTACCTAAAATTTTCAGTTCGTCTAAAGCAGCCTTCGAAAAAGAGTTAAAAAATGTGCTGGGTATTAAACCCGGTAAAATATCGCTATATAAAATTGCATTAAGCCACCGTTCGGTAAAAGATACCCCTGAAGAAAATAATGAAAGATTAGAATACCTGGGTGATGCGGTATTAAGCGCCATAGTTGCAGATTATCTCTTTAAACGATATCCCTATAAAGGTGAGGGATTTTTAACAGAGATGCGCAGTAAAATGGTGAATCGTCAGCAACTCAATGATATTGCTGTAAAAATGGGTTTAAAGCGTATTACCCGCTTTAATAAGTTTGATGGTTCGCTGAAAAGCAGCCAGATTTTTGGCAATACTTTAGAAGCTATTACCGGTGCCATTTATTTAGATAAAGGGTATGAAAAAACCCGGCAATGGGTTATTCGCCAAATTTTAATTCCCCACATGTTTATTGAAGACCTGGAATTAATAGATATTAATTTAAAAAACAAATTAATAGGATGGGCCAACAGAAATGGCAAAATGCTCAATTTTGAACTGTTGGAAGAAAAATTAGAAGCAGGCAGAAGGGTATTTACCATTAATGCAGTATTAGATGGTGAAATTTTAGCGAAAGGCAAAGGCTTCAATAAAAAAGATGCCAGCCAGATTGCAGCACAATCGGCCATTGAAAAATTAGGCCTTTGATATAATAATATTACGGCTATTTTTAATGCTTCTATTCTCCTTATTTTTTCATCTGATACAGTTTTCAATGCTGATTAAAAAAATTGAATAATGTTTTTACAGGTAGAAAAAATTAGCAAACGGTACAATCAGAATAATGATCATTGGATATTGCAGGATATTAATTTTGAACAAAAACATCATCAAAAAATTGCATTGTCCGGTGCTTCGGGAGCAGGTAAAACAACTTTACTAAAAATTATTGCAGGATGGGAACAACCCGATGCGGGTAATGTTTACTTTAAAGGCAATAAAGTAAAAGGCCCGGATGAACAATTATTGCCGGGGCATAAGGGAATTGCCTTCCTGTCGCAGCATTTTGAATTGTGGAATAATTATACCATAGCTGAAATACTCGATTATAATAATCAACTTGAAAAACAGGCTGCTGAAACATTATTTGCTATCTGCAGAATTGAACACCTATTGCATCGTAAAACCAATGAAGTTTCCGGTGGTGAAAGACAAAGAGTGGCATTGGCTCGTTTATTAATTATGCAACCCCAACTCATCATTTTAGATGAGCCATTTTCAAATCTTGATTTTGATCACAAACAAATATTAAAAACAGTATTAGCTGAAATTGCCCAAAATCAGGAATTGAATTTCATAATGGCCTCTCACGATCCCATGGATACACTACCTTGGGTAGATACCATCGTTATTTTAGAAAATGGACATATTATTCAGCAAGGATCACCTCATGAAATTTATTATCATCCTGTAAATACCTATTCTGCAGGCCTATTTGGCGATTTTAATATAATACCTGCATCGATGGCTGCGTTGTTAGCGCTGCAAAGCACGAATGCCCAATCTACAGACAATTTTATATTAAGGCCTCATCAAATAGAATTACATCCCCATTCAAATGGGCTGATTACAGGAACCGTAAAAGAGGTGCAGTTTTTGGGAAGTTATGATATGATAGTTGTGCATACATCGCAGGCCGGCGATTTAAAAGTAATGGAGCAACATACCACACTGCAACCCGGTAATCAAGTAACTGTTACATTGAAAAATCAACCAATAATCAGCTTTTAATTTCCTGACAAAGTTCAATTAAAACACCGTTGGCAGTTTTAGGGTGTATAAAACAAACCAATTTATTGTCTGCTCCTATTTTAGGTACTTCATTAATAAAAGAAAAACCAGCCTGTTTCAACCGTTCTATTTCTTTTTCAATATCGGTTACTTCAAAAGCAATATGATGCAAACCTTCACCTCTTTTGGCAATAAATTTTGGAATAACCCCTTCTGTATCTAAACTTGCCAGTAACTCTATTTTTGAATCGCCAACGCTAAAAAAAGCAGTATTCACTTGTTCACTGTTTATCATTTCAGTTTTATAGCAGGGAGTATTTAGCAGTATTTCATATTTTTCAATGGCATTTTCTAAATTTTGCACTGCTATGCCAATGTGTTCAATTTTATGCATATCCAATCATTTTACCAAACATGGCAATTGAATGCCTGTTTGCATTATGAAAAGTAAATTTAAAGAACCTAATGCAGTAAATTTGTGTTGTTAGTAAGTAGTAAAAAAATTAGATGTATGTTGAAGTTGCCTGTTTATTTAGATAATAATGCTACTACGCCAATGGATCCAAGAGTGTTGGAAGCCATGTTACCCTATTTTACCCAACATTTCGGCAATGCAGCCAGCAGGAATCATGCTTTTGGATGGGAAGCTGCAGAGGCAGTTGAGTACGCCAGAGAACAAGTAGCAAAATTAATTGGAGCTGAACCGAAAGAAATCATCTTCACTTCAGGTGCTACTGAAAGTGACAATTTGGCCTTAAAGGGCATCGTAGAAGTGTTTGCCGGAAGAGGGAACCACATTATTACCTTGAATACTGAACACAAAGCAGTTTTAGATACCTGTAAACATTTGGAGAAACAGGGTGCTGAAGTAACGTATTTACAGGTTAAAGTGGATGGATTGATTAATTTAGAGGAATTAGAAGCAGCCATAAAACCAACTACCATACTTATTGCCATTATGTATGCCAATAATGAAATTGGCGTCATTCAACCCATTAAAGAAATAAGTGCCATTGCTAAAAAACATGGCGTTTTATTTTTTACCGATGCTACTCAGGCAGTAGGCAAAATTCCGGTGGATGTTGTAAAAGATGGTATAGATATTATGGCGTTTAGTGCACATAAAATGTACGGTCCGAAAGGCGTTGGTGCATTATACATTCGAAGAAAAAATCCGAGGGTAAAATTAATTGCACAAATGGATGGAGGTGGTCATGAGCATGGAATGCGCAGCGGCACACTGAATGTGCCAGGTATTGTAGGATTTGGAAAGGCTTGTGAATTGTGCCGTTTGGAAATGTTTGAAGATGCTGCCAGAATCAGCCGGTTAAGAGATAAACTGGAACAGGCCTTACTGCAGTTAGAAGTGGTTGCTGTGAATGGAAATACAACGCATCGTTTGCCCCATGTTTGTAATATTTCTTTCAAATATGTGGAAGGAGAAGGCCTGCTCATGGGTTTTAATAAAAATATGGCAATAAGTTCCGGTTCAGCTTGTACCTCTGCCTCTTTAGAACCCAGTTATGTTTTAAAAGCATTGGGTTTGAGCGATGATTTGGCACACAGCTCCATGCGTTTTAGTTTAAGCAGGTTTACAACTGAAGAAGAAATTGATTACGCCATTGAACAAATTGCCTTAACTGTTCAGAAACTTAGGGAAATGACTTAATTGTAAAGAAATATTCAATCAATGCAATGTTGTTATAGGGAGGGGTTTAACAAAATGTTGTAATAATGCACCTCTTTTCAAAAAAAATTCAAATGCTCAATAGAAGCCGGGGTGATCATGATTCAGGAATCAATCTTGACGAACTATCTGTAGCCTATCAATGTTCAACAGGTTGGCTTTAATCATAAAGCACAAATTTTGCCTAAAGGCCGGAACTGATTATTAAAAAATGGACGCCACCAATTCAACAATCTTTAATTAAATTTGCAATAATATTTAAATGGTTTCAACAATGGTAGCAAATGATAATGCAATTCATGTAAGTGAAAAAGCACGTGAAAAAGTATATGAATTAATGAAAGAATCGGGCAAAGCAGATAATGCTTCTTATTTTTTAAGAGTAGGTGTAGTGGGGGGCGGCTGTTCCGGTTTAAGTTATAAAATGGATTTTGATAATGAAATTAAACCTGGTGATCAGATTTTTGAAGACAATGGCCTGAAAATTGTAACAGATATTAAAAGTTTTTTATATTTAGTGAATACGGTATTGGAATATTCAGACGGATTGAACGGTAAAGGTTTTCATTTTAATAATCCTAATGCCAGCAGAAGCTGTGCCTGTGGCGAAAGTTTTGCGGTATAATTTTCATTGGAATACTTTTCTTGAAAGCTGCAATCAATTTCGGTTGCAGTTTTTTTTATTAATATACACACAATTTTTTCAAATTTCTGTTCTTCTAAACACAGTAACACTTAGTTTTGAATAGTTATGTGGATGATATGTAAAAAAGAATGGAATCAATTTTTCAGCAGTATTACAGCCTACGTTGCGCTGGTCATTTTTTTATTGTTGAACGGGTTGTTTCTTTTTGTATTTCCTGATTCAAGCATGCTTAATTTTGGTTATGCAACACTTAGTCCCTTTTTCGATTTTGTACCCTGGGTACTCCTTTTCTTGATACCCACCATTACCATGCGTAGTTTTGCTGATGAATATAAAACCGGCACCTTCGAGTTATTAAAAACATGGCCTGTTAAACCTTCCGGATTGGTTTTGGGAAAGTTTTTTGGAGCTATGCTCATTATACTTGCCGCATTATTACCAACCTTGGTATATGCTTTTTCATTGCAGTATTTAAGCAGTAGTGGCGGGTTAGATGTGGGCGCTACCATTGGCAGTTATGTAGGCCTGCTGTTGCTTTGTGGCGTATTTGTATCCATTGGTATTGCTGCCAGTAGTTTTACTAATAATACAGTGGTAGCATTTATTGCCGGCGCATTTGTTTGTTTCATGCTCTATGCCGGTTTTGATGCATTGAGTAAGTTACCTGTATTTTCAGGTACACTTGATTATTATATAGAAATGTTGGGTATAAATTTTCATTATCAAAGTGTTAGTCGTGGTGTAATAGATACCAGAGATTTGGTTTATTTTTTTGTAATGAATAGTTTTTTCATGTTCATTACACAAAAAAATGTAATCAATAAATAAATATTCAGTACAATAGCCAAAAATGATTGCTGTCTGTTCATTCACAAGTATTTGTTCGAAATAAATAACAAAAAATGAAGCTTACTTCTTTACTTCAAAAAAAATATGGATGGGCAGTTTTGCTTATTTTTTTTGCCATACTTATTGTTTTATCTGCGCAAATACATGTCCGTTTAGATCTTACTAAAGAAAAGAGATATTCATTAAGTCCTTCTACCAGGCAGTTATTGGCCAATTTAAAGGGCGATATTGAAATACAGGTATTGCTAACCGGAAAGCTGAGTTCAGGATTCAGAAAGTTAAAAAATACAACCGGTGAATTATTAGAGAATTATCGATCTTACTCAAATGGTCATCTGCATTTTAGGTTTATTAAGCCGGGTGAGGGTTTACCCGATTCCATGAAAGTACAATTGTATGATAGTCTGGTGCGTATTGGCATCAAACCTTTTAATAATCAGTTACAGGAAAATGATGATGCACAAACCGAACGGCTTATATTTCCATCGGCAATTGTACAATACAATGGCAAAATAATTCCAGTTGATTTAATGAGTGGAAAAAGTGGTATGGATGAAGAAAGCACTTTAAATTATTCGGAGGCATTGCTTGAATTTAAATTTGATGATGCTATTCAAAAAATAACCGCAACACAATTTCCGGTAGTAGCTTATGCAGTGGGCAATGGCGAACCGTTGAATCCTACAGTGAATGATTTATTTAACACCATTCGCAATAATTTTCGCTTTGGAATATTTGATTTGCGAACCGGAATTTTAGATGCCAATACTATTAAAGCATTGCTGATTGTAAAACCGGAACAGGCATTTACGGAAGATGAAAAAATTAAAATTGATCAATATATCATGCAAGGTGGTAATGTGCTTTGGTTTATTGATAAGTTGTATGCAGAATTTGATAGTTTATTAAGGGCTAAAAGCGATTTTGTTGCTTATGATAAAGGATTGAATATCGATGATCAGTTATTTAAATATGGTGTGCGTATTAATCCTGATTTGTTACAGGATTTAAATTCGGCCAAACAGCCATTGGTAGTGGGTAATATGGGTGGCCAGCCACAAATACAACGCATACCCTTTCCTTATTATCCATTGTTAAGCGCACCTGAAAATCATCCCATTTCACGAAATTTAGATCAGGTGTTAAGTGTATTTCCTTCTTCCATTGATACGGTTGAAGCAAATGGTATTAAAAAAACTGTTTTATTGGCCAGTGATACCAATAGCCGAAAATTAGGAACACCGGCAATTGTAAGTTTACGAAGTATTCGTTCTGAAGGCGATTTGCAAACTTTTACCGATAGTAAAGTACCCGTTGTTGTTTTATTGGAAGGGAAATTTAAATCGCTGTACGCCAACAGATTTACTAAAGTCATGCAAGACTCGGTTGAAAAACTTACGGGGGTACCATTTATGCCAAAAGGCATAAAAGAAGCCCGGCAAATTGTGGCCAGCGATGCAGATATTGTAACCAATGTAGTTACACAATCTAATGGCCCACTTCCAATGGGCACACAACAATTTGAAAATTATCAATTTGCCAATCGTGAGTTTTTATTAAATTGTTTAGATTATCTGGTAGGAAACAGAGGTATTTTAGAAACCAGGAATAAGGAGTTTACTTTACGATTGTTAGATAAAAATAAAGTAAAAGCAAATAAAACATTTTGGCAACTCATCAATATTGTAATACCCATTTTATGCATTATGTTACTGAGTGCAGTAATGCAGTGGTATAGAAAAAAAACATATACTAATATTTAATTCAATGTCTCCTAACGAAATTGTATACTTAGTTTTTGGAATTGTACTGGTCATAGCTTTAGTGGCAGATTTGGGATTGTTGAGTAAAAAAAATAAAGCAGTTACCATTCAGTCAGCTGTTTATTTAACCCTATTTTGGGTATTGCTGGCATTTGCATTTTTTGTTTTTATGTGGATGGAAGAAGGCCACAAAAAAGCAATTGAATACATCAGTGCATATTTTATGGAATGGAGTCTGAGTATTGATAATATTTTTGTGTTTATACTCATTTTCAATGCTTTTAAAATAAAGGAAGTATTTTATTCAAGAGTGCTGTTAATTGGCATTTTAATGGCCATTGTGCTTCGGGTTATTTTTATTACGGTTGGGGTTGAACTGGTAGAACGCTTTCATTGGATTTTATATGTTTTTGGTGCGTTTTTAGTATATACCGGCATTAAAATGTTCACTGAAGATGATGAAAAGGAATTCAATCCGAAAGAAAATAAAATATATCACTTTCTACAGAAATTTTTGCCCCTCACACCTTCTGATGGGAATGGGCGTTTTATTATTCGCATAAACAATAAACCACAATACACCATTTTATTTGTTACAGTTGTAATGCTTGCTTCTGTAGATCTGGTATTTGCACTCGATTCTATTCCTGCCGTAATGGGCATCTCTCAGGATCGTATTATTATTTACACTTCTAATATTTTTGCCATACTTGGTTTACGTAGTTTATTTTTTCTGTTACGTGGTGCTGTAAACAAATTTGCTTATCTACAGCAAGGCATATCCATTGTGCTTATATTGATTGGCAGCAAAATGATTGGCGAAAAGTGGATTGATACCTTTTTAACCAAAAACGAGCAGGTGTTTATTTCTTTGTTGTTAATTATAGTTTGTATTGGCGGTTCTGTGTTGTATTCTATCTTCTATTCAAACAAACAACTGAAAAAAAACAAAACCTTGTGAGTTACCCGATTGATCAAATTGCAAAAATAATTAACGCTGCAGCTTCTATTCATACTACGGCTACTATTCGTTATTTGTTAACTGATACCCGGCTAATGATTGATGCAGAAGCTTCATTGTTTTTTGCTTTGGGCAATAACCCCAGAAGAAATGGGCACCAATTTATTGCAGCAGCTTATAAATCGGGAATAAGAAATTTTGTAGTGTCTCAACAATTCGATGCATCGCCTTATGCTGATGCCAATTTTTTAAAAGTAAGTAATACCTTATTGGCTTTACAGCAACTGGCTGCTTTCCATCGCAGAAAATTTCATTATCCCGTTATTGGCATTACCGGCAGCAATGGTAAAACTATTGTAAAAGAATGGCTCAATCAATTACTGCAAAATAATTTCAATATTGTTCGCAGCCCAAGAAGTTATAACTCACAAATTGGCGTTCCATTAAGTGTGTGGCACATGGCGCCGCAACATCAGTTAGGCATATTCGAGGCGGGTATATCATTGCCGGGCGAAATGCAACATTTACAGCCCATTATTGCGCCCACAATTGGGATACTTACATCAATTGGCGATGCACATAATGAAGGCTTTGCATCCATACAAGAAAAAGTAAAGGAAAAATTAATTTTATTTCAGCAGGTTGAATGTTTCATTTATTGTGTAGATGATTTACCTGAGGGTACAATTTTACCAAAGGTTCCGCTTTTTTCATGGGGAAATGATAGTAATGCAACCCTTAAAATTGTTCATCTTTCTTTCCAAACAAAACAAACACTTGTTGATTATGTATACAACGGCAGCGAGGGTAAGTTAGTTGTTCCTTTTTCTGATAAGGCTTCTGTTTATAATGTGATTACCTGTTTTTGCTGCATGTTATACTTTAAATTTAATGTTGCCATTATCCAGGAACGCATTTTGCAGTTACAGCCTATTGAAATGCGGATGCAATTAAAAAAGGGGATACAGGATTGTACCATTATTAATGATAGTTATAGCAATGATATAGATTCTTTAGCCATAGCATTAGACTATTTGCAACAACAGGCAGCAGGCAGTAAAACAACGGTAATATTGTCTGATTTTTTGCAGACTGGTTTGCCAACTGAAACTTTGTATCAAAAGGTTGTTCATTTACTACAACAAAAGAAAATAAATAGATGCATTGCCATTGGTGAAAATGGTATGGCAAACAGAAAAATTTTAGAACAGGCAGCGCCGGAAACTTTTTTCTTTTTCGATACTTACCAATTCCTGAATGAATGGTTTCGATTTTCATTTCATGCTGAATTTATTTTGTTAAAGGGAGCTCGTAAATATGCTTTTGAACAAATTGCAGTATTATTAGAACAGCAGGTACATCAAACCATATTAGAAGTGAATCTTACAGCACTTGCGCATAATTTAAGAGCATATCAGCAATTGCTGGCACCCAATACCAAAACCATGGCCATGGTAAAAGCCTTTGGTTATGGAAGTGGAAGTGTAGAAGTTGCAAAAGTTTTGCAGTTTTATGGTACCGATTATTTGGCCGTTGCGTATATAGACGAAGGCGTTACTTTACGTAAAGCGGGGATTGCTTTACCCATTATGGTGATGAATGTTGAGGAGAATGGCTTCAATGCCATGATTGAGCATGGTTTAGAACCGGAAATTTTTTCTTTTCAATTGTACAATAGCTTCCATCGTTTTTTATTAGAGCAGGGTATTGAAAAATTTCCTGTTCATATTAAGGTTGATACGGGTATGCACAGGCTTGGATTTGAAGTATCTGAAGCAGAAAAATTAGGACACCTGCTTTTAACAACCAATACCATGTGGGTAAAGTCTGTTTTTACACATTTGGCTTCTGCTGAAAACCCTGCACATGATGCTTTTTCGCAATGGCAACACCAGCAATTTCTGTATTTCAGTAATACGATTGAAAATATTTTGAAATATAAATTTATTCGCCATATTGCCAATTCTGCTGCTATTATCCGGCATCCCGGCATGCATCATGAAATGGTTCGTCTGGGTATTGGTTTATATGGTGTAAACAGTTCAAATACACAGGGTGTGTTTTTGCAAACAGTTGCTGTTTTAAAAACAACCATTGCACAAATTAAACATTTAAGGCCCGGCGATAGTGTGGGTTATAACCGATCGGCTATTGTAGATACGCCAACAGTTATTGCTACCATTCGTATTGGCTATGCAGACGGTTTCAGTAAAAGGTTAAGTAACGGTGTTGGATTTGTGTATATTAATGGCTATCGTGCCCCTGTTATTGGCAGTGTTTGTATGGATATGACCATGGTGAATATTACCAATATTCCAAATGTTGAAGAGGGCGATAGTGTTGAAATTTTTGGTTTACATATTGGCGTAGAAGAAGTAGCGAAATGGTGCGCCACCATTCCTTACGAAATTTTAACCGGTATTAGTCAGCGCGTAAAAAGAGTTTACCTCAATGAATAAAAAAAGGCATTGCTTCTGTTGAAACAATGCCCGTAAGGTAATCATAGAATTCATGTCTTTAAAAACCGGCCTAATCTTTATCATCAATTACATTCCTGCATTAACAGCCGGTTTGGTTTCATATTTTAATTGGTGCCACCATTATAACCATTGTAATAGGTGGGTTGATTGTTATAACTGGTTGAGCCTTCTTTATAATAATTCTTTTTGGCATTGCTAATGGCCTGATCTCTTTCTAATTTTAATTCTCTTATGGTAGCCCTTCTTTCTCTTCCAGTCATACTGTCATCTGCACGGGCCGAATTTATTTTTTGCGCATAATCGTGCTGAATATCCATAATTTCCCGGTCTAATTTAGATGGCCTTGCCTGATAACCATATCCGTAATCATAGTATGGATATCCATAACCATACCAAGGCATTCCGAAACCATAACCAAAACCCAGACCAAAATAAGGATTATAAAGAGGGGCATAGCCACCATAGCCACCGCCTACTATAACAGTGGTACGGCCTTTTCCACCTCCAAAATCATCCCTGTCGCTCATTCCGCCAAAATGTGGCCTAACTGTTGCTGCTGTAGCTCCTGTTACTAACAGTATTGCAAATACAGCTATTGATAATTTTTTCATGATCTTCATTTTTTGTTGTTCATATATATATGACTATAAAAGATGCCTCAAATAACATGCTTGATGGTTAAAAATGCAGGTTATAACATTTATTTAAATATTCGCCGTTAAATGGCGCCCATAACACTACTTTTTAAAGCCTTTGATTGGCTTTTACAGTCTTAAAAATCAAACTTTCGGTTATTCGTTAAAAACCTTACTTTTGCGTCCCCAATTGCGGATGTGGCGAAATTGGCAGACGCACTAGACTTAGGATCTAGCGCCGCAAGGCATGTGGGTTCGACCCCCTCCATCCGCACTAATAGTACTCATTCCTCTTTTTTAAGGGGGATTTTTTTTAAATTGGTTAAACAATAAACAGCGCAATTATGGCAAATGTTACCAGAGAGAACCTGAGTGTTTTAAATGATAAAATCACCGTTACTCTTTCAAAAGAGGATTATTTTGAAGGGTTTGAAAAAAGCCTGAAAAAATATGCGAAAACTGCCAATATTCCCGGCTTTCGTAAAGGAATGATTCCGGCAGGTTTAATCAAAAAAATGTATGGGCAAAGTGTTTTTAGTGAGGAGGTACTGCGAAAAGTTGAAAAATCTTTACTCGATTTTTTAGAAAATGAGAAGCTGGAAATTTTTGCACAACCTCTCCCCTTAGAAAATGGGAGTCCGGCTTTAGATATGAATAATCTGGTTGATTATTCTTTTTCATTCGAAATTGGTTTAAAACCCGAAGTAGTTATTGACGTTGCAAAATTAAAAGTTACACAATACAAAGTAACCGTTACCGATGAAATGGTAGAGCAGGAAATAGACCGTTTACAGGTACGCAATGGAAAAATGACAGAACCGGAAACTGTTACTGGAGAAGACAATGTACTGAATGTAAAATTTGTTGAAACTGATAAAGAAGGAAATGAACCAGAAGAGGGTATTAGCAAAGAAAACTCGTTGTTAGTAAAATATTTTACTGAAAAATTCAGAAAGAATTTAATGGGTAAAAAAGCAGGTGATTCTGTTGTCCTGCAATTGAAAAAAGCATTTGACGATAAAGAGTTGGACTTTATTTTGTCTGATCTTGGTTTAGAAAAAGGCAAAAAAGGAGATGAGAGCAAATATTTTAAACTGCAAATTACAAAAGTAGGGTTGGTGGAAAGGCCGGAGTTGAATGAAGCATTTTTTGAAACGGTTTATCCCGGAAAAGCAATTGCTACCCTCGATGAATTTAAAAAAGCAGTAAAAACTGAAATAGAAAATTATTATCAAGCTCAGGCTTTAAATCAGGTACACGATCAAATTTATCATCAACTATTAGAGCATGCCAATTTTCAATTTCCCGATAATTTCTTAAAGCGTTGGTTACAGGTAAGCGGCGAAAAGCCAAAAACAACTGATGAAATTGAGGTAGAATTTCCAACATTTAAAGAACAATTAAAATGGACTTTAATTAGTAACCAGCTTACAGTAGATCATAAAATTGAAGTGTTGCCGGATGATATTCGTACATTGGCTAAGCAACAATTATTGCAATATCTAGGCGGACAAATTAATATGGATGAAAATCAGCAATGGGTAGAAGATTACGCCAACAGAATGATGCAGGATAAAAAATTTATGGAAGATAGCTATCACAGAATTGCAACAGAAAAAATGTTTACTGCAGTTGCAGAAAAAGTGAGTAAAACAGAAGAAGCAATTAGTGCAGAAGATTTTGCTGCTAAATTGCACCATCACCACCATTAATTGTATTTTAAATTTGCATATGGCTGTTTCGAATAATGAAACAGCCTTTTTTTATCCATACAATTCCAAATGAATGTCCTTACGGTCGTAGCCTAATGCTATAATTCTTTCTTTTGCCTCATCAATCATATTTTTCCATCCACACAAATAAAATGCCGCAGGCTTTTTTTCATGCGCTAATAACTGCTCGTAAACGTGGTGAACATAACCGGTATAGCATCCTTCTTCTTTTAAACTTTCTTCTCTTGAAAAACAAGCATGAAAATGAAAACCGGGCTCATGTTTACTGAGTTTCCTTAATTCATTCAAGTACAAACCATCTGTTTGTTTTCTACAACCAAATATTAAATGAATGTTTTGATGCGGTAATTTGTTTTGGTGAAGATATTGAACCATTGAGCGAAAGGGAGCAATGCCCGTGCCGGTGCATATTAAAAATATATCTTTTTCAATCTTTTCAGGCAAAGTAAATTTTCCTAGCGGTCCTCTCAGAAGAAATTCAGTGCCTACTGTAGCTTCATTAAACAAATAATCGGTACCAGCGCCACCTTCTAAAAAAACAATAATTAATTCAATAATATTGGTATCGTTAGGTGCTGAAGCAATAGAGTAACTGCGCCATCTTTTGTTTTTTTGTTCATGAATGGGTAAATCTAATGTTACAAATTGACCGGGGGCAAAATCAAATTTTTCTACTTCCGGAATTTGAATAAAAAATTTTTTGGTAAAGTTGGTTTCGGGTTCAATTGCAACAATAATACCCTTTTGCCAGGCTTGCATATTTTTCGTTTTTGCTAATATAGTAGTAAGTATCAAACAGACAGTTTTTTTACAAAAAAATACCCCGATTTTTTCGGGGTATTTTTTAAATTGTATCGGTTAATTAATGAACTACCAATATTTTTTGATTATACACTTTGTCTTTCTGCTTTATTTGCAAAATATAAGTACCCGGAGCAAAGCTCGCTGAGCTGTATTGTTTATTAAAGATTCCACTGTAGTTGCTGTATTGTTCATTCATCATTAATTGTCCTGCTTCATTAAACAATGCAATATTTACAGGACCGAGCGTATTCATGATAAATCGAATTGAGAAATTGCTGTTGGCCGGATTAGGTGTAACCTGTAAACCAATGGTTGAAGGATTCACATTTTGAATAGCTGTAAATACATAGTTGAATGTATTGGAACCTCTCTGACATCCAGATGAATCTGTTACAATTACAGCATAGCCACCAGATTGTGATGGCTTAATGGAACGAGTAGTTGCACCTGTTATTGGGTTGTTATTGAAATACCATTGATTACCGTTGTTGCTACTGCTTACTAAGCTATCGCCTACTTGTGTAACGGTGGGTGCAGCAACGCTGCTTGCAACAATAGTCGTGCGTGGGCTGGTACAATCTGATGTGCTAACCCTTACATTATAAAAGAAGTAATAGTAAGATTGTGGGTTTGATGCTGCAGGTACACTGTTGCCTGTAATCATAAACAAACCATTTACACCCATTGGGTAGATGGTGCCACTGATACCGCTGTTTCTAAAAATGCTGGCACCATTGCTGCATTGCATAATTAATGCATAATCTCCGGCAGCAGGTACCTGTAAGTTTAAATTAAAAATAGCACCGCTGTCGGCCGGGTTATCACTACCCGGTAAGGTAGCAGGTGGTGTTGGATTTGTAGCCGCAACATTGAAGTTGATAACCTGAACAGGACTGTAAGTATAGCTTGAACCATCTGCACTTACAGTAAGATTGCTGGCTAATGTTATTTGTATGTTACCTGCATTCCCAATATACATTCTGGCAGTTTCTATAGTGAGGGGTGCATATGCATGAAATGTAACATAATTTCCGGCAAAGGCATTATATCCTCCGGTGCCATATACTGTTTTATTGGCCGGACCAACTGTAACTTTGCTTCCGGTTTGTAAATAATAAGTGTTATTAGAAGGTACAGTACTGGTTGAAGTATTTGCTCCTACTGCAATAGGGCTTGTAGCGGTATCGGAGCTATACCATAAATAAGTACTGTTACTATTGGCATTGCTTGCTTTTAAATAAGCTGTATTAATGCCACAAATAGTAGCTGTACCAACAGGGGCAGCTGGTGCATTGGCTATTGCAATGGTTACTGTTTTGGTATTATCTGTTGTATCCTGATCGGCTGCATAAACAATTGTTGCATGAATTGTATAACTGGTGCCGGCAATTGTACTAAATGGTGTTTGAAATACATAAGTATCTGTACCACCGGCTGCTAATGTTAAAGGATATAGGCCAGATAAGTTGGCAATAACGGTAGCACCGTTGCTAACGGTAGCATTCAGTGTAAAATTGCTGGCGCTTACAGTGCCTTTATTTAAAATTTGAACTGTTAAATACTGGTTATTGGCTGCGCAAGCGCCTGCTGTAGGTGTAACAATACCGGCTAATGTTAAATTATTGGCAGGTGCAATAAATTGAATACGGTAGTCCTGTGTTTCTCCATATCCATAATTACCGCAAGGTTGTACGGTTGAAGAGTCTGTTGTTTCAACAGCTACAATACGCATTAGTGTTAAATTATTCACAGGTAAATTTCCGGGTGTAATAATGTTAGTGGTATAAGTACCATTTCCGGTAGCTACGATGGTGGCCACTTGTTCTCCGGGATCAGAAAAACTACCATTACTATTATAGTCAATATACACTTTCACCACTTTGGGATTATTAGTGGCATCTGAACTGTTTAATAGAATGCTGAAAGGCAAGATTTGATTGGATTGAATTTTTCCTGTAATATTGGTAAAGTTACTATAGGTGGTATTGGTTGTTGTGTTCTTATTAGTAATGCCTGCAAAAGCTACACTATCAATTCTGGTGCCTGTGTTGTTGGTAGCACCTGAACTACAATAAGCAGTTCCGCCAATACCGCTTACTATTAATGAAAATGCCTGTGAACCTCTTTGTAAATTGCCTTTATTGGTGATGGAAATGGTATATAACTGGCCGGGTACTGCACTATCTACATTAATTTTTTCAACATTATCCAAGTAGTTGTCTCCTTTAGTTGCTGGAGCACTTGGAATAGTCGGATTTAAAACCCATGGTTTGTATACATTACTACCATTGCTAATACGCATGTCCAAATCGTTTACCAAACGAGGGGTAGTGTTGTTTACCGAATTAGAAGGCGATAATGGTGCAATGGGGGGGTCTAACCAGCTTAAAGTGGCCACTAATGGTCCTTTACCCGAAGCAACAACATTCATGGTATATGGCACTGCATTGCTCAAAGTTTTTTCAAGAATGGTATCTGAAACTTGGTTATAAGAAGAGGTAATAACAGATGATGCTTTCAGTACATTTAATAACCCCCAGCCAAACTGATAGCCAGGCCCAGGTGCTGTGCCAGCTTGATTAGCAGTATGAATAGCCAATGCTTTTAAAGTAGCAGATCGCATAAAATTGCCCGGATGCAATTTGTTGTAATATTCCTGAACTAAATATAATGATCCGGTGGCATTGGGTGCTGCCATTGAAGTGCCGCTTTCTGTTTGATAAGCAGTAGTAGAAGTACTCCAGCTTGAAGTAACATTCACGCCATCGGCAACTACATCAGGTTTAATTCTGCCATCGCTGGTGGGCCCCCATGCACTGAAACTGCTCATCACCACATCACTGGGATAGTTATAACCAAGCGGAATACCATTTACCGCACCTACGGCTAAAATATTTTTGGCATCCTGTGTATAGGCAATAGAGCCATAATCGGGATTATTGGGAATTGATGCTGTTCTGTAAATAGATTTGTTGCTATTTCCGTTATATAAATATTTTGATCCTACTGCCGGCCCGTTTGAATTTCTGGAGTTACCTGCCGACATGCTGATTAAATAATAGGGTGCATTGTACGCAATAGAATCGAACATTTGCGCACTTTGATCATAATATCCAAAACCGTATGATTTGCTGGTACTAATGGTTGTATCGCCATACCAACTCCAATTTGTACCATCATAATTCCATCCGGCTAAAAAACCATATGAGTGGTTTGAAACCAATAAATTGGGTGAGGCTGCCATCATTTCAGACTGGTCATTACTAAAATCATACGCAATTAATTTCTGCGCATTAAATGCCATTCCTTTGGCAATGGGGTTAATACCGGTTGCGATTAAAGTTCCGGCTACGTGCGTAGCATGGTCGCTCAACGCAGCTGAATCGGGATTTACTATGCGTCCAATTAACTCTACATGGTTGGTTAAAGGAGTGCCACCATCCCACATAGCTAATTTACCGGCAACACCATTGGATGAGCCGGATAAGTTTAAATTAGAACTACCCCCCGGCCAAAGCTGGTTGGTATTGGTAGTGGCAGCTGCAGTAGTATTATTAAAAGTGCTTAGATATAATGGATTACCTTTTTCATCTACACCTGCTAATGCAATTACTTTTCCGGTTGGCGTTACGCGTTTGATAAACCAGCCTTCCTGCTTTGCCAGTTGCAGGGCGCGCTGTAAATTATTGTTTTCTGAAATCCGGATGGCATCAGACAATTTTTGATATTCTTGCGGCGAACGGATATTTTGTGCCAAAATATTGCCGACACTGAGCATTAAAATAATAGCAAGGTGTAATTTTTTGAACATAGTACAGTGTGTTAAGTGAACAGCTTAATTTTACTAAATTAGATACTTTAAACACTCAAAATGCTTTATGTATAAAAATCTTTTTCTCCTAATCGGTATAACTATGTTGTTAATGGGTTGTTTGTTTGAAAAGAAGACAACATCCAACAAAAAAATTAAACAGGGAATTACGGGATATGTTTTTCGTGTTGCAGGCAATCAAATGCCTGCCCCGAATGCACCTGCTCCGCAACCACAACCTTTATCAACCACCATTTATATTTACGAGCTAACCAATATAAAAGATGTTAAGCGCATCACCGAGTCGGCCATGTATACGGCTATTCGTACTCGGTTGGTTGATTCTACCTTATCTGATTCAAAAGGTGCTTTTGCTGTGTCATTACCCGCAGGCAGTTATTCTTTATTTGCCAAGGTAGATGGTCATTTTTATGCCAACAGTTATGATGAAAAAAACAATATACAATCCGTGTACGTGCAGCCCGATTCTGTTGCAACAATTACCATACAAATTAGCAATAATGCTGTCTATTAAAAGCGTAAAGTAAACTATTGTTTAACTTTTTTTAGAAAATTCAGTGTGTTAAAATCGTACCTTTGCACTCTGTTTTTATGAATATAGGAGTGCTTTTGGATCAATTTAGAAATACCCCCCAGGTAAAAAACCTGTTGGAAAAACTGGTTATTGCCCCAACTATAGAAGCACAAAAAATTTATCTTTCCGGGTTACATGGCAGCAGTCCGGAATGTATCATCAGCGCTTTATACCAGCGTTCCAATCTCGAAAATTGTAACCATCTGATTGTATTGAGTGATGCAGAAGATGCTGCTTATTTTTTCAATACAATAGAAAGCTTAACCAATGCATTAGATATTTTTTATTTTCCCTCTTCATTTAAAGTAAGAAAGAATTTTAGATTGCTCAATGCTTCGCATGTAATGTTGCGAACTGAGATGTTGACAAGACTATCTGCCGGAGGCAACAAAAAAATAATGGTAACCTATCCTGAAGCTTTGGCAGAAAAGGTTGTAAAACCAAATACCTTAAACAATAATACCATTTCCATCAAAACAAATGATACCATTCAGCCGGAAAGTTTAATGGAATTGTTGGTGATGTATGGTTTTGTACGCAACGATTTTGTATATGAACCCGGACAGTTTGCTTTAAGAGGCGGCATTCTCGATATTTATTCTTATGGTAATGAAAAACCTTATAGAATTGAGTTGTTTGGTAATGAGGTAGACAGTATCCGGATTTTTGATCCTGAAACGCAGCTTAGTGAGCGAAAACTATTGCAGGTAAGTATTATTCCCAATATTGAAACGCAATTTGATGAAGGAGAAAAAATTTCTTTACTTGAATTTCTAAGTGAAAATACCATTATTTGGTTAAAAGACTGGGATGTTATTTTAAATAAACTGGAGGTTCAGGAAGAAGATCTGGGTATTTTCCTTCAGAAAAATAACGATGTAGCCTTTGTGCAGGAAGTTGATGAAGAGGATACTAAAATTTTAAAAGGAATTGGTTTAAGCGATTTTACACCCGCTGCTACCATTACCCGCCAAATTCAATACAAACACCTGATTGAGTTTGGCTATGCACCACATTTTGCACAAACAACCATTCATTTTCAAACAGAAGAGCAGCCTTCTTTTAATAGGCAATTTGATTTGTTGATGAAGAACCTATCTTCATTTGAAACTGCAGGATATACTATTTATATTTTTTCTGATCAGTCAAAACAATTAGAGCGGTTACATAGTATTTTTTCTGACTTATCATCAGAAATCAAATTCGTTCCTGTTCCTATTAGTATACATGAGGGTTTTATTGATCATGATTTAAAAGTGGTTTGTTATACTGACCACCAAATATTTCAACGCTATCATAAATACAAAATAAAGCAGGCATATAGTAAAAGCAAAGCGCTTACTTTAAAAACCCTACGTGAGTTACAACCCGGCGATTATGTTACGCATATAGATCATGGCGTTGGAACTTTCAGCGGGTTACAAAAAATTGAAGTAAATGGTAAATGGCAGGAAGCAGTACGAATTATATATAAGGATAATGATATTTTATATGTAAATATCAATTCACTGCATAAAATTTCTAAGTTTACCGGGAAAGAAGGTACAATTCCAAAAATTAATAAACTGGGAAGTGATGTTTGGAATAAACTAAAAGAAAAAACAAAAACCAAAGTAAAGGAACTGGCATTTGATTTAATTGGTTTATATGCAGAACGAAAAGCCAGACAAGGTTTTCAACATTCGCCGGATAACTATCTGAATACAGAATTAGAAGCATCCTTTATTTATGAAGATACACCCGACCAAAGTAAGGTAGCAGCCGATGTAAAAAAAGATATGGAAAGTGCCAGCCCAATGGATAGGTTGGTTTGTGGTGATGTTGGATTTGGTAAAACAGAAGTAGCCATCAGAGCTGCATTTAAAAGTTGTGTAGATGGCAAACAGGCAGCTATTCTGGTACCTACTACTATACTTGCGTTTCAACATTATAAAACATTTAAAGAGCGTTTGAAAGATTTTCCGGTTACGGTTGATTTTGTAAATCGCTTTAAATCTTCCAAAGAAAAAAAAGAAACCCTTCAACGTGTAGCTGAAGGTAAAGTAGATATATTAATTGGTACACATGCCATTCTAAGTAAAGATGTAAAATTTAAAGATCTTGGATTATTGGTAATTGATGAGGAGCAAAAGTTTGGTGTTGGACATAAAGAAAAATTAAAAGCCCTCAAAACAAATGTAGATTGCTTAACACTAACGGCAACGCCCATTCCACGAACGCTTCAGTTTTCACTAATGGGCGCCAGAGATTTAAGTGTAATTAATACCCCCCCGCCTAACCGCCAGCCCATTCAAACAGAAGTACACGTGTTTAATGAAGATTTTATTCGTGATGCCATATATTTTGAAACAGAACGTGGCGGCCAGGTTTTCTTTATTCACAACCGGGTGCAAGGCCTTTCTGAAATGGCTGCACTCATTCAAACATCATGCCCTGATTTAAGTATTGGATTTGCTCATGGACAATTAGAAGGACATGAACTAGAAAAACGTATTCTGGATTTTATTGATAAAAAATATGATGTATTAGTTTGTACCAATATTGTGGAAAGTGGCGTAGATATACCTAACGTGAATACCATCATTGTAAACAATGCACATCATTTTGGATTAAGTGATTTGCACCAGTTACGCGGCAGGGTAGGACGAAGTAATAAAAAAGCATTCTGTTACCTGTTGGCACCACCCATGGCTACATTGCCAACCGATTCAAGAAAACGACTGCAAACTTTAGAACAGTTTAGCGATTTGGGCAGTGGTTTTCAAATTGCCATGCGAGATTTGGATATTCGTGGAGCAGGTAATATGCTGGGTGGTGAACAAAGTGGCTTTATGGCTGAAATTGGATTTGAAATGTATCAGAAAATTTTAGATGAAGCAATCCGCGAATTGAAACGTAGCAGTTTTAAAGAATTATTTAAGGATGAAATTGCACAGCAGGATGATTATGTAAGTGATTGCACTATTGATACAGATTTGGAAATATTAATTCCGGATGACTATGTTTCAAACATTACCGAACGCCTTTCCTTATATACCCGATTGGACAACTGTGAAAATGAAGCTGATTTAACTGCCTTTAAAACTGAAATGGAAGACCGCTTTGGAAATTTACCACCACAGGTATCTGATTTATTTGATACCGTTAGAGCCAGATGGGCAGGTGTTGCATTGGGATTTGAAAAAATGACTTTAAAGGAGAATACTTTGCGTTGTTATTTTATCAATAAGCCAGACTCTCCATATTTTGAATCAGATTTATTTAAAAATATATTGAGCTATTTGCAAACAGGCACCAATAAAGCAAGGTTAAAGCAAGCCGGTAAAAACTTTTTATTAGTTGTAGAAGATGTTAGCTCCATGCAAGCGATGTTGCGGTTTTTACAAAAAATGCAAGCGGGAACTGTGCCTGTTTCACTTTCTTAAAATTACCTATCTCAAATTATATTTTTCTTAACTCCATTTATGTAGGCAATCATCCATTCATCCACTTACTTCAGTATTGTTTTGTAGCAACTTTTCATTTTTGCCAAAATTACCCTGTATGAAATTTAAATTTACTATTGTCATTATTGGACTAATGGTATTGCTGGCAAGTTTGTAGTACAAACAAACCTTTTGTTAGCAAAAATGCAGCTACTACTCAGTTAAAATCAATTGCTATATTGCCGGTTCAGGTACAATTTACAGGTCAACTTCCCCACAATGTTACTCAGGCACAATTAGATAGTGCTGCTTTAAAAACGGGTTACACCTACCAGCAAATTGTATTAGCTAATTTTCAGCGCTATGCCAAACCCCGGAAAAAATTCAATATGGTACAAATTCAAAGTCCGGATAAAACCAATGGACTTTTACGTTCGGCGAGTATAAGTGCAAATGATGCTTTTAACACCGACCCCGATGTTTTAGCAAAAATGTTAGGAGCAGATGCTGTGATAAAAATGAATGTTATTAGTAATAGAATGATGAGCGATTTAGCATCGATGGGTATTGGTGCCGTGCATAATATAATTTTTTTGGGTACTCAAATGGATCCGGTGGTTGGTGGCAGTATTAGCAATAAAACCGCCGATGTATTTGCCAACTGTGGTTTAGTAAAAAATGGAGAAACACTTTGGTCAGCCGAATATCAAAAGCCTACTAATTGGCATATTTCAGGCACAGATGTAATGAATAAAATTACCCGAAAAATGGGGAAACGATTTCCGTTTTAGTTTGGTTTTAAAAGGTCAAAAAAAGGGCAGCTTTCCTTAAAGAAAGCTGCCCTTTTCATGTAATTAGGTATAAGTATTAAAATCCTTTTTTGGCAACACCATCTGCAATAGCTTGTAAAGCTTTTGCTTCACTCAAAATGGCAGCCATTTTATTGCCTTTTCCATCATTGCCACTGGCCATATAACCACCTCTTGCAGTTTTAGTAATTACGGCATCGTGCATGGGAACATTTTTTTCTTTTGTTTTTAAGCAGTATGCTTTAATCATTTTAGAAGTATCCATTGTTTTTTTGTTTTAATATTCTCAAAAAATGAGAATGGATTAGTAAATAAGTTTTGATTCTGCTAACACAAACTACAATTATTTTTTGGTTTGTGAAACTTGTTCTCGTGTAAAACACGCATTATTTTATAAAACATGGCATTTTATGCATCAATACGGGCATAACGGGCATGTGTTTCAATAAATTCTCTACGGGGCGCCACTTCATCACCCATTAGCATACTGAATATTCTGTCTGCTTCAGCGGCACTTTCAATGGTTACTTTTTTCAGTGTTCGGCGGCTGGGGTCCATGGTGGTTTCCCATAATTGTTCTGCATTCATTTCACCCAAACCTTTGTAACGTTGAATAGTAACACTGTCTTCTTTGCCCCCACCTAATTTTTCAATCCATGCTTTTCGTTGTTCTTCGCTATAGGCATAGGCTTGTTCTTTGCCTTTTTTAATCAGGTATAATGGGGGTTGTGCAATGTAAACATACCCATGTTCTACCAATTCTTTCATATAACGGTATACAAAAGTTAAAATTAATGTGGCAATATGCGAACCATCTACGTCCGCATCAGTCATAATAATTAATTTATGGTAACGTAGTTTGGTAAGGTTCAATTGTTTGGGATCATCGGGTGTTCCTACGGTTACGCCTAAAGCCGTGTACATATTTCTAATTTCTTCGTTCTCGTAAATTTTATGTTCCATTGCTTTTTCAACGTTCAAAATTTTACCACGTAAAGGTAAAATGGCCTGATAGCTTCTGTCGCGACCCTGTTTGGCAGTACCGCCGGCTGAATCTCCCTCCACTAAGTATAATTCACATTTTTCAGGATCGCGTTCAGAACAATCTGCTAATTTGCCCGGTAGGCCACCCCCGCTTAAAACGGTTTTGCGTTGCACTAAATCACGTGCTTTTTTTGCTGCCACTCTGGCTTGGGCAGCAAGAATAATTTTTGAAACTACATTTTTTGCTTCTCTGGGATTTTCCTCCAAATAGGCTTGTAATGCTTTTGCTACAGTAGTTTGAACAATACCTGAAACTTCACTGTTGCCTAATTTTGTTTTGGTTTGTCCCTCAAATTGTGGTTCAGGTACTTTTACGGATATAATTGCACTCAGACCTTCTCTAAAATCATCTCCTTCTACTTCTACTTTGGCTTTTTCAAACAAACCTTCTTTATCGCCATAACTTTTAAACACACGTGTTAAAGCTTGTCTGAAGCCTGTTACATGTGTACCACCCTCAATGGTATTAATGTTATTAACGTATGAAAAAATATGTTCTTTAAAATCATTGTTATAAGTCATGGCTACTTCAACCGCTACATTCGTTGCTTCGTCGTGTCCTTCAAAGAACAAAGTTTTAGAAATGAGGGGTGTTCTTTTTCCTATTTCATCCAGCATTTCCACAAATTCTACAATACCACCTTCACTGTAAAAATTTTTGCTGTAATAGGAGCCGTCTTCATTTTTTTCTCTTAAATCGTTCAAGGTAATGCTGATTTTTCTGTTTAGAAAAGCCAATTCACGTAAACGGCTTTCTAATATTTCCCGTTTAAAAACTGATTCCTGAAAAATGGTTAAATCGGGCCAAAAATGCACATTGGTGCCGGTTTTATCACTAATGCCGACTTCTCTAACGGGGTATTGTGGCACGCCAATTTTATATTCCTGTTCAAATATTTTGCCTTCTCTTTGAACGGTAACTATGAGTTTTGAGCTTAATGCATTTACGCAACTAACCCCAACGCCATGCAATCCACCGGAAACTTTGTAGGTGTTTTTATCAAATTTTCCACCGGCATGTAGAACAGTCATTACCACTTCTAAAGCACTTCTTTTTTCTTTGGTATGCATAGCAGTAGGAATACCACGGCCATCATCTTTTACACTGATGGAATTATCTTCATGTATGGTAACTTCAATGTTTTTGCAGTAACCAGCCAGGGCTTCATCTATGGAGTTATCTACCACTTCGTAAACCAGATGATGCAGACCTTTAACGCCAATATCGCCAATGTACATGGCTGGTCTTTTTCTAACTGCTTCTAATCCTTCTAAAACCTGTATGCTATCTGCGCCGTAGTTTTTATTTTGGGCATCTGTAATCAATTGTTGTGTTTCACTCATAAATATCTAATAACTATTGTGTTTAAACGAATATTTCGGGGGGTGGGCGAAGATAATGATTTTAAGGGCTAAAATGGCATAAAATACAGGTATTTATCCAATATTTACCTGATGTATAATTTAATGCTCTATAACAGGTTTTTTGCCCAAAATAACCGGCATTTATGTATGTTTTTATGAAAGTATTGTTTTACAGTTTTGTGACTGAATTTTAAATGTATATACATACTTTTGCAATGATATGATGCAGGTTTTAGATATTTTAAAAGTAGCCCATAAAAATGGGATTGAGCCAAGCATGGATTTGTTGTATCAGAAAGCCCAGCATATTCCTGGATCTATTCAGTATGATATTAGAAGATATTATGCACAACATCCCTGGGTGGCAGAAGATACTGGTATGATGGTATATCATTATGATGAAGCCCGACCTGATAAGAACTATTTGGAACTTCGTTTTTGTACCACCGGTAATCGGTATTGCGAAGAAAGAAGTTGTTCTTTTTGCAGTCAGCTACCTACTGAAAGTTGTGATGGGAAAATACAAACGGTAGATGTTTTTACTTTTCATTTTACAGCAACTTTTTTATATCAGTTTACGCATAATGTAAAATTAAATAATCGGAAGGATGAAGTTTTGGCTTTTAAACATCCCCATGCTTTCACCAAAATTTTTACAGTTTGCAATAAAAAACGTAATATTTTAGACGGTTTGTTAAACCACAGTTATACCGGCGCTTTAGAGAACATATTTGTGAATGCAAAAATTCATGAATTATTGTTATATAGTTTAGATTGTTTGGTGGATGAAAAAGAAGAAGGTTTTTCTTGTAAATTTTTATCAGATCAACGGAGCAAGGAACAAATTTATCAGGCACGAGATCTTTTATTGCAACACATTGGCGATCCTATTACCATAAAAGAATTGAGTCGTAAAGTTGCCATGAATGAATGTTACCTGAAAAAAGGATTTAAAGAAATTTTTGGTACAACCATTTTTGATTTTTATCAGCAACAAAGAATGGAACATGCAAAATACCTTTTATACGAGAAGGGGTTGAGTGTTACAGATGTATCGGCTTTGTTGGGCTATTCTTCCATATCACATTTTTCTGCTGCATTTAAAAAGCATACCGGATTAAAACCTTGTGACTTATTAAAATAAAAGATAACCCCCTGTTTTCATAAAAAAGAGGAAGTCTCAAAAGTAAAATGAAGCGTTTGAGAATGGCTTAAATGAAAACTTTCTCCACCCCCCCGAATAAAAAGAGGCTGCCTCGGACTTTTGAGACTGCTTCTTTTTATTTCATATTTTGGTTACATCATCTCCTGTAAACTTTCTTTACTGGCTTGAATGGTTGCATCTAAATCCTGGTAGGTAAGTGCATTATTCAAAAACCAGCTCTCAAAAGGGGATGGTGGTAAATATATTCCTCTTTTAAGCATTGCGTGAAAGTATTGCTTAAATAATTCATTGTTGGCTGCTGCGGCAGTTTCAAAATTTGTAACGGGCTGCTTGCTAAAATGCACACTGATCATAGAACCTAAACGATTAATGATAAAAGGTATTTTAGAAGCAGTAAATACTTCCTGCAACCCTTGATGCAAATAAGCCGTTTTGTCATCTAACTCCTGATATATGGAAGGATTATTTTTTAATTCATTTAATAATGTATAACCCGCAATCATTGCAATAGGATTGCCGCTTAATGTTCCGGCCTGGTATACATTTCCCAACGGCGCAATGTGTTGCATGATTTCTTTTTTACCTCCAAAAGCGCCTACCGGCATACCTGCACCAATTACTTTTCCATAGGTAATTAAATCAGCGTCAATGCCTAACCGCTCTTGTGCGCCACCGGGGGCCAACCGAAAGCCGGTCATTACTTCATCAAAAATGAGTACGATATGATTATCGGTACAAATTTTTCGTAATCCTTCCAGAAATCCTTTTTCAGGAAGGATGCAACCCATATTGCCTGCAACGGGTTCTACAATAATGGCGGCTATTTCATTTGGATTTGCTTCAACTAATTTTTTTACGGCATTTAAATCGTTGTAGGCGCAGGTTAACGTATCGGAGCTAACACCTGCAGGAATACCTGGTACGGTTTGTATATTAAATGTGGCCACGCCGCTGCCTGCTTTTACCAAAAATGCATCTGCATGTCCATGATAATTTCCTTCAAATTTGATGAATTTATTTTTACCGGTATATCCTCTGGCTAATCGTAGTGCACTCATACAGGCTTCTGTTCCGCTGCTGACCATTCTAATTAAATCAACATTGGGTGCCATACTTTTAATTAACTCGGCCATACAAATTTCTAAGGAAGTAGGAGCGCCAAATGAAGTAGAATCTACTGCTTTTTCCTGTATGGCTTTAATAACCGGCTCGTAAGCGTGACCAAGTATCATCGGGCCCCATGAAGCAATATAATCGATGTATTGATGATTGTCTTCATCAAATAAATAAGCGCCTTTTGCTTTTTTTATAAACAAGGGTGTACCACCTACGTTTTTAAAAGCCCTAACCGGCGAGTTTACCCCACCGGGCATGGATTGTTGTGCACGGTTAAACAATTGCCGGCTATTTTCTGTTAGCATAAAAATTTATTTATTTCTGATAACCTTAGTGATGCTTTGTTATTCATTTCCATCCAATAAAGTTGTAAAGGCTTTTACCGATTTGGTTGGCTTAAATTCTATGATATTCCACTCTGCCAGTTTGTTAACATAAAATGGATCTTCAGCCATAATCTGTTCTATTGTTTTTCTACTATCTGCATTTGCCAAAATGATTCCACCGGTGCGTGGTTCTTTTCTGCCGGAAGCAATAAAATTGCCGGACTGATAATATTTTTCCAGAAAAGCAATATGGGCTTCCATATGCTGATCAATTAAATTAGTGGATACTTTGTAAGTAATATCTACAATAAACATAAAGTTGTTTTTAAGTGTACAAACTGAATTGCTATTGTTTTGGATTAGCTAAGCAACATAACTGCCTGTTTTGCAAAATAAGTGGCAATTAAGTCGGCTCCGGCTCTTTTAATAGAAGTAAGGCATTCAATAATAGCTTTATTTTCGTCGAGCCATCCACGTTCTGCTGCAGCTTTTATCATGGCATACTCTCCGCTAACATGATAAGCACTCACCGGAATGGTTACTGCGTTTTTTACTTCCCGAATAATGTCTAAATAAGCCATAGCTGGTTTTACCATCACAATATCAGCACCTTCTTCAACGTCTTGCAATGTTTCGTTAATGGCTTCCAGACGATTTGCATAATTCATTTGATATGTTTTTTTATCACCAAATCCCGGTGCGCTGTCTAAGGCATCTCTAAATGGTCCGTAAAAGCAGGAAGCGTATTTAGCACTATAGCTCATAATACCGGTTTTTGTAAATCCGCTTTCTTCCAATGCTTTTCTAATGGCTCCAATTCTTCCATCCATCATATCGCTGGGTGCAACTATATCTGCCCCTGCTGCTGCATGGCTAACACTCATTTTCACTAAAGCCTCAACGGTTTCATCATTTACAATTTCACCATCTTTTACAATGCCATCATGCCCGTATATGGAATAGGGATCTAATGCTACATCTGTCATTACAATCATTTCAGGTACGGCATCTTTAATGGCTTTTATACTTCTTTGCATTAAACCGTTGGGATTCCAGGCTTCTTTGCCTTCATTATCTTTGGTTTCATCTAATGCTTTTACAAACAGCAATACACTTTTTATACCGAGGCTGTATAATTCTTTAATTTCTGTAACCGTTATATCTAAACTGTTTCTGTAATAGCCCGGCATAGAGCTAATTTCAGTTTTTTGATTGATACCTTCATCAATAAACAAAGGAGCAATAAAATCGTTAGGCGTTAAAACAGTTTCAGCAACCAAACTTCTTATGGCTGCCGATTTTCTTAATATTCTATTTCTTTTTTGTAAATACATTTTATAAAAATTATATGATTAACATTGATTGGTTTGTTGTATTCATTCATCAATGGTGATGGATTGATGCTCGTTGATCCAATCTTTGGGATGCAGACAGGCATCTAATAAAATGGCTTCAGGCGTTCCTGCTTCCGGTTGGTAATTATAGTTGAAGCGAACGGTTGGTGGCAAGCTCATTAAAATACTTTCTGTTCTTCCATTTGTTTTTAGGCCAAATATGGTACCACGGTCGTGTAATAAATTAAATTCTACATAACGGCCACGCCTTATTTCCTGCCAAAATTTATGTTGTGCTTTAAACGGAGTATTTTTTCTTTTTTCAACAATAGGTAAATAGGCATCTAAAAATGCGTTTCCACAAGCCTTTGCTAATCCCAGCCAAAATTGTTCATCTCTTTCGGGTGTGGGTTTTTGGTGATCATAAAATATACCGCCAATGCCTCTCCGTTCATTTTGCCGGTGTGTGTTTACAAAATAATTATCGCAGGTTGTTTTAAAAAGAGGATAGAAGGATGTATCAAACTGATCGCAGGCATTTTTGTGTGTTTGGTGAAAATGAATGGCATCTTCATTCAATAAATAATAGGGGGTAAGATCCGTTCCACCTCCAAACCATCTGTCTATCACTTTATTATTTTCATATAATTCAAAATAACGATAATTGCAATGTATGGTAGGTACAAAGGGATTGTTGGGATGTATCACTAAACTTAAACCACAGGCAAACCATTCATCGCCGTTCATTTGTAATTGTTTGCGCATGGGATCGCTAACGGTACCATATACTACAGATGTATTTACGCCACCTTTTTCAAAAACATTTCCATCGGCAATTACTCTGGTTTTTCCACCGCCACCTGTACCATCGGGCTTACGTTGCCATTCATCTTGTACAAAAACAGCTTTGCCATCTGCCATTTCAAGTGCAGTGCAAATCGTATCCTGAAGGGTATAAATAAATTGTATCCATTCTTCTCGAAATGCTGTTGTATGGGTGGCCGGTAAAAAATTTGTTTCCATGATGAATGCTTTATGCTAACTGGCAGGTTGCCATTCTTTAACTGTATCAACAAATGCTTTAGCATGGTCAACCGGAACATTGGGTAAAATTCCATGCCCTAAATTAGCAATATGTTTTTGTGGACCGAAAGCTTGTAACATGGCAATTACTTCTTTTTTTATAACAGGTATGGGCGAGAGTAGTTTTGCCGGGTCAAAATTACCCTGTAAGGTAATGTTGTTGCCTGCAAAATTCCGTGCTAATTCAGGCGGCGTACACCAGTCAATTCCTAGTGCTGCTGCTCCTGTTTGAGCCATCGCAGATAAGCTGTACCATGCACCTTTGGCAAATACAATTACCGGAACACTGGGTTTGATTGCTGAAACAATTTGTTGGATGTAAGGAAGTGAAATGGTTTCAAAATCTTCTTTGCTCAATAACCCGCCCCAACTATCGAATATTTGCACCGTATCGGCACCGGCAACCACCTGAGCCTTTAAATAGGCAATGGTCGTATCTGTAATCATTTGCAATAATTGGTGTGCCAATGCGGGTTGTTGGTAACAAAATGCTTTGGCTTCATCAAAAGTTTTAGAGCCCTTTCCCTGCACCATATAACAAAGCAGCGTCCAAGGCGCACCAGCAAAACCAATTAATGGAACTCGTCCATTGAGTTCTTTTTTAATGAGCTGAATGGCTTCAAAAACATAGCCTAATGTTTCGTGTACATCCGGTACGCGAATCCGCGATAAATCATTTACTGTTTGAATAGGGTTGGGTAAAATAGGCCCTTTGCTTTCAATTAACTGCACTTCAAGGCCCATAGCCTGAGGTACTACTAAAATATCAGAGAACAATATAGCTGCATCAACACCAATAATATCAACAGGCTGTAAAGTAATTTGGCAGGCTAATTCGGGTGTTTGGCAACGCTCAAAAAAACCATACTTATTTCTTAATTCCATGTATTGTGGTAAATACCTACCGGCTTGTCGCATCATCCAAACAGGCGAACGTTCAGTTTTTTCACCTCTTAAAATTCTTAGAATCAAATCGTTTTTTAATACACTCATGCTTTAATGTTAATCGATTTAAAATAGTTCATTGCTAATTCAATCATTTGTTCTTTTCCGGGCCATTCACTAGTAATTATTTTGTTTTGAACATAGGTATGTATGGTTGCTGCAGTTGTTTTACCAATGGCAAATAAAACAGTGGCTAACGGTATGGTATTTACGGAGAAGAAACTATGAACAGCACTTGGGCTAAAAAAAATAATACCCTGATAATTTTTTGATACTTCAACGGGTGTTTGTATGGTATTGTAAACAATAACCTGTTCAGTTGGAAATTGGTTTGCGGCTAAGGTTTCAGGAAGTTCATCCATTCGTTGATCACCACAAAAAAATACTAACGCGTTTTCGGGCCGGTGCTCAATAATTTTTTCAGCCAGTAAACCCGCACTTTTAGCACTGCCTTTAAAATGTTTTTCGCCAAAAAACTGAATAATTTTTTCTTTGGTAATACCGCCTAAACAATAAATATCCCATTTGGGAACTTGCGGTAATTGGGCTGTAACTGCATCTACTGCATTCATGCTGGTAAAAAGAGCCGTAATTTTTTTTTCAGCCAATTCGTGAATGGTTTGTGTAATTAATTCATTTATAATGGGACTGGTTTCAATAAATGGGATACAATCAATGGTAATGCCTCTTGTATTGGCATTGATTATAATGATAGGGTCTAATGGACGAGTGCATAAAATGGGTATGGTACTATTTTTTTGCATGGTGAATTGATTCAATGATCGTTTTTGCGCCGGTTGTTAAAAGTTCTTCAGCAGCTAATCTGCCTAAGTTTACAGTATCTGAAAGGGTTGTTTTTTTTTCTATTTTAAATTGTTGTTTGCCATCTGGGCTGGTAATATTTCCCTTAAAGTAAACCTCATTATTTTCAATCGTGGCCAAAGCACTGACAGGGGTAGAACAACCGCCCATTAAAGTTTGTAAAAAATCGCGTTCTAATTTGGTACAAAGCTCGGTATTTGGATCGTTTAGTTGATTTAATTTTTTAAAAGTTTCAGTATCATCTTCCCGGCATACAATTACAATGGCACCTTGTGCAGGTGCAGGAAGCATCCAGTCTAAATGCATGGATTGTGCGGGGCGTAATGCAATTCGTTCTAATCCTGCAGCAGCAAATATGGCTCCATCCCAATTGCTTTCTGCTACTTTTTTTAATCGGGTATTCACATTGCCTCGTAAATTTTCAATAGTATGATTTGGGTAATGGTGCAGCCATTGTGCTTTTCGGCGAATACTACTGGTGGCAATAATGGCATTAGATTGAGCGTCTGATAAAAAATCTGTATTGTTTTTGAATACCAATATATCCTTGTATGATGCTCTGGGAAGAACAGCAGCCTGCACAATGCCTTTAGCTAACTGTGTAGGTACATCTTTCATTGAGTGTACAGCAATATCAATGGTTTTACTCAGTAATGCTGCATCTAATGTTTTTGTAAACACCCCTTGTACGCCAATGGCATATAGTGGAGTAACCAAATCAATATCGCCATCGCTTTTTATATGTTTTAATTCACTTTGAATATGGTGTTTACTTAATAGCGTTTGTACCAGTGTTGCCTGCCAAACGGCTAATTGGCTTTCTCTGGTTCCAATTTTAATTATACCCATGATTTAAATAAAATCAGTTACTGCTGATGGTGATAAAATCGTTAATAGCTTCAATAAAATTACAACCGGGTTTGTAATTGCTGCGTAATTTAACAGCCATGTTTTTTACTGCTTTTTGAACAGCCTCATTTGTACTGGTACTGTGGTTATTGGCTGTATAAACAGCATTAAACATTTCACAGTGGTTCATGTCTTCTAATTTCTTTTTTACAGCCTTAATAACCGGTACAAATTTTCTGCTGTCTAACCACTCAAAAAATTCGGCTTCAAATTCGTGAATAATGGCTGATGCTTTTGGAATTTCTGCCTGGCGTTTTTGTAGAGTAGCATCATTAATTTTTGCTAAATCATCTACATTTACTAATGAAATATGAGCTAATTGGGCGGTATCGGGATGAATATTATTGGGAATTGACAAATCAATCAAAATTTTTTTACCCGAGTTAATAAAATTCTCTTTAAATAAAATAGGAGCTTCTGCATTGGTGGCTACAATAATGACATCTGCTTTTGCTGCTAAAGTGGGTAAAGTTTGGTAAGTGGCTGAACCAATACCGAGTTCTGCAGCCAGTTCAGCTGCTTTTTCATTGGTTCTGTTGATGAGTGTAATATTAGTTGTATCTAAATAATCAATCAAATTTTTGCAAGTGTTTTTGCCAATTTTACCTGTTCCAATTAATAAAATATTTTTTTGTGGTATGAAATGAAGATGCTCTTTCAGGTATTGAATGGCTGCAAATGATACAGAAACAGTGCCACCGCTTAAAGCGGTTTGGTTTTTAATGGTTTTAGAAGATTGTAGTGCGGTGTTAAACAATCTTTCCAGAAATGAACCTACAAATCCACGTTCTTTTGCAAACTTAACTGCCAATTTCATTTGCCCTACAATTTCATAATCGCCCAAAATTTGCGAATCCAATCCGGCACCAACAGAAAAAATATGTGTTACCGCTTCTTTTTCTTTTTTTATATAACAACGTTCTAAAAATATTTCTTTTGAACCCACAGTTTCACTGCAAAGCAGGTTAATAAGGTCAGAAGCCTGGTTAGCAATGCCATAAATTTCAGTGCGGTTACAGGTGCTGAGTATTACCACCTCTTTTATAGAAAGGGTAGAAGCTTTTTGTAAAATAGCGGCATATTGTTCGGGGCCAATGGCGTATTGACCTCTTACAGAAGCATCTGTTTTTTTGTAATTAATACCAATGGCAAAAAAATTCGATAAGTTTATCATCTGCTGGTCTTAATATGGTTCCTTTTATAAACGCAAAAGTATTCCGCTTGGATGGCAGAAATGTATGACTTAGGTCATGTCTCTGTCATTTAATTGTCATTTTACCAGATTTGAATACGATTTACCGGTTTACTGTACTTTTTTATGGCTGTTCCAAACCAATTCATATTTTGTTTCGTTGTTACGAGTAATAAAATGCAAACAACCTGTTTGAAACAATTTTTGAAATAATACATTTGCTAACATTTATTTTTATGCACCAAAAGAAAAAAGGGGTTATTTTAATGAATCTTGGTTCGCCGGATTCAACATCTGTAAAAGATGTGCAACGATATTTGAAAGAGTTTTTAATGGATGAACGTGTAATAGATGTTCCATATTTTTTCAGGCTTTTATTAATTAAAGGCATTATTGTTCCATTCAGGGCACCTAAATCGGCAGAGGCATATAAAACCATCTGGACAGATGCCGGTTCGCCACTCATTGTTTTAACCCAACAGTTAAAAGAGGCTGTTCAGCAGCTTATTCAAATGCCGGTTACTGTTGCTATGCGTTATGGAAATCCATCACCTGAGGCTGCTTATCAATCATTATTAGAACAAGACCCTGATATTGAAGAAGTTTTATTATTTCCATTATATCCGCATTATGCCATGAGCAGTTATGAAACGGCAGTGGAATATATGAAGGAGGTGCATCAAAAAATGGGGTATAGATTTAAGTTGCAAACCATAAAACCTTACTACAACCAGCCCGAATATATTCATGCTCTTGCCAACAATATTCAACCCTATTTACAACAGGAATATGACCATATTCTATTCAGCTATCATGGTATACCAGAACGACATATTCGAAAAAGTGATACAACGGGATGCCATTGCCTTCAGGTAAAAGATTGCTGTAATGTGTCATCCATTGCACACCAAACCTGTTATAGACATCAGGTTTTTGAAACCACTAAACTGGTAACTGAAAAGTTGCATATACCGAAAGAAAAATTTAGTGTTTCTTTTCAGTCTCGATTAGGCAAGGGGTGGCTACAACCCTTTACAGATAAGCGATTGGAAGAAATGCCATCACTGGGCATCAAAAAATTGCTCATTCTTTGCCCGGCTTTTGTAAGTGATTGTCTGGAAACCTTAGAAGAAATTGCAGAACGTGGTAAAGAAAGTTTTATGCATGCAGGTGGTGAAAGTTATACTACCATTCCCTGTTTAAATACACAGCCGCTTTGGGTAGCCACTATCAGTAACTGGATAAATGCTTATGAAAATGGTGCAAGCAATATGTTGTTGAATTAATCTTATCTTTAGTAAGATGTATCTATACTTGAAGGCTGCACATATTATTTTTGTTGTTACCTGGTTTGCGGGTTTGTTTTATATGCCTCGCTTGTTTATTTATGCTACTGAAGCAGGCGATAAACCAGAGCCTGAACGCACTATTCTGAGAAATCAGTTTGCCATTATGATGAAGCGTTTATGGTATGGCATTACCTGGCCTTCTGCAATTATTACTTTATTATTAGGCACTTCTGTTTTAATGGAAGGTGGTTGGTGCCTGTTATTGTTTAAATCGGAGGGTAAATGGTTACTTGTAAAATTGGTTTTAGTGTTATTTTTATACGCGTATCATTTTTCATTACAAATATTGGTAAATCAGGAGGTACATGGCATTTACCGATACAGTTCACAGCAATTGCGCATTTGGAATGAGGTAGCTACTTTGTTTTTGTTTGCAATTGTGTTTTTGGCAACAGTTAAACAAAGTATTAGTTTGTTGTGGGGATTTGTTGCTCTACTGGCGTTGCTTTTAGTACTGTTAAGTGCCATTAAAATTTATAAGCTGCTACGAAACAAATAAACAATCATGCGCAAAAAAATATGTATTACTGCTTTGTTTGCTATTGCTTTTATTGAATTGTTTGCTCAAAAAAATATGCAAAATAATTATGTAATTTATGATGTTGCCCAACACAAAACCATTGATTTGGGTGAATTAACAACCGCTTTAATACACACACAGGTTGTATTTTTTGGGGAAGACCACAATGATGCAGTAGCACATTATCTGGAAGATTCCTTATTTAAAGCGTTGGTGCAGGAAAAGAAAAATGTTGCGTTGTCATTAGAAATGTTTGAAACCGATTGTCAGGCACCATTGAATGAATATGTAGAAGGATTTATTACTGAAAAACAATTTTTGGCCAACACACGTCCGTGGAATAATTACAGTGATTATAAATCAATGGTAGAAACGGCTAAATACAATCATCTTCCTGTAATAGCAGCCAATGCTCCCCGCCGTTATGTAAGTTTGGTACACCAAAATGGTGTTCAAACCTTATTAAGATTGGATCAATTATCAAAATCTTATCTGCCTCCATTGCCATTTTCTGCTGCCGAAGTAGCCTATCAACAAAAATTTGAAGGTATTATGGGTGGGCACGAGCAATTCAATCAAAATATGTTTGATGCACAAAATTTATGGGATGCTACCATGGCTAATAGTATTTACCGGTTTTGGAAACATCATAAAAGTTATACTGTTTTTCAGGTAAACGGGCGTTTTCATAGCGATGATAAATTAGGAACTTATGCACGTTTGCGGGCATTATCCCGTAAAATAAAAATGCAAAGTATTAGTTGTTATAACGAAGAGCAATTTACCCATCCCAACTGGGTTGCATTGAAGCAGCAGGCTGATTTTATTATCATTACCAATCCAGAAGTTCCAAAATCATTCTAATTAAATTGCTTTACTAAACTGTGGGTTGTGCATTGATTCATGTACGTGATTGCGCAATAAACGCAAATCAAATGCTCTACAAATATTTCTAACAAAATTTTTGCCTAAAGGCGTTACCGTTAGTTGGTGTTCATCTAATTCAACCAATCCATCTAATTCTAATTTTTCCAATTCAGGAATTACAAATTTTGTAATCATAGCTTTGTCTGCATCATGCAAAACTGTTTCGCCATTACAGCTAATGTCTAAAATATATTGTTTAAAGTGAAGGTCTTCTTCCGTTAAAATAATGCCCTTGGTTACAGCCAGTGTATTGTTGCATACTGTCTCATAATAATTGTGCAGGGTTTTTTCGTTCTGAGCAAAAGCTGTCCCCATATCGCTTATGGCCGAAACACCCAAGCCTATCATATTATTGGTTTGCTGGGTAGTATAACCCATAAAGTTTCGGTGTAATCTTTTTTCCTGTTGTGCAATATACAGGGTATCGTTTGGCAATGCAAAATGATCCATGCCAATATCAACATAACCGGCTGCAGTAAGCATTTCTTTGCCTAATTGATACAACTTCATTTTTGTATCCACATCCGGCAGGTCGTGTTCATCAAACAAGCGTTGGCCTTTGCTGGTCCATGGCACATGGGCATAACTGTAAAAGGCAATACGGTCAGGTTGTAAAGCAATGGTTTGTTCAATAGTAGTGCGCATGCTTTCAACTGTTTGGCGGGGTAATCCGTAAATCAAATCAAAATTTACAGAGGTATATCCCGTTTGTCGCGACATATTGACTGCCTGCTGCACTTTTTCAATAGGTTGTATGCGGTTAATCAGTTTTTGTACCAGTGGATTGTGGTCCTGAATACCAAAGCTAACCCTGTTGAAACCTAAGTTATGCAGTGTTTCCAAATGTTGCAAGGTTGTATTATTGGGGTGTCCTTCAAAACCAAATTCATGCTGGGGATGCACTTCAACGGTTGCTAAAATTGAACTGATTAAATAGTGTAAATTTTCCGGAGAAAAAAAAGTGGGTGTGCCGCCGCCTAAATGCAGTTCACGCAACAAGGGTTTGCCGGGCATTAATTGTAAATACAATTGCCACTCTTTTAAAATGGCTGCTAAATATTCGGTTTCAACCTGATGATTGGTGGTAATTTTTTTATTGCAGCCGCAATAGGTGCAGAGCGATTCGCAAAAAGGCAAATGAATATATAGGCTTAATCCTGATGCATCTTTACTGAATGCTGTTTGTACCAATTGTTCCCATGCCGGTAACGATATGGTTTCATTCCAAAATGGAACGGTTGGATAACTGGTATACCTGGGTACAGGAACATTGTATTTTTCTAATAAATGATGACTTACCTGCATACTCCTCAATTTTCAACAAAGCTAAATGCTGTGTTTAGGCTGTACTATGATTGTTGTCATACCGTGTCAAAAATTCCGGCATTTTGGTATGTAAGTTATCCTACATTCAGTATTTAACTATCTTCATGTTTCATTTTTATCATTGCTTTATGAGAAAAATTTATTTGGGGGGATGTATCCTTCTTTTTAGCGCTTGTGTTCAAAAAAAACAGGTAGATACCATTGTTTACAATGCACATATTTATACCGTTAATGCGCAGTTTGATACGGCAAGCGCCATGGCCATTCAACAGGGGAAGATAGTAGCCATTGGTAAAACAGACAGTATTCTGCAACATTTTTCTGCTAAAGAAATGCTAAATGAAAATGGAAAAACCATATTTCCCGGTTTTATTGATGCGCATGCTCATTTTGTAGGCTATGCTCAGGAACTATTTACCGCCGATTTGCGTAATACCAAAAGTTTTGATGAAGTGCTGGAACGCTTAAAAGTTTTTGCTGCCCAACATCCTAACCAACCCTGGTTATTGGGCAGAGGTTGGGATCAAAATAAATGGCCGGGTAAAGCTTTCCCTAACTCAGTTGCAAAATTAAACCAGCTTTTTCCATTTACTCCCGTTTTTTTAACTAGGATAGATGGCCATGCAGCCATAGCTAATGCCAAAGCAATGGATATGGCAGGAATTAAAGCGGGCCAAAAAATTGTAGGCGGTAGTTTTGAAACTTTTGAAGGCAGACTTACCGGTGTTTTAATTGATAATGCACAAAAGCCGGTATTGGCAGTAATGCCACTTTTATCTGCCAATGCTTATGCGGAAAGATTGATGGCTGCTCAGCAAAATTGCTTTGCCATGGGTTTAACAACTATTACAGATTGCGGTCTGAGTTACAAAGATGTATTGCAAATTGACAGCCTGCAAAAATCCGGTGCTTTAAATATGCAACTGTATATTATGCTGAGTGATGCCAAGGAAAATTACGACTATTTTTTGCCTAAAGGCCCCTATAAAACCGATAAATTGTTTGTTAACGGTTTTAAATTTTATGCCGATGGCGCTTTGGGTAGCCGCGGTGCCTGTTTGCTGCAATCCTATGCCGATAAACCCGGCTGGTATGGTTTTTTATTGAGTAATGCTTCACACTTCGATTCAATGGCCAATATTTTATCGAAAACAAATTTTCAAATGTGTACCCATGCCATTGGCGATTCCGGTAACCGTGTAATTTTACAGGTATACAACAAATATTTAAAAGGCAAAAACGACAGGCGTTGGCGCATAGAACATGCACAAATTGTTGCTCCGGAAGATATTGCTTTATTTGGTGCAGCTTCCATTATTCCTTCTGTACAGCCTACCCATGCCACCAGTGATATGTATTGGGATGAAAGCCGATTGGGTAAAACCCGGCTTAACAATGCCTATGCTTATAAAAATCTTTTAGCACAAAACGGCTGGCTGCCATTGGGTACCGATTTTCCGGTAGAAGACATTTCGCCCTTTAAAACTTTTTTGGCTGCAGTATTTAGAGTAGATAGTATCGGTTTTCCACCCGGAGGGTTTTTGCCCGAAAATGCCCTAAGCCGCGAAGAAGCCATTCGGGGTATGACCATTTGGGCTGCCCGGGCCGATTTTTTAGACAAAGAAACCGGCAGCCTTGAGCCTGGTAAAAAGGCCGATTTTGTTGTGCTTGATGCCGATTTAATGCAAATTCCCTGGAATCGGGTGCTGCAAACAAACGTGCTGGCTACTTATATTTCAGGCAAAAAAGTATACCAAAAATAAAAATAAAAGACGGGTTTTTTTCATGAAGTGGTTTCATGCTTTGTGGTGAATGACTGCTGTATCTTCTTATTGCATTAACAGATTCCTTACCTTCGCAACTTTTAAAACCGCATTGATAGTACAGTATTTATGAGCAATACATACCGCGAATTTCAGGCCTTACATTTACCTTCTATTGAAAAAGAAATATTGCAACGCTGGCAGCAGGAGCAAGCTTTTGAAAAAAGTATTTCTTTACGTGAAGGCGCACTGCCCTTTGTGTTTTATGAAGGGCCGCCCAGTGCCAACGGTATGCCGGGTATACACCATGTTATTTCCAGAACATTGAAAGATTTGGTTTGCCGCTACAAAACCATGCAGGGTTTTCAGGTAAAAAGAAAAGGAGGCTGGGATACCCATGGCCTTCCGGTTGAATTAGGGGTAGAAAAAGAACTGGGCATAACCAAAGAAGATATTGGTAAAAAGATTTCAGTTGAAGCTTACAATCAAAAATGTAGGGAAGCAGTTTTGCGCTACAAGGATAAATGGGATGAGATTACCACTAAAATGGGCTATTGGGTAGATTTGAATGACCCTTACATTACATTCGATAATAAATATATTGAAACCTTATGGTGGATTTTAAGTGAACTGTATAATAAAGGTTTACTATATGAAAGTGTAAGCATTCAACCATACTCTCCTGCGGCGGGAACCGGTTTAAGCAGTCACGAATTAAACCAGCCCGGCACTTATAAGGACGTAAAAGATACAAGTTGTGTGGCGATGTTCCGCTTACTGCCTGTTTCAATAATTGAGGGAAAATGGAGAGAAACATTTAGCAACTACCTCATTGAAACTGCCTCTAATTCCTGGAAAACTAATAAAGTAAAAAGTTCAGACGTTTTTCTTTTAGCCTGGACCACTACCCCCTGGACATTGCCCTCAAATTTGGGATTAGCAGTAGGGGCAGCTGTAGATTATGTACTCATTAAAACCTTTAACCCGTACACGCATTTGCCGGTAAATGTGGTATTGGCTAAAGATCTTATTCCAAAATATTTTAAGGAGGAAGCCGAAAATGCTGATTTTAACGGCTATTCTTCCGAATCAAAAATCATCCCCTGGCAGCAATTGGCCATTTTTAAAGGCAGCGAATTAGAAAATTGCCGTTACGAGCAATTAATGCCTTACGAAGCCAATCAGCCTGTATTAGCCGGTGGTGAGCCATTTAGGGTAATGCTGGGCGATTTTGTTACTACAGAAGATGGTACCGGTATTGTACACATTGCGCCTGCATTTGGAGCAGATGATTTTAAAGTAGGAAAGAAATACGGCATCGGTATTTTAACGCTGGTAGATAAACAGGGTAAGTTTGTAGATGGCTTGGGCGAATTCAGTAACCGTTATGTAAAAAATTATACCGACGATCCACAGTATCAGGATGTAAATGTAGATATCTGTGTAAAACTTAAAAAAGAAAACAGGGCATTTAAGGTAGAAAAATACGAGCACAGCTATCCCCATTGCTGGCGCACCGATAAACCCATTTTGTATTATCCGTTAGATGCCTGGTTTATTAAAACCACAGCGGTTAAAGACAGAATGGTGGCACTCAATAAAACCATCAACTGGAAACCCAAAAGTACCGGCGAAGGCCGCTTTGGCAACTGGTTAGAAAATATGGTAGATTGGAATTTGAGCAGAAGCAGGTATTGGGGCACACCCTTACCCATTTGGCGAACAGAAGATGGTGCAGAAGAAATTTGCATTGGTTCAATTGATGAACTAAACGCAGCCATTAAAAAAGCCAATGAGGTGTTAGGGATAGAGGTAAATAAGCATTACCTGCATGAAGGTATTTTAGACCTGCACAAACCCTATGTAGATGCAATTGTTTTGGTTAGCCCTTCCGGTAAACCCATGAAACGGATACCCGATTTGGTAGATGTATGGTTCGATAGTGGCGCCATGCCTTATGCACAATGGCATTATCCGTTTGAAAATAAAGATTTGATTGATAAAAGCGCCGCTTTCCCCGCCGATTTTATTGCTGAAGGCGTTGACCAAACCCGTGGATGGTTTTATACGCTCCATGCGCTGGCAGTGATGTTGTTTGACAGTGTAGCCTACAAAAATGTAGTATCCAATGGGTTGGTATTAGATAAGAACGGTAATAAAATGAGCAAGCGCCTTGGTAATGTGGTAAATCCGTTCGATACAATTGAACAATTTGGTGCCGATGCCACCCGCTGGTATTTAATTACCAATGCCTCACCTTGGGATAATTTAAAATTTGATTTAGAAGGTATTAAAGAAGTACAGCGTAAATTTTTTGGCACCTTATACAATACTTATCAATTTTTTGTGTTGTATGCCAATGTAGATGGTTTTGCATTTAAGGAATCTTACATCCCCATTCAGCAAAGGCCTGAAATAGACCGTTGGATTCTCTCTTCGCTCCATTCCCTCATTCAAAAAGTAACCGATGCATTGAATGATTATGAGCCCACTATTGCCGGTCGTGCTATAGAAGATTTTGTTAATGAACAGCTCAGTAACTGGTATGTACGCTTATGTAGAAGAAGGTTCTGGAAAGGAGAATATGAAACTGATAAAATCAGCGCATACCAAACCCTTTATGAATGTTTAGAAACAATAGTGCAGTTAATGGCACCTGTTTCACCCTTTTTTAGTGAGGCCATTTTTTGTAATTTGAATGAAGTTAGCCGGCGTTATCAGGCTGCATCTGTTCATCATACAAACTATCCTAAAGCCAATGCAGCCATGATAGATGCTGATTTAGAAGAAAGAATGCAACTGGCGCAGGATGTGTGTTCCCTGGTTCTATCGCTTCGTAAAAAAGTAAACATAAAAGTTCGGCAGCCGCTGCAAAAAGTAATGATACCGGTTTTAAATGCCGATATGCAGCAGCAGTTAGAAAAAATAGCCGATTTAATTAAGGCCGAAGTAAATGTAAAAGAAATTGAATTTTTAACGGATGCGGAAGGTGTTATTCAGAAAAAAGTAAAACCCAATTTTAAACTGATGGGGGCCAAAATGGGCAGTAAAATGAAAATGGCAGCAGCATTAATTGGGCAATTAAATCAGCACCAAATCGGCATTCTGGAACGTGAAGGCAGTTTAATGTTGGAGTTGGAAGGGGAACAAATACCTGTTTTGCTGGAAGAGGTAGAAATTTTGGCAGAAGATATACCCGGCTGGTGTGTTGCTTCCAAAGCATCTTTAACCGTTGCTCTGGATATTACAGTGACTCCTGAACTGCAAAATGAAGGAAATGCCAGAGAATTAGTGAATCGTATCCAAAATATCAGAAAAGAGAGCGGATTTGAGCTAACAGACCGTATATTCGTACACATTATGGAAAATGCCGTATTAAAGCCTTCCATAATTCAATTTAACGATTATATTTGCCGCGAAATTTTGGCAGACGCTATTCACTGGGTACCAGATTTGCAGCAGGGTACAGCAATTGAAGTGAATGGTGTTTTGTTAAAACTGGCAGTAACAAAAAAAGGATAAAATGTATGGCTACCAAAAAAACTGCGCCTAAAAAAACAACAAAGCCTGCCGCTAAGGCAGCTAAAAAGGCAGCACCAGCCAAAAAAGTTGCTGCAACCAAAAAAGCAGCAGCACCGGCCAAAAAAGCGGCTCCCGTAAAAAAAGCAGGAACACCGGCTAAAAAAGCTATATCTGCAAAAAAAGCAGCACCTGCCAAAAAAGAAACGGTTGTTACCGTAAAAAAATCTGCTGCTGTGGTACAACCTGCAAAAAAAACAGTTACTGCAGGTAAAAAAACGATGCCTGCAACAAAATCAGTGGAAGCTATACATAAAACCAAGCACGAAAATATTCATTCTGAACCCATCAAACCCAGTAAAGCAGAAAAAGCTGCTACTGTTCCCACTATGCCAAAGAAAAAGCAACCTGAGCCATTGAAAGAAGTGAAAGTTCCTAAAACCAGTACCAAAACCAGTGTTCCTTATAGCCCGGGTTATACACCACTTGAAAAAAGAGTTGACATGGGTAAACCAACTGAATCAATAGTGCGCTATTCTGATGCAGAATTAAATGAGTTTAGAGAGCTGATTAATAAAAAATTAGATAGCGCCAAACGTGAATTAGCCTATTTGCAAGGTTTAATAACCCGTAAAGATGAATTGGGTGGCGATGAAAGCGAAGGCCGTTATATGACCATGGAAGATGGTGGTATGAGTATGGAAAGGGAACAATTAAGCCAAATGGCCAGCAGGCAAATTACCTATATTGACCATTTGGAAAAAGCGCTTATGCGAATTGAAAATAAAACCTATGGTATTTGCCGTGTTACCGGAAAATTAATTGATAAAGCCAGACTGCGTGCTGTTCCACATGCTACCTTAAGCCTTGAAGCCAAATTAGGTTTGGTGAAAGGTCCCGAAACAAGCAATGAATAAACTTTTACAAAAATAAAAATGGTTTAAGCTCGTTTTAAGTGGCTTTTTTATGGAATTGATTCCATTGATTAATGCACTTCCTGCATGGTTACCAATTTTTTATAAATACCTTCTAATTCAATTAACTGTTGGTGGGTGCCCCTTTCAATAATTTCACCTTTATCTAATACAATAATTTCATCGGCATGTTTAATGGTAGATAAGCGGTGTGCAATTACAATGCTGGTTCTGTTAAGCATCATATTATTAATGGCATCCTGCACCAGGCGCTCACTTTCAGTATCAAGAGATGAAGTGGCTTCGTCTAAAATAAGAATCGGTGGGTTGCGTAAAATAGCTCTGGCAATGGTAATTCGCTGTTTTTCGCCACCACTTAGTTTATTGCCCCGGTCGCCAATATTGGTTTTATATCCTTCTTCTTTTTGCAATATAAACTGATGGGCATTGGCAATTTTAGCTGCTTCTATAATTTGCTCCATTGTGGCATTTTCGGTGCCAAGGGCAATGTTGTTTGCAATGGTATCGTTAAACAAAATGGGTTCCTGTGTAACAATACCCATGTGTTTGCGTAAGCTATGCAAGTTGTAATCTTTAATATTAATACCATCAATTAGTAATTCGCCTTCACTTACATCCTGAAAGCGTGGAATTAAATCTGCGAAGGTACTTTTCCCTGCACCACTGCTGCCTACAATAGCAACGGTACTTCCTTTGCGTATGGTGAGATGGATGTTTTTAAGTGTTGAAAATTCATCATAACTGAAGCTTACATTTTTAAATTCAATTTGATGTTTGAATTCTGTAAACTGAATTGGATTTTCTATTTCAGTAATTGAAATGGGTGCTTTTAAAATTTCTTCTATTCTCTGAATAGCCGAACTGCCGCGCTGTGCGTTGTAAAAAGCTGTAGACAGAGATTTGGCTGGATTAATAATTTGCGTGAAAAATAAAATGTAAGTAATAAAAGCATCAGGCTGTAAAAAGTTTTTGCCGCCAAGTACCAACCTTCCGCCAAACCACAAAATACAGCACATTACAATTACACCTAAAAATTCGGAAAGTGGAGATGCCAGATCTCTTCTGAAATTCATTTTATTCCGTATCTCATTCAGTTTATTATTGGTATAATAAAATTTACTGCCAATCAATTTTTCAGCATTAAAGGCCTTGATGATTCTAAGCCCACCCAGGGTTTCATCTAAAATAGACATTAGGGTACCCTGAAACTCCTGGGCATGGGTAGATTGTTTTTTTAATGAACGGCTTACCCTGCCTATAATAAAACCGGTTAAGGGTAACAAAACCAATAAAAAAAGCGACAGTGCCGGACTGAGAAAAACCAGCGTAAATAAAATAATAATGATGTTTAAAGGATCTTTTACCAATCCCTCCAACGTACCAATAATGCTCCATTCAATTTCATTGGCATCATTACTCATACGGCTAATAATATCGCCTTTGCGTTGTTCTGTAAAATACCCAACTGGCAATGCCAGAATTTTTGCAAATAAATCGCTCCGCAATTTTGTCATTACATAGTTGCGCATGGGTGTTAATACCCGGTATGACAAATAAATAAAAGTGTTTTTCAGAAAAATTGAGAGGATAATGATAATGCAAATAAAAGCCAGTGCATACATTTCACTGTGTGTTCTAATTAACTGGCTTAAAATATATTTCAGATAATTTAACATGCCATTGGCACTGTATGAAAAATCGGGTTTTACTTCCATCAATTTTTCCTTCCCGAATAATAATTGTAAAAAAGGGGCCAGCATAGCCAGTGAAACCAGCGAAAAAACAATGGATAACAGGTTAAATATTACGTATAAAACAATGTTCTTTTTTTGACTGCTTAGGTAAAACAAAATTCTTGAAAAACGCTTCATAGATAAAATATAATAAGAAAGCCGCAAAGTAACTAAATTTACCACCAAATAAACCTTAAAGATTATGTTGGAAGGAAAACGTCAAAAACAAGTAGCTGCTGTGTTGCAAGAGGCCTTGAATGAAATTTTTATGCGGCTCGGTTTAAATATGATAGATGGTGGAATGGTATCAATTTCTAATGTAAAGGTAACACCCGATTTATTGGAGGCCAGAATTTATATCAGCCTTTTTAAAATAGAACAACCCGCTGTTACCATGAAACGGATTGATGATCGTGCTTGGGAAATAAAAAAGCATTTAGCCGAACAGGTAAAACACCAGTTAAGGCGTATTCCGGTATTGCAATTTTATTTAGATGATACCCTTGATCATGTTTTTAAAATGGAAGCATTGTTTAAACAAATCAATACTTCAAAAAATGATGATGCTGCATCATAAAAAATATTATTGATAGCTCACCACTGAAAATTGTAACATTGAATTTTTTATTTGCCAGGCGATATTTTACCTCTAAAAAATCAACCAATGCTATTACCCTGATTGCATGGATTAGTATTACTGCCATTATGGTTGGAACAGCTGCTTTGATTATTGTTTTAAGTGTGTTCAATGGTTTTGAAGATTTGGTGAAAGGCCTGTATGCCGATTTTTATGCCGATATACGCGTAACACCACAAAAAGGAAAAACTTTTTTATTACTTCCTACGCAGTTGGGTCAACTTAAAAATATTTCCGGAATCGGATCTTATAGTTTAACTGCCGAAGAAAAAGCCCTGCTAGTAAACGGCGATAACCAAACAATTGTTCTTGTAAAAGGGGTAGATAGTAACTATACACGTATTAACAACATTCAATTGCATATGGTTCGTGGGTCTTTTGTATTGGGCAATGCTCAAAAACCACAATTAATTGTAGGAGCTGGTATAGAAAATGCTTTGGGATTAGATGTAGAGCGAAGTTTGTATCCGCTAACATTGTATATGCCCAATACACAATCGGATAATATGTTATCATCAGAAGGGCTTTACGCCTATAATATTTTACCCGCCGGTACTTTCATGATTCAGGAAGATTTCGATAACAAATATGTTTTTACCAATCTTGCTTTTGTGAAATATATGCTTGATATGCAGCCCAATGAATACAGTGCTATTGAAATTAAATTAACAAAAGATGCCAATACGAACAATGTACAGTTGCAAATTGAAAACTTGTTGGGCAATGCATTTAAGGTGCAAACCAGATATCAGCAAAACGAAAGTTTGTATACTGTTATGGAGGTGGAAAAATGGGTGATATATGTAATATTGTCAATTATATTAATTATTGCTGCATTTAATATGATTGGCGCATTAACCATGCTGGTATTGGAGAAGCAGAAAGATATTGCTGTTTTAAAAGCATTGGGCGCATCAGACGGGCTGATTCAAAAAATATTTTTAACTGAGGGTTTTTTATTGGCCATTACAGGTGGTGGGGTAGGAATGGTGTTGGCGCTCCTGATATGTTTCATCCAAATTAAATTTCATTTAATTGGGTTAGGCGGTGGAACGTTTATTATTGATTATTATCCTGTAAAATTAGTGCCCGGCGATTTTGTATTGGTAATGATAACGGTACTGGCTATTGCATTATTAGCTGCCTGGTTTCCGGCATACAAAGCAGGCAAAGAAAAATTATCGCTTAAAAGTTGAAATTAATGTGCAATAAAATTGTATAAAAAAAGCCGGCCATTCTATGAAACTGCCGGCTTTCATCTTTCTATCTTATTTTAATAATCACCTAAAGTTTCAGGTAATTGGTTTAAAGCATCAGCTAATTGAGCATCGCTGGGTGCAATACCATGCCATTCATGGTGTCCTTCCATAAAATTTACACCTTTCCCCATTACTGTTTTCATTAAAATGCAAATGGGTTTGCCCTGACCGGTTAACTTTTTTGCTTTATTTAAACCGGTAACTACCTCCTCCATATCATTGCCATTCATTTCTAAAACATGCCAGTTAAACGCATCAAATTTGGCTTTCAGGCTTTCTAAATTCATTACAACACTGGTTGGACCGTCAATTTGCTGGCCATTATAATCGATAGTAGCAATTAAATTATCTACTTTATGGTGTGCTGCAAACATAATGGCTTCCCAGTTTTGACCTTCTTCCAACTCTCCATCACCGTGTAAAGAAAAAACAAGGTGGTTATCACCATTTAATTTTTTTGAAAGTGCTGCTCCAATTGCTACACTCATACCCTGTCCTAAAGAACCGCTGGCTACGCGTACACCTGGTAAATGTTCATGAGTGGTAGGGTGACCTTGTAATCTGGAATTTAATCTTCTGAATGTGCCGAGTTCTTTTACATCAAAGTAGCCTTTTCTGGCTAAAACACTATAAAATAAGGGTGATATATGTCCATTGGATAAGAAGAAAATATCTTCTCCAATGCCATCCATATGAAAGGGAAGTTTGGTATCCATTATATCAAAATAAAGTGCAGTCATATAATCGGCACAACCCAATGAACCGCCCGGATGTCCGCTCTGCACATCATGTACCATCCGTAAAATATCTCTTCTAACTTGCGATGCTGTTTTTTCTAATGATGCTATGTCTGCCATAAATACTAATTTGGTTTGGCAAGATAATTGATAATTGAATACCATCCGCATCGGGATGCATAATGTTAGCCCGATATGATTTTTTTACAATTTTATGTACAATTGTTTAAAATTTAAAAAACATCTATCTTGCCTTTGTAATTCTACCCCTCTAACCAATAACTAAAGCTGTAAAAAATCCTGCAATGGAGAAAATTATTATTGGGGGCCTACTCTCTTTTATTATAACACTACTTGCAATTCCGGCAATTATTCAAATTGCAAAGATGAAAAAGTTGTATGATGTACCTGACGATCGGAAGGTACATCATACGCCTGTTCCCTCATTGGGCGGTGTTGGTATTTTTGCAGGGTTCCTTATTGCATTTTTGTTGTTGAGCGATTTGGCTCCCCGGGTGCATGGCTTTCCATTTTATATAGCAGCTTTCGTGGTGGTTTTCTTTTTTGGTGTTAAAGATGATATTTTGGTAATAACACCTTTAAAAAAGTTTTTAGGTCAGTTGGCTGTTGCTATTATTTTAATGTATAAAAGCCAGTTGCTGATTGATGATATACATGATTTTTTGAATATTGGTATCATTCCTCCTGTATTTAGTTACCCACTTACCATGTTTACAATTATTGTTGTAATGAATTCTTTCAATTTAATTGATGGTGTAGATGGCTTGGCTGCCTCTATAGGTTTCATTACCTGCACTTTGTTTTCTGTATTTTTCTATTTAAACAATGATTGGCTCTTTGCCTTAATGGGCATCTCTATGTCAGGGGCATTGCTGGCTTTTCTTCGCTTCAATTTTTCGCCTGCCAAAATTTTTATGGGTGATACGGGTGCTATGTTATTAGGCTTGGTCAATGCAATTTTGGTCATTCATTTTATTAAAACTGCTGAAGGCTCTCATATTTTACCAGTTTACGCTGCACCTGCTATGGGATTTGGTATTTTGTTATTGCCTTTATTAGATACACTTCGTGTATTCGGTATTCGTATTTTTAATGAAAGGTCACCTTTTTCGGCTAATCGAAATCATTTACACTATGTTATTAGACTGGGGATATTCTCACAAAAAAATTACCCTTTGTTTGTCTTGTGTATCCATTCTCTTTATAGCACTCAGTTATTTGGCACTTCCTTTAGGTATAACAAAAGTTATTTTGTCGCAAATTGTATTGTTTTTCTCTGCAATATTTATTATTCTTATATTTTGCCAACATACTGTAATAAAAGAAAAACGCTGTGTTAATGGAGGCAGATGAGCAGGAAAATTTTATTGCTTTAACTGCTAATAAAACAAATCCTATTGCTGCAGTAACAGATAAATAATTTAGTTTTTCATTGCATCCGGCCGGCACCTCACTCCCTTATTCTGTTGAATTTGTAAATACGGGGCTGCAAGATGTTGTATTCTTTATTAGATTTGCGCCACTTAATCATCATTTTATTATGACCGAAGCATTAAATCTAATTATTGAGGATATTGAATCAGGCATGAAAAAGGCCATTTTGCATTTAGAGGTAGAATTGACTAAAATCAGAGCGGGTAAAGCCAATCCGGGTATGTTAGAAGGTATTGCTGTAGATTATTACGGTAACCCTACCCCCATTCAGCAAGTGGCCAATGTAAGTGTTTTAGATGCCAGAACCATTAGCATTCAGCCTTGGGAAAAGAAAATGCTGGCAGCCATTGAAAAAGCCATTATGCAGGCCAATATTGGAATAACTCCGCAAAATGATGGTACCCAAATTCGTTTATTTTTACCACCTTTAACAGAAGAGCGCAGGAAAGAAATGGTGAAAAAAGCTGCTGCTGAAGGGGAACAAACCAAAGTAGCTATTCGCAATATTAGAAGAGAAGGTATTGAACAGGTAAAGAAATTACAAAAAGATGGTTTAAGTGAAGATGTGGTAAAAGATGCAGAAAAAGATATTCAGGAAATTACAGATAAATACACGGGCCTGGTTGAAAAACATTTAGCTGTTAAAGAAAAAGAAATAATGACGGTATAATGGGTTGGGTTTTGAATGGTTTGTGGGCAAAACATTGTAAATGAATGTATTTGCCCATTATTTTTTATAGCGGTTGGTAATAGACACACCGGTTAAAATTAACAGCATACTAATCAACTGATTCATTCCAAAAACTTCTCCTGTTAAAACACCCCAGCCTACAGCCACAAAGGGTATACCGTAAGTAACCATTGATGCAAACAGTGCCCCCGATTGTTTTAATAAAATATAAAACAGTACAGTGGCAACTGCTGTACCCATAATACCCAATAAAGCACTAAATAAAGTGGCATGTATTACCGCAGTAATAAATGTTTGTGTAAAATAGCCCGTAAAACTTAAAATTACCAAACAAGGTATCATTAATAACACAAATGCCATGCTGGCTATATGTAGTGAGCCAATACCCTGCAGGTGTTTTCGTACATAATTTACATTTAAGCCATATAAAAAAGTAGCCAATAAAATAAACAGTGCATAGCCCACATTTGTAAAACTAAAGTGCCCTTTGTTAAAAAACAGGAACAACAAACCTCCAAAACCGAGCAATACACCCAACAATTGCATGGGTTTAATTTTCTGTTGAAAAAATAAAATACCGGTAGCAATGGTAAATAAGGGGGTAAGTGCATTCAATATACCTGCCAAACTGCTGTCTAATTTTGTTTCGGCCAAACAAAACAAATAGGCCGGAAAAAAACTGCCCAAAAGCCCAGAAACCAATACCGGCCATCGTTTATCAACAGTAATACTTTTAAAAGCTTTCAGCCCAAATGGCGTTAATATAATACCCGCACTTAAAATTCTGATGGTTGCCACCTGGTAAGGGGTTAGTGCCTGCATGCCTTCCTTCATTAAAATAAAGGAACTGCCCCATATAATGGAGAGCATTACAAATAAAAACCAACTTAAAAAGGGTTTATTCACTGCTAAATTTTTGCAAACCTAAATTTTTAAAAATGAATAGTGTTATATTTAATAAAATTTCAATTATGGCAAAAATCCGTTTGGCCCATTTGGATACCCTTCCTCCCAAAAAAACACAGAAAAAGAAAATTATAGCCGAAACTGAAAAAATAATTGAGGAATTAGATGAATTGCAGAACCAGTTATTTGCTCAATCTAAACATGCTGTTTTAGTGGTAATACAAGGTATGGATGCTGCTGGAAAAGATGGTGCCATTCGGCACGTATTCGGTAAACTAAATCCGCAGGGTGTACAGGTTACTTCATTCAAAGAACCCACCGCATTAGAATTATCGCACGATTTTTTGTGGCGTATTCATCAGCATACCCCTGCAAAAGGGATGATACATATTTTTAATCGCAGTCATTATGAAGATGTATTGGTTACCCGTGTCCATAAAATGATTAATAATAAACTGGCTTATAAAAGGATGGATGCCATTAATGATTTTGAACATTTACTGGAGGAACACAACAATACCCATATTCTAAAATTTTACTTACATATTTCACATGGGGAACAACTGAAAAGATTAGACGAAAGAATAAAAGACCCTAAAAAACAATGGAAGTATAACGAAAAAGATTTTGAAGAATCTAAATTGTGGGTAGAATATATGGAAGTGTATGAAGATTGTATGAATCATTGTAATAAAATACCCTGGATAATTACTCCTTCTGATGCACACTGGTACAAAGAATACATGATTGCTTCAACTTTACATCAACTTTTAAAAGATTTAAAAATGCAATACCCCGGTTTAAAAAAATGAGCCAACTAATTTGTGTGTGCAACGAATTTTACATATTTTTATTAGCAAACCAACATCTGAAATATGTCTTTTGTAAAAGAATTTCGCGAATTTGCCACGAAGGGCAATGTAATGGATTTAGCCGTGGGTGTAATTATTGGCGGTGCTTTTGGCAAAATAGTAGATTCTGTTGTAAACGATTTAATTATGCCGGTTGTGGGTATTTTGTTCAAGGCTGATTTTACTAACCTTTATCTTCCGCTATCCTCAAAAGTAACACAAGGGCTTACTTTGGTAGAAGCAAAAAAGTTGGGGCCTGTTTTTGCCTGGGGAAGTTTTGTAACAGCAGTAATTAACTTTATAATTCTGGCTTTTGTTATTTTCCTTCTGGTCAAGGGCATGAACAGGTTAAAACGTAAAAATGAAGCTGCCGCTCCGCCGCCGGGACCAACCCCTACCGAGCAATTACTCATGGAAATACGCGATGCGCTAAAAAAATAACCAGTTTTACTTCAAAATCCTGCAAATGAAGGTTTGTGGGATTTTTTTGGTGGATAACTTAAAGGGTTGTCGGCGTATTTATACCATTCCTTTTCTTTTATTTGCGGGTACTAAAAGCTGAAAATTGTGAATCAGGAAACTTACCAAATTAAAATTGAGCATTTTGAAGGTCCCTTTGATCTGTTGTTGTTTTTTATTGAACGCGATGAATTAGATATTTACAATATACCTATTACTAAAATCATCAACGATTTTCTGGTTTTTATTCATGCGCAGGAAAAATTGAATATAGAATTGAGTAGTGAATTTATACTATTTGTATCTACATTAATGCGCATTAAAGCCAGATTATTATTACCACGCAAAGAAATAGATGCACAGGGCAACGAAATAGATCCACGGCAGGAATTGGTAGATAAAATTCTGGAATACAAACGTTTTAAAGAAGCCGCAGCTCAAATGGCAGAAATGGAAGCCAATCGTTTGTTGATGGCAAAACGCGGTAATCTGCCAAAAGAAATGGCTATTATAACAGAAGAAGCAGGTGAGGGAACCGAAATACAAACTATTACACTTTTTAAATTGATGAAAACATTTGAAAAGGTAATGCTGCGTATACAGGAAAAGCAAAATAGGCCTACCCATACAGTTGTGCGTTATAACTATACCATTGAGGGTAGCCGTGATTATATGTTAGAATTTATGGCCAAAGAAAAAACAGCTTCATTTGAAAATATTTTTGAAATATGCGAAAACCGTATACATGCTATATTTCTGTTTCTCTCAATTCTTGAGTTGGTGCAGCAAAAGTTTATGAAAATGATGGTAGGCGAAGGACGTAATAATTTTATTTTAGAATGGAATGAGAATCGGGAAGATGATTTAAAATTGGCCGGCTATGAAGTAGAACGTGCCACTGAAGAAACACCTTTGCCCGAAGATTTTGACGAATAAACGATTCTAAATTTTATAAAAAAGCCTGTTTTACAAATGCGTAAAACGGGCTTTTTTAATGGGTGCAGTTGTATGTTAAAATATTGCATTCATTACAATGTCTTTTACCTGACTCAATAAAATTCTTTCCTGTTGCATCGAGTCGCGGTATCGAATGGTTACAGTATTATCTTCTTTAGTTTGATGGTCTATTGTTACACAAAATGGTGTTCCAATGGCATCTTGCCTGCGGTAGCGTTTACCAATCGCATCTTTTTCCTCATAAAAACACCTGAAATAATTTTTGCATTCATCCATTAAATCACGTGCAATTTCAGGTAAACCATCTTTTTTGGTGAGAGGTAAAATAGCTAATTTAATGGGTGCAATTTTTTCAGGAATATGCATTACCACTCTGTTGTCGGTACTACCATCTTCTTTGGTAATGGTTTCTTCTTCGTAAGCATGTGCCATAATTAATAAAAACATTCGGTCTAAACCAATAGATGTTTCAATAACATACGGTATATAATTGCCGTAGGGCTTACCGGTAGCAACATTTGTATCAGCATCAAAATACTGCATCTTTTTTTTGCTGTACAATTGGTGTTGCGTTAAATCAAAGTCGCTGCGAGAATGAATACCTTCCACTTCCTTAAATCCAAACGGAAATTCAAATTCAATATCGCAGGCTTCTTTGGCATAATGCGCCAGTTTAACATGGTCGTGATACCGGTATTTTTCTGCAGGTATACCCAGGCTAAGGTGCCATTGTAAACGTGCCTGTTTCCAGTATTTATACCATTCTCCTTCAGTACCAGGGCGAACAAAGAATTGCATTTCCATTTGTTCAAATTCCCTCATTCTGAAAATAAACTGGCGGGCAACAATTTCATTGCGGAAAGCTTTACCGGTTTGGGCAATTCCAAAAGGTATTTTCATGCGGGCAGTTTTTTGTACATTTAAAAAGTTTACAAAAATACCCTGTGCAGTTTCCGGTCGTAAATAAATGGTATCAGCCTCATCTGTAACAGAACCTAATTTCGTATCGAACATTAAATTAAACTGCCTGATATCGGTCCAGTTACAAGTGCCACTAATGGCGCAAACAATTTTATGGGATTCTATTAAATTTTTTAAACTAGCAAAATCATCTTTCGATAATAAAGCATCCATTTCCTGCAATAAAGCCTTTGCTTCTTTTACTTGCCCATTTTCTTCTAATTTGGCCGCATGTGCTTCAATCAAATGGTCTACCCTGTAACGCTTCTTACTGTTTTTATTATCAATCATGGGATCGTTGAAATTATCTACGTGCCCACTTGCTTTCCAGGTGGTTGGATGCATAAATATGGCCGCATCAATACCTACAATATTTTCGTGTAGTTGTGTCATGCTTTTCCACCAGTAGTCTCTAATATTTTTTTTCAGTTCACTGCCATAAGGGCCATAATCGTAAACGGCACTTAATCCATCATAAATTTCGCTGCTGGGAAACACAAAGCCATATTCTTTGGCATGGGCAATAATTGTCTGAAAGCTATTGTCTTGTTGCGTACTCATAATGTGCAAATATAACTGTATGCAAATGTTCTGTGATAGAAGTGAAATTTTTTTTCAACAAACAAATGTTTGTTATGCTATTGTAGTTTAGAATTATTCAGATGTCTGGTGCTGTCGCGCTTTGTCTTCTTTTCTATATTTTTCTGCAGGGCTTCGGTAAGGTTTACGCCGGTTTGGTTAGCAAGGCAAATGAGTACCCACAATACATCGGCCATTTCATCTCCTAATGCATCTTCAGTTTCGCCGGCTTTAAACGATTGTTCGCCATATTTACGCACCATAATTCTGCTGAGTTCGCCTACTTCTTCCATTAAAATACCCAGATTGGTCAGTTCATTGAAATAGCGAACACCTACAGTTTTTATCCATTCATCAATTTGTTGTTGTGCGGCAGCAATTGTCATGATTAAATTATTTATAAATTGTTTTTAATGAAATGATGGTGGCAATAGATTGTGCTCTTTGTTTTATTTTTTCGGCCATATTTCCTGAAAATAATTGATCGGTAGTTTGGTTAAATAAAAGTAACCATTGATTAAAATGCGCTTTAGTAAAGGGTGCTAATTCATGCAGGTGTTGGTGAACAGCAACGGCATTTCCTTTGTATACCGGTGTTTCAAATAAAACTGATTCCCAAAAATCTACAATCACCGGCAAATGTTTTTCCATGTTTAATTGCACTATTTCATTAAAATAATGTTGTATTACATCATCCTTCAGGGCTTTTGCATAAAATGTTTTCATCAATAACATTAAATCTGTACGGTTACTGATATCTTTTAACATGGCACAACAATGAATGGGTTCATTATTCTCTGTTTTTAGAATCAATAAAAATGGTTACCGGTCCATCGTTCAGCAAAGCTACTTTCATATCTGCTCCAAAAATGCCCTTTTCAATTTTTTTGCCCAATGCTTGTTCTAAGTGAAGTATTAGCTGCTCAAAAATGGGATTGGCTATTTCCGGTTTGGCTGCTTTGATAAACGAAGGACGATTGCCTTTTTTGGTGGCGGCATGGAGTGTAAACTGACTAATGAGTAAAATATCGCCATCAATTTCTTTCACACTTAAATTCATCAATCCGGCTGCATCATTAAAAATACGTAATTGTACAATTTTATGACTCAGCCATTCAATGTCTTCCAGATTATCCTCATTTACTATTCCTGCAAAAACCAATAAACCCTGTTGAATAGTACCTACGATGTTGTTATTAACAGTTACAGATGCCTGACTTACTCTTTGAATAATGATACGCATAATGGTGGTTGATACTTAAGTTTTAACTTTACTGGAATATGAAGATAAATATTCAGGATGAAATAATTTTTTCTACTGCCCGCAGTGGCGGCAAAGGTGGCCAAAATGTAAATAAAGTAGAAACAATGGTAGAGGGCAGATGGCCGGTAATGCAATCTGCATTGTTTACCGAAGAACAGAAACAGCAAATTAACAGGCATTTACAACACAAAATAACCAAGGAAGGATTTTTATTAGTAAAATCGCAGCAGGCAAGAAGTCAGTTAGAGAATAAAGCATTAGTAATTCAAAAAATGAATGATTGGGTAAATGCAGCATTGGTGAAGAAAAAAGCACGTATTGCATCTACACCTACTGCAGTTTCTAAGCAAAGAAAAGCAATGGCCAAACAAAAAAGGGCTAACCTAAAATTGATGCGCAAAAAATATTTCAATAACGATACTGAATAAAGAAGTTATGTGTAAAAAATTTTTACTGTTTGTTTTTTGTACCATGTGTGTATGGGTATTGTATGCACAAAGCCTGCAGTTGAAGTTTGTAGCTTTGGCCGGCCAACAACCTTTGGTGTTATTAGATAGTACCTACCACACCGCTTTGAATGAGCCGGTTACATTTCGGAACTTTCTTTTTTACATAAGCCATATTCAGCTGAAAGATGATAATGGCCATGAAATTCCATTGAAAAATGAATATTATTTAATTAATGCTACAGATGCGGCCTTTAAAGCAATTGACCTACCGGTTAAGCCACAACATATTGCTTCTATTACATTTACGGTTGGGGTAGATAGTATTAAAAATGTAAGTGGTATACAAACCGGTTCGTTAGATCCTATGCGGGGTATGTTCTGGACTTGGAATACCGGTTACATTTTTGCAAAATTAGAAGGTAATTCACCTGCATCAAAAGCGCCGGCGCATTATGTAACTTACCATATTGGCGGATATAAACACAATGAAAATGCTTTGCGGGTTATTCATTTCAACCTTCCACAAAAAAAATCGGTGCATCAAATTAACATAGGGGCAGATGTATTGGCATGGTTTAATAAGCCGCATCCTTTGTCTATTCAAGAACATCCTATTTGCCATTCGCCTGGTAAGTTGGCCATGCAAATAGCGGATAATTATGCGCAAATGTTTCATATCATCCATGTTGAATAATTGTACAAAAGGAAAGTGTGTAAAGTAAATGAAGTGGCAAATAACCATATTAACCATTATATTGTTTGTTGTATTTGCAACCGGTTTTACCATTTATAGCAGTAAGCCTACACCGTTGGTATTTAAAATACCACCCGGATGGCCGCAGCCTGTGTATAATTTTAAAGAAAACCCTTTAACCGTCCAGGGTTTTGAATTGGGTAGAAAATTATTTTATGATGGAAGATTGAGTAAGGATGGTAATTTTCCCTGTGCCGGTTGCCACCAACAGTTTGCAGCATTTGCTACTTACGATCATAATTTAAGTCATGGCTATGATAATTCACTTACTACCCGGAATGCCCCTGCATTGCAAAACTTAGCCTGGCAAAAAGCATTCATGTGGGATGGGGGTATTAATCATTTAGATGCACAGCCACTGGCGCCTATTACTGCACCGAATGAAATGGCAGAAAGTATAGAAAATATTATTAAAAAATTAAATTCCGATCCTGAATATCCGGTTCTGTTTAAACAAGCATTTGGCAGTAAAGAAATTAATACTAAGCGTATTATGCAGGCGTTGAGTCAGTTTGAGTTAATGCTGGTGAGCAGCAACAGTAAATATGATAAAGTAATGCGTGGTGAAGCTCATTTTAATTTACCCGAAAGTTTAGGCCATGCTATTTTTAAACAAAAATGTGCGAGTTGTCATAAAGAACCTTTGTTTACCGACTTTTCTTATCGCAATACCGGACTGCCGGCAGATGATGTGCTGCAGGATATGGGCCGTATGAAAATTACCGGTAATCCGGCCGATTCATTGAAGTTTAAAGTGCCCAGCCTGCGCAATGTGGCTGTTACCCAGCCTTATGGGCATGACGGACGTTTCTTTTTTCTAATTAATGTATTTGATCATTACCGAAAATCAATGATAGTAGGCCCCACTACGGATAGTTTATTACGGAACAAACTGCCTTTATCGAATTATGAAATTGGACAATTAACCGCTTTTTTATATACATTAACGGATAGTTCATTTTTAAAAGATCCGCGATTTGCTCCTCCCGGATACACCATTACACCTCCTTTTATGCATGTGCATTAAATGGAACTGTTAAACTATTTGCTAAACCTTTGTGCTTACTGTAATCGATTCGTTATTTTAGCGCCCAATAAAAAGGATTACTATTGAGCAGTATCAAAAAATTAGCCGGACAAACCATGTGGTATGGGGTAAGTTCTATTGCCGCAAGGTTTATCAACTATCTTTTAACCCCGCTATTAACCTATGGACTGGCCAAAACCAGCGATTATGGAAAAATGGGATTAATTTATGCGGCTATTCCCATTTTAAATGTGTTATTTACTTATGGTTTTGAAACGGCATATTTTCGTTTTTCTTCGAAAGATGAAAACAAAGCCATTATTTATGATACCGCAGCATTATCGATCTTCTTTTCAACCATTTTATTTTCAGTAATACTTTGGATGAATCAGTCTGTTTTAGGAAATGTAACAGGGTTAAGTGGCTTTCCGGCGATTGTTCAACTAAGTATCATTGTAATCAGTTTAGATGCATTATCTACCATTCCATTTGCCAAATTGCGTCAGGAAGAAAGGCCATTGAAATTTGCATTTGTAAAAATCAGTGGCATTGTATTGAATATTTTAATTACCTGGTTTTTTATAGTGTATTGTCCGCAACAAATGCAGCATCCTAAAGGAAGTTGGGTAGTGTTGGTATTTAATCCTGAAACCAATCCTATAGTATATGTTGTATTTGCCAATGTGGTACAATCGGCAGTAACATTGCTGTTGTTGTCAAAAGAGATTGTTAAAATACAATTTAAGTTTAATGTTCGGTTGTGGAAACAAATGATGATATATGCCATGCCGTTAGTGATTGCAGGCATGGGTGGAATGATTAATGAAACCTTTGATAGATTAATGTTGCGTTGGTGGTTACCCGGTAGTGAAACATTTAGAGAAGAACAGGTGGGTATTTACAATGCCTGCTATAAATTATCGATTTTAATCACCTTGTTTATTCAGGCTTTTAGAATGGGTGCAGAACCATTTTTTTTTAAACAGGCCGAAAGCGAAAATCCGCAAAAGGTATATGCCCGGGTAATGAAATTTTTTGTAATCATTATTTCTGTAATGTTTTTAGTGGTAGCACTGTATTTGCCGGTATGGAAACATTTTATCGGTCCTAAGTATTGGGCAGGATTAAAAGTAGTACCCATTTTATTGTTTGCCAATATGTTTTTGGGCATTTATTATAACCTCAGTATTTGGTATAAGGTTACCAATAAAACCATGGCCGGTGCCTGGATAACATTAGCCGGCGCAGCCATCACTATTCTAATTAATTACATTTTTATTCCACATTATAGTTTTATGGCCTGTGCCTGGGCAACTTTTACCTGTTACGGAAGTATGATGATTATTAGTTATGTGTGGGGACAAAAAAAATATCGGGTGCCTTATGCCTGGAAGAAATTAATGGCATATATGGTGATTGCCGTTTTATTGTTTTTTCTGCATAACAGCATAACGGCATATATTACCAAAACTTTATTCAGCTATACTTTTGCCACTGCATTATTACTTGCTTTTGTTGTTTTTGTGTTAAGAATAGAACGCAGAGAAATGCAAAAGCTGCCAGTTATTGGCAAATGGATAGCTTAAGTAAATGTATCATTTACCATCACAGAGTCAATTCTTATATCTTTGTCGCTTTAAAATAAAATCAGTGAAAGCTAAACAAGTCATTATTCTGATAGCCGCCATCATTCTGGCCGATCAGGCTTTGAAATTTTATATAAAACTGCATTATTATGCGGGTGAGGAACACAATGTAATTGGTAGTTGGTTTCGCTTGCATTTTGTTGAAAATGAGGGAATGGCTTGGGGATGGAAATTTGGTGGAGGGTTTGGAAAAATTATTTTAACTTTATTTAGATTGGTTGCAGTAGTGTGGGGTACTTTTTTATTAAGAGATTTTATCAAAAAACAATACCATAATGGTTTTATAATTTGTGCAGTATTAATTTATGCCGGTGCATTGGGTAATTTGATTGATAGTATGTTTTATGGGCTGATATTTGATAACAGCGATGTGTTTTCACAAAATGTATCAAAATTAGTGCCTTTCGGTTCAGGCTATGCTCATTTTTTACATGGCAGAGTAGTAGATATGTTGTACTTCCCATTGGTAGATACCTATTATCCCAAATGGTTCCCGGTATGGGGGGGGGAACGGTTTGAATTTTTTGAACCGGTATTTAATATTGCCGATGCTTCTATTTCGGTAGGTGTGATTATTTTGCTGCTTTTTCAAAATAAATTTTTCAACAAGAAACAGGATGCCCAGCAAAATGCTGCTGCAACCGAAGAAGTAAAACCATTCCGAAATTAAATCTAAAATGGTTACTGAAAAACAAACAGTTTATAGTACCAGTTTTCTGCTCTGGAAGGGTTTGAAGGTATCAATTAAATCTTGCGACAATTGTTTTAGTACAATAGTATCATTCATTGAAAAGAGGCAGTATCATTTTTAATTTACTTTCCATTGTGTAATGGTTGAATTATAGGGCATTACTGTGGTACTGCCGGGTACTTCTATAGCAATAAGCCCATCTCCTTTCGCATAATAAAAATAAGAGGTTTGTGCTGTAGCATATAGTTAATGGTAGGTGGTACCAGTGCCTGTATATCTAATTGCACTTTAATAACATTGGTAAAATTATTGCCATTATAGCTGGCTGTTAAACCACTGCCTAACAGTGTAAAATGGTATTTTACTTTTATAGATTGGCTGCCTACTTTTGCTGTAACAATGGGTGAGTCCCAACTGGTTCCTGTCGGTACACCTGCTTTTAAAAAAGGATATTCTACTGGTCCTGATGAACTATCAGGATATATCAATCCATAAGTATAATAAGTATTGCCGCTTCTTCTGTATAGCGATGTATCGCCCAAACGGTCTGTAAAAACGGCATACGATTGCCCTGTATTGGTAACAGTGGCTACAATAGGAAGTACATGGGTAGAAATGGTATCATTTAACTGGCTGTCGCTGTACGTCCAGTAACTGCCAACGGTGGTGGGAAAATAGTTGCCTATTACTGATGTGTTGTAGGGTATGGTAAACTGGCAAACCGAACTGCCAAAAGTAACGGTGAAATTAGCATCAATAGGTAAAATAGGTTTGCCATAACCTTTTAACTTAATAGTTTGGGTACCGGTTGATAAAACAATAGACGAATCATAAAACCAAAAGCCATTTACGGTATCAGTAAAAATATAATATTTACCCGGCGAAATAATATTGGCTGTAACCACAATATAATTGCTATCTGTTAACACACTATCTACCAGGTAAGTACCATTTACATATACATTTTGGCAATTACCGGCCGTATCTTGCAGAGAGCCAATAGCGGTACCACTGTATCCTTTTCCGGTTTCAAAACTATACTCTTTGGTACATGCCATAAAAATAAAGAGTACGGTTATAAATGCCAAGCTATATTTCAGTAGTGCCTTCATGCGGTAAAATTAATGGTAAAGGTTAATGTATTGATAGTATTTATACTAATAACGCTGTTTGGTTCGTAAAATTTTTATGGTGCAATAATGCATCTACATTGGTTAAAGTAATATGGCTAATTTCTTCCAATGCTTCTTTTGTAAAAAACGCCTGATGTGCTGTTACCAATACATTTGGGAAAGCCATTAAACGTTGCAATGTATCATCGGTAATGATGTTTTCTGAGAGATCACGAAAAAATATATTTTCTTCCTGTTCATATACATCAATGCCTAAATAACCCAGGTGTTGTTGTTTTAGGGCTGCAATTACAGCATCTGTATCAATTAATCCGCCACGACTGGTATTAATTAACATGGCGCCTTTTTTCATCATTTGCAAAGTTGTCATGTTAATGAGGTGATGTGTTTGTGGCGTAAGCGGGCAGTGTAGTGAAATAATATCTGACTGTTCAAACACCTGAGCCAATGGCAGGTACGTTATGCCCATAGTAGCCAGTTTTGGGTTGGTTTGTATATCATAAGCCAGTACCCGGCAACCCATGCCCGTCATAATGGTGCAAAAAGCAGCTCCAATATGTCCTGTTCCAATTACCCCTACTGTTTTTTCTTTCATGGTAAAGCCAAGCAATCCGTTAATCGAAAAATTTTGTTCACGTACCCTGTTATAGGCTTTATGTGTTTTTCTGTTTAAGGTAAGAATCATGGCCAATGCATGTTCTGCCACTGCTTCAGGCGAATAGGCCGGTACCCTGCATACGCGTATTTGGTGTGCTTTTGCTGCTTCTAAATCAACGTTATTAAATCCGGTACAGCGCAGTGCAATTACTTTTACGCCTTTTTGTGCCAGAACTGCTATTACTGCTGCATTTACCTTATCGTTTACAAACACACAAATGGCATCGGTGGGTTCTAAAGCCTGCACAATGTGTGGACCTAAATGCGTTTCAAAAAAAGTATATTCAAAACCATAATGGGTATTTCCTTTTATGAAAAATTCTTTATCGTAAGGTTGTGTAGAGAAAAAAGTAATTTTCATTCGGCTTTGTTTTTATAGAATGGATGCAAAAATGATGCTATTTATTTTCAGTATAAAGATAACGGTAGCTATTCAGACAATGGCCAAATGTGGAAAAACGGATATATCTTTTTGATAATTTCATGCCCAATCTTAAAATAAAGTACCCTGTGTACCGGGCCTGTTGAAATGTTGGGTGGATAAATGCCATTTTTCTGCATTCAGTCCATATTTGTGGTTGTAGGTGTTAAATTGCTGTTGCACCAAGGCAGCAATGGGGCCTTCGCCCCGCATTCTAATACCCCACCGGCTGTCATTTACTTTACCGCCATGTGCCTGTTCTATTAAATGCCACACTTTATTGGCCCTGTCGGAAAAATTTTTAAATAGCCAGTCATGAAATAGCGTGGCTATTGCACCATTCAGGCGTATAAATGTATAGGCCGAAAAGCTGGCACCTGCTGCTGCTGCCCGTTCCATAATACTTTGCATTTCGTGTTCATTTAAGCCGGGTATCATTGGCCCCAGCATTACACCCGCCCGTATGCCGGCCTTGCTCAATGTTTCAATAATACGCAAACGCTGCATCGCAGTAGTAGTTCGTGGCTCCATTACGCTGCGCAGTTGTTCGTTGAGTGAGGTAATGCTCACCAATACACTCACTAAATTTTTAGCAGCCATATTTTTTAAAATATCAATATCGCGCAGTATGGCAGCGTTTTTGGTAATAATGCCTACCGGCTGGTTAAAAGCCTGGCAAACCTGTAGCAATTGCCGGGTAAGTTTAAATTTTTGTTCAGCCGGCTGGTAACAGTCGGTATTGCCGCTGAGTGAAATGGGCTGGCATTGCCAACCGGGTTTCATTAAAAATTTGCGTAACAGTTCGGGGGCATTTTGTTTCACCAATATTTTACTTTCAAAATCAATACCTGCGCTGTAGCCCCAATATTCATGCACATTACGGGCATAGCAGTAAATACAGCCATGTTCGCAACCCTGGTACGGATTCATACTGTACCACATACCCACATCGGGACTATCTACTTTGTTTACAATACCGGTTGACTGTGTTATCATGTATTGTGTAGCACTGCCTGTTATTTCCCAATCGTCTATGGCCTCAACATGTAATTTTTCTGTATTATTTTGTAAAAAATGGTTGGGCGTGTTTATTTGGGCGCCCCTGCCTTTTAGGTACTGTATGGCTGCCCCTTTTTTTGCCGGTGCAGGATGTTGATTGGGGTTATTATTTATCATACTTTTTAGTTTAAATAGTTGAATGAATCGCATTTCAGATAACTACCGTTCATTACGTCAGCTGATATACGTTAGTATTTGTGTGTGCGCTTTGTGTTGTTGCCGTACAAGTGTGCGACGCAACAACAGCTACATGGTAAAGCAGTAGCCGGCTACAATATTAATAATGAATGCCTTTTTTGTTATTGCTGTTTGTTTTGCCAACAGTGCCACCCGATAATAACCCCTTTTCTAAAATATGAATAACGCAGGTAACTACACCCCATATGTACTGCTCACTAAATTCGGTAATTTCAATAGAGGCGTAACGACTGTTTTCGGCCAGTAAGGTAGCATGGTTAAAGTTTAACTGCAGCCTCCGCACCAATAGCTCACCGTTCACCACGGCTGCAATTATTTTACCTGAGGCTATAGCAACGCTTCGGTCAACAATTAATACATCGCCACTATGAATGCCGGCCTCCGTCATGGCATCACCGTTCATACGGAAAAAAAAGGTAGCCGGTTTGTTCATAATCAGTTGTTCATTCAGGTCAATACCCCGTTCCATATAATCATCGGCTGCAGCGCTAAGACCATTGGCATTGGCAGTAGGTACCTGGTGTTGGGTAAAGTCTTTACTGCCCCGGTAGGCAGGTGTGTACGCTATATTATCTATCATAAAATATATTTTGCAGTTAACTAAATTATTTAGCAATTTTATGCTAAATTTGTTGGTATAAAAAAATTTGTTTTATGGATGTCGTTCATTTACCTGTAGCCCCTGTGGGCACCCTTCAACAAACGGTGTATCAGTACAGTTTGTGTGTTGTATTACCTGATTGTATTACCCAGATGCTGTTGCAGCAGCAGGCGTTTTTTACGGCGCAATATGGATATGTATGCAGTACGCCCCGTTTAATCATGGCGAGTTTTAAAGCCGATGAAGCTTTAGAAGACACATTGTTGCGTTACCTGCATCGTATTGCAGGCATACTGCGGTCGTTGCCCTTAACCTTTAACAATTACAGTGGTATGCCTGAACATAGCGTGTATGTGCGGCTGCAAGAGTATATGGCTTTTGGGCAATGGGTACAGGCATTACAGCCCATAGCCAATTATATTTTGGATAATGGCTTTCCAAAAATGCAAATCATACAGCGCCCCCATATACCTCTTGCTGCAGCATTGCCACCCAATGTGTATCGCAAAGCCATAACCCATTATGCACAACAGGTATTTTATGCTGCTTTTACGGCAACAGAATGGGTTTTATTAAAATACAAACCCAATTACGGCAATCAGGTACCGCTATGTAAATTTCATTTGTTATAATTTATGGTACCGGCGGTGGTACTTCGTGGCATCGCCGGTTGCGTCGCAATCACTTCATCGTTCCGGGCAATGGGTATCGGGTGTTTGTTTATTTTATTATTCCGTTTGTTTTTATTGTGGTATGAATACAATGCAAGCCAATAATGTAATGCCTGAAACTTCGGCAGCCAATAATTTAAAAAGCATTCATACATGGTATGCCATTGTTGATTGCAATAGTTTTTATTGCAGTTTCGAACGTTTGTTTCGGCCCGATTTATGGAACCGGCCTGTAGTAGTGCTTAGCAATAACGATGGTTGTATTATTAGTAGAACCGATGAAGCTAAGCGGCTGGGGGTAGAAATGGCCGGCCCTTATTTTAAAGCCAAACCATTGATTGAACAATATGGGGTAACCACTTTTTCATCTAACTACAATTTATATGGCGATATGAGTAAGCGGGTAATGGATACCCTACGCTTTTTGGTGGGCGAACTAAATACGGAAGTGTATTCGGTAGATGAGGCTTTTTTAGCCTTATCGGGTTGGAGGACTACCGATTATAAAGCATTGGCTTTGCACATACGGAAAACAGTAGAGCGGTGGACGGGTATTTCAGTATCGGTGGGTATTGCCCCTACTAAAGTGCTGAGTAAAATGGCCAACCATATAGCCAAAAAAAATAAACAAGCCACCCAATGTGTGTATGTGTTAGACACGCCTCAAGTGATACAGCAGGCACTGGCACAAACACCGGTAGGCGATATTTGGGGTATTGGCCGCCGTTATGCCGAAAAGTTGAACAGTTTTGGTATTTATGATGCGCTGCAACTAAGCCTTATGCCCGAAAATTGGGTACGCAAACAGTTGGGTGGGGTTGTGGGTGCCCGGTTATTAAAAGAGCTAAATGGCGAACCGGCTATTGGGCTGGGCGATGAATTGGTTACCAAAAAAATGATTGCTACTACCCGCATGTTTGGTGTACCTGTTACAGCATTACAGCAGGTAAAAGAGGCAGTGGCAACTTATATAGCCCGTGCTGCCGAAAAGTTGCGCCGACAAAAAAGTGTGGCATCGGTTATTACTGTATTTATGGTATATAAGGCTGAGCAGTTACCGGGTGCCCATTTTAGGCATGGTTCTTCGGTAAGTGCTTCAGTGGTATTGCCCAATGCTACTGCTAATACAAATGAGCTAATAAAGCCTGCTTTACAATTAGCCGGGCAGTTGTATGCACCCGGCAAAATATACAAGAAAGCAGGGGTGCTGTTAAGTGGTATTATACCAGCTGAAGCCCCACCCGGCAATTTATTTGTACCGGCAACCGGTAATGCCAATGGTAAATTAATGGAGGTAATGGATAATATTAATGGAAGTATGCGGAATGATGTGTTGCATTTTGCGGCCGGTGGAACCGGCCGCAATTGGAAAATGCGCCAGGAACTGCGCAGCCCCCGCTATACCTCCCGCTGGAAAGAATTGCCAGAGGTACGCTAAAGCTACAACCGTCGGAACCTATGGAACATCCATTCATTTCATAGTGTAGGAGTTCCATACTGCTTCGATACCTATTCGACTCAACAGCGTTGCGCAATGCTGTTGAGTCGTAGTTGCCCGGATAAAGGTTGGTTATTGGGTAGAAAAAACTTAAAAAAATATAAAAATAATTTTATTTCTATTAAAATTTAATTATTTTTAACATAACTAAAATCAATTTACTATGAAAGTATTGATTACCCCTCCCTCCCCGCAGCATTTGCGAAACACGCAATTAGTCAAAAATGTTACCAATAGGGCTTACAAATGGTGTAGCAATTGTTATCTTTTTATGCTTTTTATCATGGTTAGTTTTTTGTTTGGTTGCCGCAAATATGACAGTTTGCCCAATATAAAAAGCCCCAATTATGCGCAATTACAACAACAGTTTTTTAATACCGGTACTACAGCGGACATTGCCATAAAAAAATTAGCTGCTGATATTAGAAGGCAGGATAGTATGTTTCATTTTTTACCTGCGTTTGTAAGGAAAAATGGGATACCGAGATGGGACAAAGTAATATATAGCAGCAATCATTCTAACTCAGGTAATCAATTATCTACTTATGGGGTTAATGCAACAGGTAACACTGTAAAATACACGCAAAGTAATAAAACCGAAGGCAGTCAGGGCATATTTTTTATACCATTACAAGCGCAAAATACTAATACCATACAGTCATACATAGTGGCTTATAAACACAATGATAGTTTATATACTTACCGGTTGTATAATCGGGATTCATTAAATGCAATCAGACCAAAAACTTCAATTGCAAAAAATAATTTATTAAATACGCAGGCAGTTTTTGGTTATTTTGAGCAAACGGTAAATAATCGGGATGGAATTACTATTGAATCACCTGTATCGGGCAAAATAAAAAATGTGGAGATAGCATTTCATGCTACAAGGAATAACAGCGCCAATAGCACGCAATCATTGAACGGAACAATGGTGGGTGGTGGTTGTGAAATGAGCATAGAAGTTACGATTTCGTATTCATTAGAAGTTACCCTTGATGGGAATACAATATACATTACAGAAAGTTACTCTGTAACTTTAACCATCATTATTGATTGTACAGGTGGTGGAAGTTGTAATTGTACAACACCCAAGGATAATATTATAGATGGTGTTGGTGGCACCGGAAATACTAATGGTAATTGGTGGGATTATGGAACGGGGTATCCTTATTTTCCCTGGAATCCGGGTGGAGGAATAATTGGTGGCGGCCCCACTGAACCCGATTGGAGTTGGTGGTGGACGGGTGGGGGTGCATCAAATTATGATTTTAAAACAGTTTTTGATAATTATTCGGGCGATGAAGATAACAATACACAAGGCGATTATGATAATACGCCATATATTGAATATGATCCTAATTCGCAAAGTTGGCCCACTATTTCAAATGTTATACCTGTAAGTGAATTCGTTGGGTGGGGTACACCAGGTATAAGAAGAAATTGTATGGATTATGCAAAAGCACAAATTTCTAAAATGGGGTATAAAATTTCAAATTATTCAGATCCAGGTCAAACTATTCAAATTTATACAGCAGCAAATGGCGTAAATATTAGTGCAGCCAAAAACGGTGTTGGGTATTTATTGTCAGCACTTCAAAGAGGAATACCTGTTATAGTAGGTGTTGATGATAAACCAGGATCCTCTAATCCAAATACTGATAATACAACAGATCATTTTGTAGTAATAATCGGTGCAGGTTCAGATTCTAAAGGTAAATATTTCACTTTTTTTGATAATGCCTCTGGAAATCCTAATCAAGGAGCTAATCCAGAAAATAAACTTTACTATAATGAATTAACTGGACTTATCAAAGGGAAATCACAAACTGATTATGCAAGTGGATTGAATGATTACATTGTTACAATGATAAGAAAAAGTAAATAATTTTAACGTAGAGTTGAATACTACAGTCAACTTCCTGTTTATTTATATTAAAATAATTATTTATGAAGTTTATCTTTATTATAATTGGTTTCTTAATTTCAGTTTATACCATGGGGCAATGTGTAAGTGATATAAAGTTAGATACTGCAATTTTTTATAAACATTTAAAAAAAAATGATACTATTTATTTTAAAGCAATTTATTATTCGTTAGGGAAAATTTCTCAAAAAAATATCTTGAAGAAATTAGAATCAAAAAAAGTTATTCATTCAAAAGATTATAAAACTGCTATTTCTTTTATTCCGTTAGGAAGCAATAATTTACTCTATTTGCCATATAAAGACAATGATTATTGTATATATAATGTGTTGTATGAAGAACAAAACAAGGGCAAAATAATTTGTATTCGTGCTGTATTGATTTCCGATTTACCATTTTTTAATAAAAAGCCTTTTTTTTTAATAGACAGGATTTGGTTTGATTAGAAAAATTTATATTATATAAATATTATATTTCATTTAAATATATATATTTTCAGAGGGATACACTAAGTTCAACATTGTTAAAAGCTGCCTTAGTGATATAGCATTTTATGTTCCAAAGAACAATAGCACGCAATCATTGAATGGAACAATGGCGAGTGTTAGTTGTGAAATGAGCATAGAAGTTACGATTTCGTATTCATTAGAAGTTACCCTTGATGGGAATACAATATACATTACAGAAAGTTACTCTGTAACTTTAACCATCATTATTGATTGTACAGGTGGTGGAAGTTGTAATTGTACAACACCCAAGGATAATATTATAGATGGTGTTGGTGGCACCGGAAATACTAATGGTAATTGGTGGGATTATGGAACGGGGTATCCTTATTTTCCCTGGAATCCGGGTGGAGGAATAATTGGTGGCGGCCCCACTGAACCCGATTGGAGTTGGTGGTGGACGGGTGGGGGTGGCGGTTCTTACATCCCATCTTACAACGACTATGCTGTGCCGCCATTTACGTGGACTTTCATAGGTGACGATGGAACTAGTTTCAATGACCCTGACCCATTAAACGAACCTGATTTTCAATTTGACCCAGCCGATAATTATGAAACTAATTACCCGAGATTTACTGATATGGTAAAGAATCTAAAAACGTTCGTAAAAAATAATCCAAAGGTTTTAAATGCATTACAAACGTATTCAGGCTTTAGTAAACAAAAAATTCTGAATCATTTAACCATTGGACAAGGACCAACTATCAAAGTTGAAGAAATGACTGGTAGATTCGGTTTTTACAATAAAAATAATGGTAATAAAACTCTCCACATTAGGGCAAGCTATGTACGTGGGCTTGAACAAGCATACTTGCAAAGTACACAGGAAGCTACTGCTTTTTTGTTAGCTGTAACAATATTGCATGAATATATACACCTCGGAACAACACAAAATAACATTAGCGAAGGCGTCTATGATTTTGGTTACGGTTTCGAAAGAGATGCTTTTAACGTTATTGTTGATGATGATAATGCAGGTACCGTAGTCCTTAAATTTAGTCAATACTTTTAATATGAGAATGATTCTAATTTTAGTCATTTTTATACTCTGCATCATCGGTTGCAAAGTGAGTTCCAAGGAAACCTTTTACGAATTGGTAAATGACAATTTTTTGCAGTTGGTCGATACGGCTGCATATAGAACAGGGCGTTTAATTCAAATCCCCAACGATACATTAAATGAACTTAAGTTAGAAAATCTCTGTATAGAAATTGATACGACTTTAGGTATGCCTACTGAACTTTCCTCGTCAATTCAAAATATGTTACGCAGTGAAAAAATAACTGATTTTGAAAAACTCTTTTTGGACGGAGCAGACTTGAGTATAGATAAAATAGAGTTAACAAAGTTAAAAAAGACAGGAAGATTTAACTTATTTACTGTTGAACAAATAAACAAAAACCGTTGTAGTAAAATGGTTGGTAAGATAAGATTTTACAGACCTTTCGTTTCAAATGACAGAGCAATTATTACTTTAACAATTTCTGAATCATCAAAGGCAGGATATACTAAGGTGTATTTATTTAACAAACAAAACGGCAAGTGGAAAAATATTAAAGTTTTAGAAATTGAAAGGTGGTAAAGTACTGCCTACAAAAAAAGTATTTATGCAATTCAGGCAAACGAGAAAAATCACAGTCCATATTTTCAATCAGCAACTGCCCACCACTCCACCCACAGGAAGGGGAAGTTGTAATTGTGCAACACCCAAGGATAATATTATAGATGGTGTTGGTGGCACCGGAAATACCAATGGCAATTGGTGGGATTATGGAACAGGTTATCCTTATTTTCCCTGGAATCCGGGTGGAGGAATAATTGGTGGCGGCCCCACTGAACCTGATTGGAGTTAGTGGTGGACGGGCGGGGGTGGCGGTGGGGGATATGATCCCGATTTTGATCCTTCAAATTATCCTGAAACATTTGAAATCCTTCAATTTGAAAATGATTATCGCAATCAAATGTCAACACAGGAATTGCAAATTTTTGATAACTTGTCAAGAATAAATCAATTGCAATATTTGTATAATGCCAAATATGCATTAGATAAAGCACAGGACTTGTATCAAAACTCTGTACACAATGGAAATGGGGACACATTTAGACACGCATTGTTCAGTGGGTTGAATGCAAAAGTTTTAGGAGTTGCTTTAGCTAAGCAACTAGGGGATGCACATGAACTTATACCTAATAACCCTTTACTGGAAAATCAAATGGACTTGTTTAACAATTGTATCAAGTTGGTAGAGACCAATTTGTTTACTTACAAACTCAAGGTCAAGTAGGACATTTTTTTAAAGAAGCATTAGTAATCAACCTTATGCAAAAAGTCCAAAACGGTGAACTGCGAAGACTTGACCCATTAGATGCAAATAGTCAGATAATACCTGGAGTTACACAATTAGTTCCAACAAATTAATAAATTATATGAAGAAGCTTATTCCTATAGGTTTTACAATAATTGCATTAAATTATGGATGTAACCAAAATGAATTTACGACATTTCGTTTGAGCAACTTAAAGGATACATCATTTTATTTTCAATCTAAATTGCTGCATCCAACTTTATTGGAAATATCAATCAGCGGATATAGTGATAATCCGTTTGTAATAAATAACATCAAATTGGAAGGTGGAAAGATTGACACATTGTTAAAAATGGACTGGTATGGTGATACGGTTATCATTAATTTCAAGCGTTATAAAGCTGCTGCGGGTAATTTGACTTTCAATTGTAGAACGTATTGACAGTACTGCCTACAATAACTAAGGCTTCGTTGTGTGCGTAGCGCTAACAATGAAGCCGCCTGTTGAACGAAACCGATAAATTATCCGGGTGTTTATTGATTATGGAGTTATCTTTTTGCTACCTTGTTGCAGTGTTTGAAAATCGGGGGGTATTATTTTTTTCAATTTTTGGTCATTGCTGAGTGATAGACAATGATAGCCCGATTATAATAATATTTATGACATTTCAAATCAACATAAAAGATAAAAGTGAAACAGACAAGTTAATTAAGATCACACTGTTTAAGAAGGAGATTAGGAAAACTGAACCACACAAACACAATAATTATTTTGAAATCATTTACCTTTCAAAAGGTAGCGGCACGCATGCTATTGATTATACCAAATACAAAGTACAGCCACCCGTTATCTTCTTTGTGCGCAAGGAACAGGTGCATTATTGGGACTTACGCACGGTGCCTGAAGGGTATGTATTAATTTTAAAAAAAGGTTTTATAGATAAGAGCCTTGATGTAGAACTGAAAGCATTATTGACTAAAGTAAGCAGTTTTTCTAGTTTGCAGGTAAAAGATACCAGCACCATTAATCAACTCTTTCAGTTGCTCACCAAAGAAAACGATACAACAAATGAAAACCGATTTCCTGTTGTGGAAGGACTGCTAAAAGCCCTGTTAGCAAAAATATTAGAAGTGGCTAAGCCACTTATTAATAACGTGAAAGTAAAGGCAGATATCTTTCAATCATTCATGGAACTACTCTCGCAAAACAAGGAAATAAAAAACAATGTAGCATACTATGCAGGCTTGTTAAATACAACTCCGCAAAACCTTAATGCAGTCTGCCGCAAAGCTGTAAATCAGTCCGCAGCAGAAGTACTTGCAGAACACATAATCAGTGAAGCTAAACGCTTATTAATTTATACCGATAATACCGTTTCTGAAATCTCCTTTACCTTAGACTTTAACGACCCTTCTCATTTCGTTAAATATTTCAAACGTTATACTGGGTATACCCCACAGACTTTTCGAAGCCAGTAACCCCAGTGCCACAGTATTTTCAAATATACCATACTTAATTAATTTCATGTACCATCTTTGTTAAGGGATAAATTGTTTTTCACACCCTAAAAATCATAATGAACAATACTTTAAAATATTTATTTTACTTGTATTGTCTGCGGTAAGCAATTCATTTCTTAGTTGGCTTGACTAATTTAAAAAATTAAGTTATGGATCGTAGAAAATTTATTAAATCAGCCGGGTTAGCAATACCCATTGCAAGTAATTTGCCAATGAGTAGTTTAGTATTTAGTGAACCTAGTAGCCACAACTTTTCGTCAGAAGCAAAGGATGTAACACTACAGGATGAAAAAGCAGATTATACAATTCATATCGGCACAGGTTTGGTAGAGGTAGGCACACAGCATATTATTTCTACAACCACATACAATGGAGAGTTTCCAGGTCCTTTATTGCGCTTTAAAGAAGGGCAAAAGGCAATAGTAGATATTTATAATGATACTGATACACCTGAACAATTGCATTGGCATGGACAGTTTTTGCCTACTGATGTTGATGGTGCTGCAGAAGAAGGCACCCCTTATATCCCTGCTCATGGGATGCGCCGCGAAGTTTTTGTACCAACACCAGCCGGTTTTAGGTTTTATCATACGCACTTGGTAGCTGGAGCTAATTTAAATGTCGGGCAATACTCCGGGCAGGTGGGCCCTGTTTATATTGAACCAAAAAATGAACCTGGCAATTATGATCGTGAAGCATTTATTATACTTAAGGAGTTTGAGCCTTACTTTATGCGGGGCGGCGATATGGCTATGGATTTCCTCACTGGTGAATCAATTCCCAATTTAGCAGCCATACAGGAAAAAGCCGAAAAGGAATCTCCAATTAAAACAAAAGGGTATGAAGTTGGGTATAATATTTTTACTATCAATGGCCATCAGCTCGGTCATGGTGAGCCTATTCGTGTTAAGGAGGGCGAAAGAGTACTATTCCATATACTTAATGGGAGTGCCACTGAAATCAGAAGCCTTGCATTGCCAGGTCATAGTTTTAAAGTGGTGGCTTTGGACGGGAACCCGGTACCAAATCCACGACAAGTTCCTGTGTTATGGCTGGGTACCGCTGAGCGAATATCTGCAATTGTAGAGATGAGAAATCCTGGTATATGGGTTATGGGCGATTTGTCTGATGATGACAGAAGTAACGGTATGGGTATTGTGATAGAATATGCAAACCATACAGGGAAACCACAATGGAAAACACCGGCACCATTTAAATGGGATTATACAATTTTTGGGAATGATCGTGGAATAGTAAGTCCGCCTGATGAGGTAATAAATTTGTTGTTTGCTAAACAAAATGCTGCTGAAAATGGGTTTAATAGATGGACTATAAACGGTGTTGCTTTTAACATGATGGATATGTCGCCTATGTTTCATCTGCAACAAGGGAAGCGGTATCGTTTGCACATGCGAAATGCTTCAGATGATATTCATCCGATGCATCTACACCGGCATAGTTTCGAGATTACAAGAATTGGAGGTAAGTCAACAAAAGGTATTATAAAAGATGTTGTTATGTTGGGTGGTTTTCAAGAAATGCATCTTGATTTTACAGCAGATAATCCGGGATTAACTTTAATGCATTGCCATATGCAACTTCATATGGATTTTGGTTTTATGTGTTTGTTTAATTACAAATAAAATAAATTTTATAATTATGTTTTATAAAATCATTCATTCAGATAATGCAACAACTACAATTATTATCAGGTTAATGGTGGGAACAGTATTTCTTTCGGAAGGGATACAGAAATTTTTATATGCAGATGCTTTGGGCGCAGGCCGTTTCGCAAAAATAGGTTTACCCAATCCTGATTTTTTAGGTCCGTTTGTGGGCAGTTTCGAAATAATTTGCGGCACACTGGTTTTAATAGGTCTGTTTACAAGGTTGGCAGCTATTCCTTTACTCATTATCATGTTCGTTTCAATTGCAACTACAAAAGCAGAACTTTTACACAATAATGGCTTCTGGTCAATGTTGCATGATAGCCGTACAGACTGGTCAATGTTTTTGGGAAATATTTTCTTAATCATCAAAGGAGGTGGCAAATGGTCGATAGATAAACAAATTGAAAAACAAAAATGGAAATGATTATTTTATCAGTAGCTGCATTTATAGTAGCTATACTTACTTTTTTTTCCGGGTTTGGTTTAGGTACTATCCTTACCCCAGTATTTATGATTTTCTTTCCGGTAGAGGTAGCTATTACATTAGTTGGAATAGTTCATTTTTTCAATAATATTCTTATCGCAGGAATGGTTGGTAAAAGTGCAGATAAAACAGTTTTGATTCGATTTGGTATCCCTGCAACACTTGCATCATTAGCAGGTGCATGGCTCCTGATGAATATTTCAAATCTTCCTGACCTTTATTCCTATACTATTTGTGAAAAAATATTTGAGGTAAAGCCTGTAAAATTAATCATTGCAAGTTTGCTTATCGGCTTTGCACTGTTCAACATTATCCCATCTTTAAAGGCCATCCAGTTTAGCAGAAACAAGCTGCCAATTGGTGGTTTACTAAGTGGTTTTTTTGGCGGACTTTCCGGCCTTCTGGGAGCATTAAGAAGCGCTTTTTTAATTAAATCAGGCTTAACAAAAGAAGCATTCATTGCATCTGCGGCAGTCTTATCTGTTTTTGTAGATACCACAAGGCTTTCTGTATACGCAACGAGATTTTCAGAAACCAGCCTCCATGAAAATTTGAGTTATGTTAATGCAGCAACATTTGCTGCATTAACTGGTTCGTTAATTGGTAAAAGAATTCTTAAAAAAATTACCCTAAAGTTTATACAGGTAACAATAGCTATTATGCTTTTTCTTATTGCCATTGCTTTGGGTGCAGGACTTCTTTAATAATTAAAATAAATTTAAATATATATAATGAAATTATATAAAAGTGTAAAAATTAGTTATTGTTTGCTATTACTGCTGCTGCACCTTGAAGGGTTTGCACAGCAACCACAAACAACACTGCCGCAATTGTTGCAATTGGCAGAAAAAAACTATCCTTTACTCAAATCGAAAATCTTGGATGTTAAAGCTGCCCAAGAAGGTATAAATATAAGCAAGAATACTTTGATTCCTTCTATAGATGCATCCTACCAAGTAGACTATGCCACTTACAATAATATTACCGGTATGGCATATCCGCAATTTATTATGCCTATCAGTGGGCCGCCATCTTCCTCGAATAATATGAATGGTGTATTTGGGAGTGCTACAAGCCTTTTGCTTAATTGGCAGCCCATCACATTCGGTCAGCGAAAAGCTCAGATTGATTTTGCTAAAGCAGGCTTGCAATACGCCAATGCTGATGCCGAAAATGAAATATTTCAACACAAAATAAAAGTAATCGATGCCTATCTTGATGTAATAACGGCTGCAGAGTTGGTAAAAGTGTATCAGAATAATTTACAAAGAACAGAGGTAAATCTACAGGCAGTTCGATCGCTTGTTGTAAATGGTATAAGGCCTGGTGTTGATACCGAATTATTCAAGGCCGAAAATTCAAAATCAAAAGTTGAATTACTGAACAGTCAAAAATACAAAGAACAAACCCTCATCTATTTAACACAGCTACTTGCAACAGATAATTATGTTACTGTTGCCGATACTTTTTTCTTTTCCAAACTTCCTGTCACAAATTTTAGTGCCGATTCAGTTAAAAATCCACTGATTCATTTATACAACTCCAATATTGCTATCGGTTTTGCCCGTAAGAAGGTACTTTCAAAAACTACTATGCCAACCTTGGGCACATGGAGTACACTTTATGCAAGAGGTTCTGGTGTTGCATACAATGGTACGGTAAAAGCTGCAGAAGGCTTGGGTTTTCAAAGTATAAATTACGGTATAGGTTTACAGATAAGCTTACCGCTTTTACAATCTGCAAGAATTCGACCACAGTTGCAGCAACAGGACTTTCTGATACAATCAAATCAGGAAAAACTTAACGAAATTCAATTGCAATTGAAAAAACAAAATGCATTGGCAGATACTTCTCTCAATAGTGCATTTGCCATTGCAAAAGAAAGCCCTTTGTTTTTAGAATCTGCCAGGTTTTCATACAATTCTATGCAATCCCGTTACCAGTCTGGCCTTGCTACAATTTCAGATTTTATGCAGGCCCAATATGCTTTGATAAAGGCAGAAATAGATTATAAGCTTTCATACATGAGCGTTTGGAAAGCTTTCTTATATAAAGCAGCTGTGAATGGAGACATTAACTTATTTATCAATCAGGCTAACTAAAAACAAATTATGAATTTACTAAAAGGAGCATTGCAAAAACCCGTTACTATTGTAGTAGTTATATTAGCTATCCTGTTTTTTTCATATTTGGCTATTAAAAAAATGAGGGTCGATATTTTCCCTCAGTTAGGATTGCCAACTGTTTATGTGGCTCAACCTTATGGCGGATTATCACCAGAACAAATGGAAGGTTTTGTTACTTCTTATTACGAATATCATTTTTTATACGTAACCGGTGTTAAGTTTGTAGAATCGAAATCTATTCAGGGAGCAGCGCTCATTAAAATACAATTTAATGAAGGCACTGATATGAGCCAGGCAATGGCAGAAGTGGTAGGTTATGTAAATAGGGCAAAAGCCTTCATGCCACCAGGAACCGTGCCGCCATTTATTACCCGTTTTGATGCGGGAAGTGTGCCGGTTGGAGAATTGGTCTTTACTTCTAAAACCAGAACATTAGGTGAGATATCTGATCTTGCACTTTTCAGGGTACGGCCTATGTTTGCTACGCTTCCGGGAGTATCTGCCCCACCTCCTTTTGGTGGCAATCAGAAAACAGTTATAGTAAATGTTGATCCAAATAAAGTAAGGGAATATAATCTTTCACCTGATGAGATAGTTCAGGCATTAGCAAAAGCAAATAGCATTACACCTGCTGGTAATATAAGAGAGGGAGACAAAACTTTAATTACGTCTCAGAATGCAGTTGTCAATAATGTGCAGGAATTGGCAAATGTGCCCATTAGGATAGGCGCAGGGCCAACTGTTTACATTCGGGATATTTCCAGTGTAAATATTGGTTCAGATATAACTACAAGTTATGCTTTGGTAAATGGCAAACGTTCCGTTTACATCCCTGTTACCAAACGCTCAGACGCTTCTACCTGGGATGTGGTTCAAAGAGTAAAAGCGGCTCTGCCAGATATGCAGGCAGCAGTACCCAGCGATATTAAAGTGGCTTCTGAATTTGACCAGTCTGGTTATGTAATCAACTCAGTAAAGAGTCTTTCATTTGAAGGTGCTCTTGGAGCCGTACTAACAGGGTTGATGGTATTATTTTTTTTAGGCGACCAAAGAAGTGCCTTAATTGTTGTGTTAACTATTCCGATGTCAATTTTGTCAGCGATTATATTGTTGAACTTGTTTGGTCAAACTATCAATATAATGACGTTGGGAGGGTTGGCGTTAGCTGTTGGTATTCTGGTGGATGAGGGAACGGTGACAATTGAAAATATTCATCGGCATTTGGAGATGGGTAAATCTAAAGGTAAAGCTATTCTTGATGGTTGCAGGGAAATTTTTATTCCCAAACTGCTAATTCTGCTTTGCATTCTTTCAGTATTTGTACCATCCCTTTTTATGAGTGGGGTTCCTGAAGGAATGTTCCTTCCTTTGTCGTTGTCAGTTGGCTTTGCGATGATTTCCTCATTTCTTATTTCAAATACAATTATTCCCGTATTCTCAAATTGGATATTAAAAGGCAATCAGTTTAATCATTCAGGCAGCCACAGAGAAAGTCGCTTTGAAATATTTCGCCATAAGTATATTGTTTGGCTGGAACAATTTATTAAAGGAGCAAAATGGAAATCCATGGCTTATGTTTTAGGTTCAATGGTTTTAGTAGTAATCTTATTTTCATTAATAGGTACGGATATATTTCCAAAAGTAGATGCAGGGCAGGCACAAGTTAGGTTGAGAATGCCAACCGGAACCCGAATAGAACGAACTGAAAGTGCTACACAAAAACTTTTGCATTTAGCAGATAGTATAACAAAAGGGAATATAGAAGCTAGTTCTGCTTTTATTGGCACACAACCTTCTAGTTTTCCAATTAACCTTGTTTACTTATGGACAAGCGGCCCGCAGGAATCTGTAATTAAATTCAACCTTAATAAAGAGGCAGGTATTGGTATTGAAAATTTTAAAGAACAAATGAGAGAAGCAGTGCACCAATCACTTCCTGATGCAACAATATCTTTTGAGCCAGGTGATTTAGTAGAGCAAGTTTTAAACTTAGGTTCCAGTAACCCAATTGAAATTGCAGTATTGGGCAGAGATCTTTCTCAATCAAGAGTAATTGCGGAAAAATTAAACAATAAATTGAAAAGTATTACTTATTTAAGAGATGTTCAAATTGCAACACCATTAGATTACCCGGAAATTAAAATAGACATTGATAGAGTGAAAGCAGGCCAATTAGGGTTAACTGTTGATCAAATCAGCAAATCAACAGTGGCAGCCACTTCATCAAGCCGATTTACGCAACCCAATTATTGGTTAGATAAAAGTTCGGGGATAGCTTATCAGGTGCAGATAGAATACCCGCAATACAAAATAAACAGTAATGAACAACTGGGACTGGTACCTGTTTCGGGCAATATTGGTAACCCTGTTTATTTAAGAGATGCTGCCTCTATGCAAAGAATTACTACACCAGGTGAATATGACCGCATTAATCAGCAACGCTTCATTACTATTACTGCCAATATTCATAATAAAGACTTAGGTACAGCCCTTAAAGAAGTAAATGTTAAAATAGCCTCTTTAAGTCAGCTTCCACAAGGTGTAAAAATAATGCTAAGGGGCCAATCAGAATTACTCCATGAAACCATGAGTGAACTACAATCGGGGTTATTGATTGCTATTATAGTAATTTTTTTAATGTTAGCCGTAAACTTTCAGTCATTTAAACTTTCACTTACTATTCTTTCCATCATACCAACAGTAGTAGCGGGATCTATATTGTTGTTATTGTTAACTGGAAAAACATTAAACATACAATCCTATATGGGTACTATTATGGCTGTTGGTGTAGCAGTAGCCAACGCAATTTTGTTTGTTACAAATGCAGAACTCCATCGTAAACGAGATTTTTCATCCGGCTTTACTATCAGTGCTACGTTTAACCGCTTGCGACCTATATTAATGACAAATATTGCTATGATTGCCGGGATGATACCTATGTCTTTGGGTATAGGAGAAGGTGGCGATCAGTCTGCCCCTTTGGCAATAGCAGTAATAGGAGGCTTGATATTCTCTGCTGTTAGTACACTCATATTCTTACCAATGATATATTCTTATGTAGTTGGGAATCAACCTTACAAAAATCCTTCGTTTGACCCCGAAGACGAGAATAGTATTTACTATGAAGCAGGCAATACAAATAATTCATCTTTATAAACCAGCATTAGCATGAAAAATATTAAAGGCATATTGATTTTTACCATTGCAATTTTTGCACTTGCAATGGGTTGTAAAAACAAAGAAAACAGATTACAAATGCCAACAGCTACAACAGATTCAGTTGCAGCTTTTATTTTGAAAAAAGAAACCTTCAACAAGGAAGTTTCCTTCCCCGGCGAATTTCTTCCATTAGAGAAGGCCGAAATATATACTAAAGTACCCGGTTATATTAAAACCCTGAAAGTAGATATTGGAGATTGGGTTCAGGAAGGACAAGTTTTAGCGGTTTTGGAAGCACCTGAAATAATTGCCAATTATGCACAAAATCATTCGGATGTTCAAACAGCACGGTCAAAATATATGGGAAGTTTGGATGCATACAATCGTACCTTGAATGCAGCAAAAGTAGAGGGTACAATTGCAGCAGGGGAAATAGAAAGAATCAAAAGTCAGATGTTGGCAGATAGTGCCACATTAGAAGCTGCAAAATACAGGCTTAATGCTTATGCACAATTAAAAAATTACCTGATAATTCGTGCTCCCTTCAACGGTATAGTAACCCAACGAAATGTTGATCCCGGCACATTGGTGGGAACAGGAAATACCAATCCTATTTTGATAGTAGAAAATAATAGTATCCTTCGTTTACGCTTGCCCGTACCGGAGGCTTATGTCTCAGCTAACGTAGAAGGCGCTTCTGTTAAGTTTACAGTCGATGCTTATCCAGATGTTTTATTCAAGGCTAAACTATCCAGAAAATCAGGTGCTTTAAATCTTACTAATAGAACGGAAATCTGGGAATTTCTTTATGTAAACAAAGAAAATCAATTAAAACCAGGCATGTTTGCAAATGCTATCTTAACATTTTACAGGTCAACGCCTTCTTTTATGGTACCTTCTACTGCAATTGTAACCAATCAGGAAAAACGTTTTGTTATCCAGTTGAAAGATGGGAAAACAGAATGGGTGGAAGTTCGCAATGGGATTTCTGTGGGAAATAAAACGGAAATTTTCGGTAACTTATCGGAAGGTGATACTTTATTAGTTAGTCAACCCTCAAAAAGTAATTTTCAATGTTCGATTAAAAATATTGTTGCAATAAAAATTTAAAAGTTGCAAAAATTTGAGTGCCCAAAAAGCAAGTTGCTCTTTCCATTTGTTCATCATTCGTTTAAAATTGATGGCTGATGCTGCTAACATTACATTGATGGCATCCCCAACTGTTCCCTTCAGATAATTTCTTGCCATTCGGTAATCGTGTTTTAGATGACCAATCACCGGTTCTATTGCGGCTCTGCGACTGTGTCTTTTTCTTTTCGTTGCTGTAATGTTTTTATCAGGCTTTGGCGTGTGCAATGTTGTATTGTTAATCATCTTCGGACCTCGGTAACCTCTGTCTAAAAAAATATTCTTGGGTTCTTTATTCATCAATCTTTCATATTGCTGTATTGCTGCCG
>NZ_JAESDL010000029.1:0-35859 GCF_019249625.1 Hydrotalea lipotrueae | reverse complement strand
GTTATTGGGGTTGCAAATGTAATGCCACCAACTTTCCTATCCAAACTTTTTTATCAATTTATTTGAAAAAAATTTGAAAAGAGAAACTGTTTCAATTAAAAACGGTAAGCCGTAATTTGGCGTAATGCAGTACAGTATTGAGTTTTAGGCAAACAAAAGCAATTAAAAAAAATGTTAAGTTCAGAAAAAAAATTTCTGCACTTTCAAAAAAGAAAAAAAGGTAAGCAAAAAGCGTATTACACAAATTGCTTACCGTTATATATTTTCAATCAACGAAATAAAAACTACTTTTTTAAATAAGGCCATCTATTCGGCAGGTAACCATTTGTTTGCTTTAGTGAAATTATAATGGCCTGATTTTTATGTTTTTAAACCAAGCCTCACTGCCATGGTCTTGTAAAGCAATAGAACCCGTTTTAGCCATTCCATAACCAGCGGCATCCTTCCATTTTCCTTCTTTCTTCAATTGTTCCCATTCGGGTGTCCAGGCTTCAAATGAAAGTACTTTTACACCATTCAGCCAATGCTCCACATGGCCTTTGTTAAAAATAATCACGGTGTGGTTCCATTGGCCCACGGGTTTTGTAGGGCGAATATGGGTAGTATGCATGGCATAGTCGGCACCAGTTTTTTGCCACTCTTCCAGCTTCTCCGGAAATCCTTCATCATCTATAATCTGGTATTCGGGACCGGAAAGATAGGCAGCATCGTAGGCTTCAGTTACGTGATACATAATGCCGCTGTTGCCGGCAGGAGAAATTTTCCAATCAACAGACAATTCAAAATTATCGTATTGCTTATCAGTAATTAAATCGGCTCGTTTATCCGATTTATCTGTATTGCTGCCTTTACAGTGCAAAATACCATTTTGAACCTCCCAGCTATTGGAAGGCTTATTTTGATAGGTACGCCAACCACCTAAATTATTGCCATTGAACAGAAGTTGCCACCCCTGTTTTTTTTCTTTGGCAGTTAAGGTATTATCCTTTGTTTGGTGGGGGATGAAACTTAGCAGACTGATGGTCAGTAACAGTAGCATATGAAAGCTTAATTTTTGTTGCATAAAATTATTTTTATGACACAACCGTTAATTGTTCCGGATTCCAGCGCATGGTGGTTTGCTTAAAATAGCTATCGTTGCATAGCAATGCAGGTGCCGCAGCCCTGTAACCAAATAATGCATCTTCCCGGGAAGTGGTGCCATTTCTAATGTCCTGAAAGAAATTATAGAAATGATCGAAATGGGCGCCTTTATACCCTTCTTCAGCTTTATAAACAATGGAATCGGGCGGCAGCATTTTCTTGCGGTCGTATCCGGCAATATTACTTCCATTTAATTTTGTTTTTAATAATGGATCATCAGCAGCGGCATAACTTTTATTGGTGGTAAGGGTTACTTTATCCCATTCTACAATCATAGAACCTTCATTACCTACCATACGCAAATAAGTATTATCGGCAGTACCGTCTACAAAATTTACCCGAAGCGACAGGTTAAAGGCCGGATGCACTGCTGTTTCAGGATAATCGAACATGCCCAATAAAATATCTGGTACTTCACGGCCATCTTTCCAAAATCGTAACCCGCCGGTAGCCATTACTTTGGTAGGGCCTATGGAATTGGTAATAAAATGAAGGCTGGAAAACAAATGCACAAACAAATCGCCCGAAACACCGGTACCATAATCGCGGTAACAACGCCAACGGAAAAAACGTTTGGGATCGAAAGGCCTATCGGGATAATTGTGTAAAAAAGTTTTCCAATCAACTGTTTTGGTGGATGCATCGGCAGGAATATCATACTGCCAGGCACCAAAAGGAGAATTGCGTGCCCAAAAACCCTCGGCATAATTTAATTGCCCAATTGCCCCTGCCGCCAATAATTCCTTTGCTTTTTCATTACCCAGCGAACTCATACCCTGGCTACCCACCTGAAACACCACTTTATTGACATTTTGAGCAGCAACCACAGCATTACCTTCTGTTACATCGTGCACCATTGGTTTTTCGCAGTACACGTGTTTACCTTTATTCATGGCATCAACGGATATGGCTTTATGCCAATGATCGGGTGTGGCTACAATTACAGCATCCACATCTTTACGATTAATAATTTCACGATAATCACGTGTTATAAAAATATCATTACCATAATGTTTTTTGGCATCGGCTAAGCGCCCGTCATATAAATCGCAGGCTGCAATCAGTTTAATACCCGGAACGGTAATAGCAGTATTGGCATCGGCTGTACCCATACCTCCTGCTCCAATGAGCGCAATTTGAATATTATCGTTTGCACTGTATTTCCGAACCGGCAGCAAGGCGGTACGGTTAGTAGCAGCCCAACTTCCTACAGTAGGTAATAAAGCTGCAGCGGCAGCACCTTTTGAGAGTTTCTCAATAAAAGACCTCCTGGATGCAATCATTTTGTTTTTTTTCATATGGCGTTCATTATCGAAATAAGAAAATAAAGAAGGCTACAATTTAAAAAGATTAACCCTTAACACAAAATTTAAATAATAACGGGGAATATTGGTTAATTTTGAAATCCAATCAAATTGTTCACCTATTAAATAGTTTAATTATGTTATTTACACTACCTGCATTACCTTATGCATATGATGCTTTAGAGCCATTTATTGATACTGCAACTATGCAATTTCATTATGGCAAACACCATCAGACCTATCTGGATAATTTAAATAAAGCCATTGCAGGCACGCCACACGAAGGAAAATCTTTAGAGGAATTGGTAGCCGCTGCAGGCACCATTTCACCTGCTGTGCGCAACAATGGCGGCGGACACTGGAATCATAGTTTTTTCTGGGAAATTTTAGCACCCAAAGCCGGCGGAACACCTACAGGCGATTTGACCAAAGCCATTGATGCTGCATTTGGCTCATTTGATGCATTTAAAGAAAAATTTGCCAATGCAGGAATGACACGTTTTGGCAGCGGTTGGGCCTGGCTGATTGTGAAAGATGGGAAATTGGAAATTTCATCAACGCCTAATCAAGATAATCCATTAATGGATGTGGCAGAAGTTAAAGGACAACCTATTCTGGGCGTAGATGTATGGGAACATGCTTATTATTTAAAATACCAAAACCGCAGAGCCGAATATTTATCAGCATTCTGGAATGTGGTGAACTGGCAAAAAGTAGCCGAACACTATGCAAAAGCAAAGTAATACAAACATTTTATTTCAACTGAGCCGGAATTCAATCCGGCTTTTTTTATGTTTCAACGGAATTGGCTTGTCGTTATATTCCTACAAAAAATCAACAGATACTTCTATTGGAGCGGTAAGCTACATAGTTTAGCTTTACATCAGATTCAATATCCATTTAAACCATGCAATATCCTATAACCATGCTTATCAATTATTGTATTAAAAGGATGTTTCTGTTATAAAAACGGGAACATCCTTTTTGTATTGTAATACAAATAGCAGTTTTCTGAAAGGGCTTTAAGTATTGGTTTTAAATTAAAAAAGGGAAGCCTGTATCAATTCATTTTTATTTTCAGGCAGGGTGAATAGTATAGAACGGCTGATATTTTTATCTGGCCGTTCCTTTTTTTGGAGCATACGCTTAATACTGTACATTTATTTACCCGAAAAAAATACCATTCACTTGAATTCTTCCAACATGAAGGCAACCAACCATTTATTGGTAGGCAAGCTATACCGACTTACCATTTCCACAATCCGTACAATATTTTCATGCATGCATATCAAAAAATATTCCTGATTGCAGGTAAAGTTTAGAAGGTGGTAAAATAAAACAGGAGGTCGAAATTGACCTCCTATTTATTGTTGCTCCCGAAACTGGACTTGAACCAGTGACCCTCTGATTAACAGTCAGATGCTCTAACCAACTGAGCTATTCGGGAATACCTTCCGCATTCGCGGAGCGCAAAAATAGGGAAAAATGTATTTCAGCAAAATATCCTTTTAAAAATTACAAAAAAGTATTCGTTTATTGTCGGTTACATTCCTATCCACAACTCAATCCCATCTGTTTTTACAGGATAGGTTTTTAAATAATATTCTTCACTACTTATATTCCGGCCGGTTTCCATATTAAACTTATAATGATGTAATGGACAAGTAATGCAACCAGTTGCATCTATATAACCATTGGCGAGTATGCCGCCTGCATGCGGACATTTTTGGGCAAATGCAAAATGCTTTCCGTTCCATTGTGCCAGTGTAATATTTTTACCCGACACCTCCACCGGCTTCAATGCATTTTCGCCGGGTTCAAAAAATTGGAGTATTGGACCTGCTAATATCCATTGAGGTTCTTTTTGGTGCTCCCACATCTGCTAAAAATGAATGGTTTTATAGGGATATCTTACCCGATACATTCGCCTTACTTTATCTAATATCTCCGTTCTCAACAGATCTACATTCCGTTTTTCCAATGCAGCAATAAATACACAGTTGCCTTCGGTAAGGTGCGCCCATTTATCATACAGTTCGCGTAAAATATCTTCTTTTACTTCTGGTGCCAGCCATTCATCAAAATATTTAGATTCATACAAATCCATTTTATTAAAAATAGTGAGGATGGGTTTATCGAACGCTTTTAACTCCTGCAAGGTTTTTTGAACGGTACCCATTTGTTCTTCAAAACCAGGGTGCGATATATCGACCACATGTAATAAAATATCGGCTTCCCGTACTTCATCTAATGTACTTTTAAAACTTTCCACTAAATGGTGGGGCAGCTTTCTAATAAATCCAACCGTATCGCTTAATAAAAAGGGCGTGTTTTCAAATACTACTTTACGAGTGGTAGTATCTAATGTAGCAAATAATTTATTTTCTGCAAATACCTCACTTTTACTTAACAGGTTCATGATGGTGCTTTTGCCCACATTGGTATAGCCCACCAGAGAAACCCGAATCAGTTCACCTCTTTCTTTGCGTTGGGTAAAGGCCTGTTTATCTATTTCCTGCAATCTTTTACGCAGTAAAGCAATTTTATCTTTTACTATACGACGGTCGGTTTCTATTTCTGTTTCACCGGGGCCGCGTGTACCAATACCACCGCCCTGACGTTCTAAGTGCTTCCACATACCTTTTAAGCGGGGTAATAAATATTGGTATTGTGCCAGCTCTACCTGAACTTTGGCCTGGGCTGTTCTGGCCCTTCGGGCAAAAATATCCAGAATTAAATCGCTTCGGTCAATGGTTCGAATGCCGAGCACATCTTCCATATTTGAAATTTGTGAACCGCTTAACTCATCATCCACTATGGCTAAATTCACGCCTTTGGCCTGTACATAGGCTTTTATTTCTTCTAATTTCCCTTTCCCTAAAAAAGTGCGACTATCGGGATGCGGTAAGCGCTGCACAAAACGTTTTAAAGTAATGGCACCGGCTGTTTCGGCCAAAAAGGCCAATTCATCTAAATATTCTTCTATTTGCTCGGGGGTATTTTCTTTGGTTACCAACCCAATTAACACCACTTTTTCTTCTGTGGCTATTTTCTGGTTCTTATCTATCAACGATACTTTGTTTTGGACAAAGGTATTGCAAATACCCTGCTTTACAAGAAAAGCCCCATCGAGGCACTGAACAGGGATGGGGCTGATGATTGAAATATATAGCTTGTTTTACAATCCGCTAATTGTAAGTCCAATAGATAGTGTGTTCATGACAGGACCTGCATTTTGTTTTAACACACCCAGTACGGAATAGTCTATATTGAGTGAGATGTTCCCATATCCCGCTCGGGCCGTTGCTGCGAGAAAGGTACCGTTAAAGAATTTTTTATTGCTTTCTTTCTGCACATATTGGGTACCATACAAACTATTGTTGTTAATATCTAACAGATTTTTTCCTTTAAAGTATGCTTTTAATAAAGTGCCCACTTTTACACCGGCAGCAAATTTCCAGGAATGTTGCGGATCGCCGGGGTTGGAATAATAACGCAACTCAATAGGTGCCTGTAAATAAATGGTCGTTACTTTCGATTTTTTAAACCGGGTAGTACTATCGAATGGCAGGGTTGGTCCGGGTGCCCACACTTTTACGTACCGGTGGTCAAAGAAAATATTGCTGGTACCCACGCCTAAGCCATACGCCACACTGAAACGCGGATCGGTTTTAAATGGCTTGTTAAGCATTACATAAAAATTAAAGTGGCGACTAAACCCTTTGGTACCAATGGTATCGGGATTGGGGCGGCCGGTCCATGTATCGCTGCCAAACTGAATTAAAAAATGGTCTGATGGAACTTTGGTGAGGTCTACTTTACTCCAGTCTTTTTTTACTTTAGGCATCACCGGCTTCTTTTCTTTGGGTGCTTTGTGGTGTACAGTAGAATCTGTTTTGCCTTTTTTATGAAACAGGGTTGAAAGTTGTGCATGGGCCATGGCCATGGTGCATACACTAAGCAGTAGTAGGATCGATTTTTTCATTATGTATAAATGCAGGTGATTTAACCTTTTTTTAGTATGGAACAAAAATAACAGAATTGCGGCCACCAAAAGGGTTAAAAATTAGCAAAAGCTGATAAATAGTGAAAAATTGTTGGAGGAAAAGAAATAGAGTATGCTATATGCATGAAGAAAAGTAGCAGTTGAAATACCTAACTGTTTTTAAAATAACAGGACTGACTATTTTGAATGGTATTTGGAAAATAGCGGGATTTGGTTATTTTTGCGCCTCTTGAGCCCAAAGCTCAGGGCCTATAGCTCAGCTGGTTAGAGCACCTGACTCATAATCAGGGGGTCCCTGGTTCAAGCCCAGGTGGGCCCACTTAAAGTGGATTAGCTCATAAACGAAAATGTTTATGGGCTTTTTTATGTGCTTGAGTGCCAACCTATTTTAGGACGGGTCACCTACTACATTTGTTTTTACATCCTGATTGACATACTCCTGCGGTTTCAATTCCGAATTGTATGGTGGAAGAAAAAATACTTCAATCTTGTTTCTATTTGCCTAGAGACATTCATTTAGTTTTTTTGTTTTGTGCGCTGGGTGCCCCTCTGTTACAAAATATAGTTTCTGCCTGCTATACTTTATCATTTGCCGCAAAAATGTTTCAAACACTCCGCTGTTAAACCTGCCGTCTATAATCATAAATTGTAAATGACCCTGGTTGCTTATTGCTGAAATCATATTCAATGAAAAGTCTTGTCCTGTCTTTTTAATAACGGGTGTTTCTCCAGCAGAGGCGTAACGCCTGCCTGATGATCGCTACGCATGCCTGTTTCATCCCCAAAGTAAATAACGGCATTCTGTTGGGCAGTTCTTTTTTTAATGGCAGGATATTCTTTTCCCAGCCACTCTTTTACTTTTTCCGGTTTTTGCTCAAATGCCTTATTGATGGGCTTTTGAGGAGTATACCCCCAGTCTTTTAAATATCGCCCAACCTGCCAACGCGATAACTCAATCCTATATCTGTCTAACAATAATTGTTGCACAGCCTCCCTTGTCCACAGCCCAAAGGGTAGTTTTAATTGGTCAGGAAGCTTTTCCTTTATCAACTGGCCTACCTCTGCTGCTTGTTTACCAGTAATCTTTTTACCTCCTTGCACGCCTCGCTTTTTATTGCTCAACGAACGCTTGCCGTATTGCCTGTATTTTGACCAAATTCGATTTACTGAGCGTTCACTAAGTTCCCAATTTCTATTGTAAATAACCAACCACCCTTAAACGTATGGCTTCTTGTGCCTTAACTGTACCCCGTTTTATAACTGTTGACTTTATCATCTCATAATGTTACAAAAATAAAATTAAAATAAGACTTAAATTGTACTCTTATTAATAATGGCATTACTAATAAATATATCGCTAATATGCTTACCATAAATCTTTCGGCTGTAATAGCATTTACTGATAAATTTTACATTTTGTTTTGTTTTGTTTAACTTTACTACAAAGCACAAAACGATATTCCAATAAAATATAAAAATAAGCTTATGAAAAAACTACTTATAATTCTTTGTTTATTTACTTCTTGCATGCTGCATGCGCAAGTAAATAAACCCAAAACAGTTGAATATACACTTAACATTGCTGATACTACAGTTAATTATACTGGCAAGAGGGTGAAAGCAATTGCTGTAAATGGCTCTATTCCAGCACCTACACTGTATTTCACTGAAGGTGATACCGCAGTAATACATGTGCATAATGAAATGAATGTATCTACTTCAGTACATTGGCATGGAATATTGTTACCTAACCTCATGGATGGTGTTCCTTATTTAACCACACCACCTATTGAACCGGGAAAAACTTTCACCTTCCGTTTTCCGCTTATACAATCTGGAACTTATTGGTATCACTCGCATACAATGCTGCAGGAACAAAGCGGTTTATATGGATCGATAGTTATTCAACCTATAAAAAAAAGATATCAGGTAGATGGGGAATTGGTTCTGGTACTATCTGACTGGACAAATGAAAAGCCGGCCTCTGTTTTAACAACCTTGAAAAGAAGAGATGCTGCTAATGAATATTATGCATTAGAAAAAGGCTATCCCCAGAGCCTTGATAAATTATTAAAACACCATGCGTGGGGCGAAAGGCTAAAAGCAGCTTATAACAGAATGCCTCCGATGGATATTTCTGATGTTTATTATAACAGATTTTTCATTAATGGAACTACTGAATTAGACTTCTCAAAATATAAACCCGGACAAAAAATAAGATTAAGGGTTATTAATGGGTCAGCATCCTCCTATTTTTATTTGCAGTATGCAGGCGGTAAAATGGAATTAATTGCGGCAGATGGGGTAGATGTTCAACCCGTTTTCATTGACCGCTTGTTGATGGGGGTTGCCGAAACCTATGATTTCATTATTACAGTTCCTACAAATGGTGCTTACGAATTTCGTTCAACAGCTATTGATGTTACTGGCCATGCTTCTGTATTTATAGGGCAAGGTAATAAAATAATGGCTCCTGATATTCCAAAACCTAATGTATGGAAAATGAGTGAAACCATTCATAATTTAACTGTAAATATGCCAGGCAGAATGAATATGGGCAATATGAATATGCGCTTGAAAAAAGGAGGACATATGGGTAATATGCCAATGGACAAACAGACGATGGGAAGCAGTAAAAATGAAATGGTTCAACAGAGTAACCCTATGCAAAAAACTTCCGTGGAAAAAAAGGTGAATCAAAACATGGATATGCCAGTAATGAGTGCAGTTAAGTCAGACACAACTGGTAAATTCATAATGTTTAATTATGATATGCTCAAATCTTTTACACCAACAAACTTACCACAGGGAAATCCAACCAGGGAAATTACACTGAACCTAACCGGAAATATGTACAGGTATGTATGGTCAATAAATAACAAAACAATTTCACAACAAGACTCAATTGCGGTAAAGAAAGGAGAAAATGTAAGGCTGATACTTGTTAATAAAACCATGATGAACCATCCTATGCACCTTCATGGTCACTATTTCCGGGTTCTTAACAAAAATGGCGATTACTCTCCATTAAAACACACCGTAGATGTGCCCCCAATGACAACGGTGGTAATAGAATTTGCCGCAAATCAAGATAAAGACTGGTTTTTTCATTGCCACATCTTGTATCATTTGGCAAGTGGAATGGCACGTTACATACATTATGAAGGTAGTGAAAGAGATACTGCCCTGGCTAACTATCCGCTGAAAAAAATATTAAATGAAGATAAACAATGGTTTTTTTATGGCAGTTTAGCAGCAAAAAGCATGATGACAGAATTTAATGCCAATTATATTAATATGTCAAATGCAATTAGAACAGAGGCCAATACAAACTATAATGGCCAATACGAAATAAACCTAAGTTATGAAAGATATATTACAAATTGGTTTAGACCCTATATAGGCGTTGCCACTGTAAGACAAAAATATTATAATGTTTTTAGTGGCAAAGAAATTTTTCAACAAGAATTTGATTTGCCCGTAGTAGGCATAAGATATACACTCCCTTTCTTTATCGAATCTGACCTTCGCATAAATTCTGCAGGCAGGGTTCGGCTTCAATTAGAAAGTGATGAATGGCTGCTGCCACATGTTTTTTTTAATTGGCGTATCAATACAGATAAGGAATATCACCTTGATCTACAGTATCTTCTAAGTAAGTATATTTCACTATCGGGCGGGTATGATTCAAGGTATCAATGGGGAGGAGGATTATTAGTCAGATTTTAAAAAATAAACTTTCAGAAATTGAGCAATTATTATAGCATAATTACTATTTTGTTTCGTAAACGAAATGAAGTGATTGGATTACCATAGTTTATTGTTTTGAATTGCAAGAAGATATCTGCATTTATATTTTGCATTTGGATACCTAAAACACCTCTTTCACCACATTGCGTATTACTTTAGGTTTACCCAAAGTATAGTAATGCAATACCGGCACACCGGCAGCTTTCAGTTCTTTTGATTGTTGAATTAACCAGGTAGTGCCAATTGCTTCTACCTCAGCATCTGTTTTACAATTTAAAATAGTATTTGATAAATCAGTGGGAATATCTACATGAAAAATTCTGGGCAATACGGTTAATTGTTTTTTAGAAGTAATGGGTTTTAATCCCGGAATAATGGGCACCTGAATACCCATTGCCCTGCAGGCTTTTACAAAAGCAAAAAACTTTTTGTTATCGAAGAACATTTGGGTCATAATATAATCGGCGCCGGCTTCAACTTTTTCTTTTAAAAACTGCAAATCGGTATCTAAGTTGGGTGCTTCAAAATGTTTTTCAGGATAGCCTGCGGTGCCAATGCAAAAATTAGTTTTACCACCATCGCGAATATCTTCATCAATGTATATACCGTGGTTTAAGTTCACCACCTGCTTTTGTAAATCAATGGCATGTTCATGTCCATCTGGCTCCGGCTCAAAACTGGTTTCATTTTTAGCTGCATCGCCCCGTAATACCAACACATTATCAATACCCAGAAAATTCAAATCAATTAAAGCATCTTCACTTTCGCGTTTGGTAAAGCCGCCACAAATTAAATGGGGCACTGTATCTATTTTATAATGGTTCATAATGGCAGCGCAAATGCCCACAGTACCGGGTCTTTTGCGTACTTCTACTTTTTCAAAAGAGCCATCGGCTTTTTTCTTAAACATACTTTCGCTACGGTGGTAGGTAACATTGATCCAGGAAGGCTTAAACTCCATGAGCGGATCTAAATGATCATATAACGAGGTAATGGTTTTTCCTTTCAAGGGTGGTAATACTTCAAAAGACAGTAAGGTACTTTTGGCCTGTTGAATGTGTTCAGTTACTTTCATTTGTTTAGGTGTATGGTAGCGTTGCTTTTAAAAATCACGAATCTTATAGCGCATTGGCAGGATAAGCTTTTTGATTTGCCGGCTTATCATGAACCGCTAAAATATTTGCAAACATAGCATCAAAGCAATAAAAAACCGCTTACTTTAGCAGAAAGCGGTTGATTTAATATCAAAATATTACACAATTAATCGCGGTAATGTAAAGCAGGCTTTCTATCGCCCAACAATGCTTTGTACTGGTAATTGCCTTTGGCTTGCACAAATTCTTTTTTAGCTGCATCAATCAAAGCCGGACTTTGGTATAAATCAATGGCAGTTAATGCCAATGTTTTAGCGGCTACCATCATGCCTTTGGTGCCAATTTCAGTTCCTCCACAGGCAGTGGCCTGCCAGCTATGCGCAGGAGTGCCTGGAATCCAGGTAGCAGCCCTTAAGCCAACGGTGGGCACTGTATAGCTTACATCGCCTACATCGGTTGAGCCGCCGCCGGCATCTTCCTGTTCTTTTAATGGTTTAATGGTAGCAGCCGACTCAATGGGTGGTACGTTAAAATTAAAAGTGGCCTGTAATTTTTTACCGAATGCTACTTCATCTGGCGTATAGGTAACGCCGCCCACTTGTTCTAAATCAGACTGCATTACATTGGCCAGTGTTTTATTCAACAGCAAATCATGCGTTCCGCCAATAATTTCATAATCCATGGTTGTGCCGGTGCCCAATGCTGCACCCTGCCCGGCTTTTACCAACCTGTCAAAAATAGATTTTACCTGCTCTTTATTGGGGTGGCGTACATAATAATACACCTCAGCAAAATCGGGTACCACATTGGGCGCCTTGCCGCCATTGGTAATAATGTAGTGAATACGGGTTTCCTGAGGCACATGTTCCCGCATCATATTGGCCATATAATCCATAGCTTCAACGGCATCTAAAGCAGAGCGGCCTTTTTCGGGCGATGCTGCAGCGTGTGCAGCAATACCATGAAATCTGAATTTGGCAGAGATGTTGGCTAATGCACTGGTCATGGTTACGCCATTTTCTGCGCCGGGATGCCAGTGCAATACTACATCTACCCCATTGAATAATCCTGCACGCACCATATACACTTTGCCACTGCCGCCTTCTTCGGCCGGACAACCATATACTTTTATAGTTCCTTTTAATTGGTTGGAGGCTATTAATTTTTGTATTTCTATTCCGGCAGCTACTGAAGCCGTGCCAAATAAATGATGTCCGCAACCATGCCCCGCTGCCTGTCCGGCAACCGGCTCTTTTTCAGCAACAGCCTGTTGAGATAAACCGGGTAAGGCATCAAATTCAGCCAATATACCAATCACAGGCTGACCGCTACCATAGGTAGCCACAAAAGCAGTGGGAATATCGGCCACTCCGCTTTCAACAGAAAAGCCTGCATTTTTAAGTTGTTCTTGCAGCAGTGCTGAACTCTTTACTTCTTTATAGCCCACTTCTGCAAAGTTCCAAATTTGTAAGGCTACATTTTTGTAGGTGTTATACTGGCTTTGCAAATCGGCCATGGCAGTTTGTTTGAGTGCATTGGGTTTTTGCGGTGTTTGAGCAAATGGAGCAGACAGCCATAGCAGGCTGTCTGCAAGCAACAGAATAATAAATTTTTTCATAAGTAGTTAGTTTTGGTTGTATAAAAAATGGAAATGTACTAATAAAAATATCGATTTATACAAATAAATCGTTGAAAAGTGTGGCACCTGGTACCACAGCATATTTATCTAAATCAGTGATGCCTTCTGCTGCCAGTACTGCTTCATCAATAAACGTATTGCCTGTGCAGTCTTTTGATTTTTTTTGCAGGATGATAGCAGTAGCATCGGCCAGGATTTGTGGTGTTCGGCTTTGGTTAGCCAACGCAACGCCGCCCAATAAATTACGTACCGCAGCCGTATCGATGGTGGTTCTTGGCCACAAAGCATTGGATGCAATACCCAGCTCTTTAAACTCATGTGCCCAGGCAATGGCCATCATGCTCATATTATATTTGGTAAGGGTGTACGCAATATGTGGCGCCAGCCATTTGGGCTGCATATTCAGAGGTGGTGATAAGGTTAAAATATGTGGATTGGGTGCTTTTTTTAAATAAGGAACACAGGCTTGTGTAACCAGAAAAGTACCCCGTACATTAATGCTGTGCATTAAATCGAAGCGCTTGGTTTCGGTGGAGAGAGTATCAGATAATTGAATGGCAGAAGCATTATTGATTAAAATATCAATTCCGCCAAAAGCTTCTACTGCTATTTCTACCGCTTGTTGTATTTGTTCTTCAAATCGAATATCGGTTTTTATGGGCAAAGCCTTGGTGCCTATTGCCTCTATTTCTTTAGCTGCAGAAAAAATAGTGCCGCCTAATTTGGGGTTTTCTTCTGTGCTTTTAGCAGCAATCACAATATTAGCCCCTTGTTTTGCCAGTTCTAACGCTATTGCCTTGCCGATGCCCCTGCTGGCACCGGTAATGAATACGGTCTTATTTTGAAATAGCATATCCTGTTCATTTAATGAAACAAGGTAGGATAATTGCAGGAAGAATAAAGAAGGAAGGCCAATAATTTTATTACCAATACATCAGGAAAAAATAGCAATACCCGCTCATTACCAGCCCAGAAATTGGCGGATGGCAGTTTCTGCTTCCCGGCAGGCCTGCTCTAATTCTTTGTTTACAATTCCTATATTAAAGTGGTGCTTAAAAGAAATTTCATACCTGGCTTTATTCATACGGGTAGCAATACTATCCGGGGTTTCTGTGCCCCTGCTTTCTAATCTTTTTTTTAAATCATCCAAACTGGGCGCTTCAATAAAAATGGACAAGGTATTGTTGGGATATTGTTGTTGTACATGAATGGCGCCTTTCACATCAATATCCAAAACCGGCACTTTTCCTTCCTGCCAAATTCTTTCTATTTCTGCGTGCAGGGTGCCATAATATTTTCCTTCATATACCATTTCCCATTCAACAAATTCATTTGCTTTAATTTTTTCCTGAAAATTGTTGATAGAAATAAAATAATAATCTTTTCCATTCTGCTCATTGCTTCGAGGGGAACGGGTAGTAGCGGAAATAGAAAATGCTAATTTGGGATATTTTGCTAAAAGATATCGGGTAATAGAAGTTTTACCTGCACCCGATGGCGCCGTGATGATGATAATTTTTTTTTCCGTTAATTCCATTTGCAAATAAAAGAAGAAAAAATGGAGTGGCGTAATTCAGATTCGATGAATTATTTTTCAAATAGCAATTTACAGATATACAACACTCTGTTGTTGTGTTGTGTGTCCGCAAACGGCGAACGTAAATCAGGACAAGACAAGGCGGCATGATTGCCATTCTGCATACCTGGGGACAAACGCTTAGCCTGCATCCCCACCTGCATTGTATTGTACCGGGTGCAGGCGTAGATGCAAAGGGTCATTTTAAAACCATTACTGCCAATGGAAAATATTTGTTTCCGGCAAAAGCTTTGAGCAATGTGTACCGTGCAAAGTATGTTGCACTGCTCAGGCAAAAGGGTATCACAGATAAAACACTCATCAATCATTTATTTGCCAAAAATTGGGTAGTGTATGCCAAGCGCCCTTTTGGCGCACCAAAGCAGGTAATAGAATACTTAGGCAGGTACACCCATAAAATTGCTATCAGCAATCACCGTTTGCAACAGGTAGATCAAACCAATACCACCTTCCACTACAAAGATTATAAAGGCCATGGCAGTATAAAACAAATGACGCTGAGCAACCCGGAATTTATCCGGCGTTTTGCTATGCACATTTTACCCCTGCGCTTTGTACGCATCAGGCATTACGGCATACGCAGCACTACCTGGAAGCGGGCAAAGTTTGTTGCCTTAAAAAAACAGTTAAAGTTGCCAACACCAAAAAATGACAGTACAACAAAACTACATTGCTGCCCTTGTTGCAAAACAGGCATATTAATCACCATCATCACCTTTGGCAAACGGGGGCCACCACCGCAGCATAAGGCCGGTGCAAAAAGGAATGCCTGCTAAATGCGGGTAAGGGAATTGCTGTGCCTGCAAGAACATAACCGCTACTACAATAACGGCACACAGTAGTAAACAAAGAATTGAAAAAAATAATACCCCCCGATTTTCAATTACAGCAACACAGTAGCAAAACGATAACTCCATAATCAATAAACACCCGGATAATTTACCGGTTTCGTTCAACAGGCGGCTTCATTGTTGGCGCTACGCACCCAACGAAGCCTTAGTTGTTAGCTGTAGGCTTTATTAAACATTAATAATCGACTTCATTTCGTCGGTCTCGTATAGCAGCTGCATTTGAGTCATTGCCGTTTTGGGATTATCCAAGTCAAATGCTTTTAACTTTTTTGCATTTGCAATGGCTGTTTTCAGTTTAGGTTTTAGTTTTAAATAAATATCGTTGTCTTGCTTTGTAAAATATTTACTTGTTTTTTCAAAATCAGGTAAATACTTTTTTAACTGTTTGATTGCACCTTCACAATTATCAAAATACTTGCCTGTCGATTCAAAATGAAGTAATATCCAAAATTCTAAGCATGGGTTATTGATAATTACAACGACATTTTTACAAACAAATGACAGATTATTCGTCAGCTGGGGTGGGTGGGTAGTGCGTTGGCATTTTTAGCTCTTGGCAAGGTTGGCATTGTGTCTGAGTTTTGTGTGCCTTGCCATGTGCTAAAAATTGCGTGGGGTCGGGTAGCAAAGTCATGGATAGTGTCACTGTACCCAAATAGGGTGACATACAACAATTATATTTCTGCTTTTCTCCTTTTGCCCTTCCACCAACAATTGTTATTTTTATGCAATGGCATTGGCATTCATCAGGCCTTTTATAAAACGTATAGTAATTGGTATTAACCTGCTGGTCATTTTTATTTACTTACTGGGCTGTTTAAGTCCGTGGGTAAACCCCGTATATTTTACCCCCATCAGCTTTATTGCCATTACCATGCCCTACCTGGCTTTAATCCTCATTTTTGCTGCTATTTTCTGGATTATCGTAAAGCCGAAATATGTGTGGATGCCGCTGCTGGCACTATTACTCAGCTATCAGCAAATACAGGTAATGTTTGCCGGTAACATAAAAGAAGGATTTTCAAAAACAAAACCTGCCGGCAGTTTGCGCATCATTAGCTGGAATGTGCAAAGCTTTAATGGCCTCAGTAAAAGCAAGGCTGCTAAACAACAGGTGCGTACCGATCTGGCCCTCACTATTCAAAAACTCAATGCCGATGTGGTTTGCATGCAGGAGTTTAACCATGCCGACAATGCCAATCCAACAGCTAATAATATTGGCTTGTTCGCTGATAGTTTTCCCTATCATTGCTTCTCGAAAGACTATCGCCGCAACAATCACTATCATTCAGGCTGTATCATCTTTTCCAAATACCCCATTATCCGTTCCGAACGCATCCCCTTTAAAACAGCCGAAAGCCTTATTTATGCCGATATTGTAAAAGGCTACGATACCATACGGGTTTTCACCACCCATTTGCAATCTTATAAATTTAACCAGGATGATTATGATGGCATGGAGAAAATTAAACAACAAAATGAAGAAGCACTGGCTGCCTCCAAAGGCATTATTCAAAAAATGCTACTGGCTTTTAGAAGAAGAACCGCACAGGCCATCATTGTAAAAAACAAATTGAACGAAAGCCCTTATCCTTATTTAATTTGTGGCGATTTTAATGATGTGCCCAACAGCTTTACTTATTTCCATATTCGTGAAAACATGCAGGATGCTTTTTTGGCAAAAGGTTTTGGCATTGGCCGCAGTTTTATTAGCCTTGCACCAACACTGCGTATTGACTATATTTTAACCGACCCTCATTTTGCCATCCGGCAATTTGATATGGTTGATGAAGACCTAAGCGATCATATTATGCTGGTAAGTGATGTGGCACTGAAAAAATAAAACCCCTTTCCCGCTTTATATTCCGTTTGCTGCTACTGCAACGATTGGCTACTTTTGCAGCCTGTAATTGAATAATGACCGCTATTTAAATATTTCTATGCCTTTACAATTGTACAATACCCTTACCCGCAAAAAAGAAGTGTTTACCCCCATTACGCCGGGACTCGTGGGCTTATATGTTTGTGGACCAACTGTTAGCGGCGAAAGCCATTTGGGCCATGCACGCCCTTATATTAGTTTCGATATTCTGTATCGCTATTTTTTACACTTAGGTTATAAAGTACGGTATGTACGCAATATTACCGATGCCGGTCATTTTGAAGAAGAAGGCCGCGCCGCAGAAGATAAAATTAGCAGTAAAGCTATGTTGGAAAAATTAGAACCCATGGAGCTGGTGCAGAAATACACCAACCTGTTTCATTGGGCCATGCAACAATTCAATACCCTGCCACCCAGTATAGAACCCACTGCTACCGGTCATATTGTAGAGCAAATTAATATGATTCAACAAATTATTGCCGATGGCTATGCTTATGTTGTAAATGGTTCGGTTTATTTTGATGTGGCAAAGTACAATACCGATTTTTCTAAAATTGGCCAACCCTATGGCATACTCAGTGGCAGAAATATTGAAGAACAGTTAGAAACTACCCGCCAATTAGAAAATCAGGACGAAAAAAGAAACAAAAACGATTTTGCGTTGTGGAAAAAGGCCCCGCCCGAACACATTATGCGCTGGACCAGCCCCTGGGGCGAGGGCTTTCCCGGTTGGCATATTGAATGTTCGGCCATGAGTACCAAATATTTGGGTAAACAATTTGATATACATGGCGGAGGGATGGATTTGGAGTTCCCGCACCATGAATGCGAAATTGCCCAAAGCTCGGTTTGCAACCATCAACCTCCTGCCCGTTATTGGGTGCACAATAACATGATTACCATTAATGGTAAAAAAATGGGTAAAAGCTATAACAACGTGATTAAATTGACCGAGTTGTTTAGTGGCAATCATCCCATTTTAGAACAGGCATACCATCCCATGACCATCCGTTTCTTTATCCTGCAATCACATTACCGCTCTACCCTCGATTTTAGCAATGAAGCCCTGCAGGCATCAGAAAAAGCATTAAAACGTTTGTGGGAAGCCTATTCTAATTTATTGGCATTATCCTTACCCGATAATGATGTAGCCGGAGATGTTGAGTTAGACAAAAAAGTGCAGGAACAAATAGATGAATTTTCTGTGTTTATGGACGATGACCTAAGCACTGCCAAAGTATTGGCCAATATGTTTGAGCTGGCACCTGTTATCAATGCCCTAAAAAACAAACAATTACCAGCCAATTGTTTAACATCGGCCACCCTACTGCGCTTACAACAACAAATGAAACTATTTTTAGAAGATATTTTCGGATTACAAAATCCAATACCCGCTTACAATGGCAAACTAAATCAGGTAATGGATTTATTGTTGCAACTACGCAAACAGGCCAAAGCAAAAAAAGATTTTGTAACCAGCGATACCATCCGGAATGAATTATTGGCCCTGGGCATTCAAATTAAAGATGAAAAAGATGGCTCCATGAGTTACAGCATACTTTAAGCTGGCCTATTCTTCCCGCTTTAATAAAATTATAACCCAACCTGCTTATTTTTATAAGTAGGTTTGTTTTTTAGCACACATCAAAATAGTGTTTATTTGCTATATTGCTTGTTTAAAAACCATGAGGCATTTTCTTATGCCTTTTTTGAATAGAAAGCAATTACATCTCGTCAAAATAAATTGTATTACATGAACAAAATGCTTGCTGTTTTAGGCTTTTGCACACTGCTTAGCTTTTCATCTTCTACAAAAGCACAGGTATTAGACTCTATGATGGATGTGTATGCCAACAGGTATCCTCAGGAAAAAATACATATTCAGTTCGATAAGGGAGCATACAATAAAGGCGAAACCATTTGGTATAAAGCCTATTTAATGACAGGCATTGACCTTTCGTTTATCAGCAAAAACTTTTATGTAGACTGGTATGATGCATCGGGCACCTTACTCATGCATTCTGTAGCACCGCTTTTTCAGGCCACCGCTTCGGGCTCGTTTGAAGTGCCGACCAATTACAGCGGAAAAACCCTGCAATTAAGGGCTTACACTCGTTGGATGCTGAATTTTGATACCGTTTTTTTGTATCAGCGTTCCATTCCCGTAATACAACCACAGGTTAAAGCCAATATTATCTTGCCGAAAACACAGGTATACCTGTTCCCCGAAGGAGGTAATCTGGTAGAAGGGCTGAATAGCCGCGTTGCCTTTAAAGCTACCGATCAGTTTGGCAATCCTGTATATATTAAAGGGGCCATTAAAAACAACCATCAGGCATTGGTAGATTCGTTTTTAACGGAACATGATGGCATGGGCAGCTTTTCAGTTGAACCCAAAGCCGGCGAAACCTATCAAATTAACTGGTTAGATGAAAATGGCCAAACCGGCACAACCGCATTACCTGCCGCATTACCCAACGGTGCCACCCTTTCTGTACAATCCGCCAGCGATAAAGCCATTGTATTTGTAGAGCGCACCGCCAAGGATGATCCTTTGTACAAAACCATGTATCTCATGGCGCAAATGAATCAGCAATTAGTGTACAAATCAAGAATTAATTTTTCGGCTAAAACCAGTGTAGTGGCCGATTTGCCTACGACAGAATTACCCACCGGCATTTTGCAAATTACATTGTTTAATGCCAACTGGCAGCCTGTGGCAGAAAGAATTGTTTTTGTGAATAATGAAAACTATATCTTCAACCCCCGCATCAGCACGCCATTGGTAAATTTAGATAAACGCGGAAAAAACACCATTGAGTTTTTTGTATCTGATACTGCTTTTGCCAATATGTCTATTGCCGTTACCGATGCCGATGTGCCGGTAGATGATAAACATTCTATTTACTCGGATTTTTTATTGAGTGATGATATTAAAGGCAAAGTACACAATCCGGCTTATTACTTTTCCAGCGATGCTGACAGTGTTACCCATCATTTAGATTTGGTGATGATGACCAATGGATGGCGCCGTTACAACTGGAGCGATTTGGCAGCACAAAAAGTACCCAATATTAAATTTCCCCCGGAAACCAACTATTTAAAAATAGAAGGTAAAGTGTATGGCAGTAATTATACCGGTGGCGAATCTTCTTTTTTAAATGTGATTGTACAAGGGAAAGACAGCAGTAAACAGTTTTTATTATTACCCGTGCATAAAGATGGTTCATTTGAACAGGATGGTGTTTTCTTTTACGATACCGTTAAACTGTTTTACATGCTCAATGGCAAACGCAGTGGCAATAGCGGTGCAGTAGTTAGTTTTTCAAACGGGTTATTTAACCTGCAACCCCGTTATGTAAACATCAGCAGCAGTTTAACCAACTGGACAGATAGTATGGCACTGCGCCGTATGCAATATTTTATGGAAGAACAGGAAAGGCTGCGCAAATTAATGGCCTCTGCAACGCTGCAGGAAGTAACTGTACGTGCTAAGGTAAAAAGTGCCTTACAGGTACTGGATGAAAAATATGCAACAGGCCTCTTCTCCGGCGGCGATAGTTATGGGTTTGATGTTATGGACGACCCTCGGGCCAATGGCGCATTAGATGTATTTACTTACCTGCAGGGGCAGGTAGCAGGCTTACAAATTAATTATGGCGGCGGAACGCCCACTTTAACCTGGCGGGGCAGCACACCCGATTTATATTTAGATGAAAGTCCGGCTCAGCCCGATATGATTCAAAGCCTACCCATTACAGATATTGCGTACATCAAAGTATTTCGCCCACCTTTCTTTGGCTCCATGGGCGGTGGCAGTGGTGGTGCCATTGCTATTTATACCAAAAGAGGCAATGATAGCAAACGCAATAACAACGCCAATACACCGGGGTTAGATAATACCATTTTAGGCGGTTATACTAAGTTTAAACAATTCTTCAGCCCTGATTACGACAAATCGAATGATGCGTTTGGCGATGATGTAAGAAGCACCCTTTATTGGAACCCTTATGTGTTAACCAACAAGAAAAGTCCACAGTTGAAATTAGATTTTTATAATAACGACATCAGCAAAAAATTAAAAATTATTATTGAAGGGTTTAATGCCGATGGGAAGCTAACTCATATAGAAAAAGTGTTGCAGTAAATAAACAAATGATTATTACATGATAGCATTGTTGGTATAGCAATGCTATTTTTTTATTTTTAATAAATCCCTATAATCATCCACAACATTCCCGCCACCACTATCCATCCCACTATTTGTAACCACAATGCATGCCGGTAATTCGGAGTTATACGATATTTAAGCGCAGCTAACAAAATAATCACCAATGCCAGGGGTAAAATAAACCCATTCACTGTACCGGCCCATACCAATACATTAACAGGTTGGCCTATCCATTCAAATATTCCGGTAGATAGTAGTATGAAACCTGTTACCCATATTTTTTGTTGTGCTTCAATTGCAGGATGAAATGTTTTAATGAATGAAATGGCTGTAAAAGATGCACCAATAACCGAGGTAATAGAAGCTGCCCACATAACCATTCCAAAAAAGAAATAACCCATATTGCCGGCAACAATTTTAAATACCGATGCCGCAGGGTTAGCAGCATCTATCCACTTACCCTGCACCACCACACCCAGTGCTGCCAAAAACAAAACAAACCGCATAATTCCCGTTAGCACAATACCCGTAACAGCGCCTTTATTTACCTTTCCAAGATTAGTAATACCGGTAATACCCACTTCTAATAAACGATGGGCGCCCGCAAAAGAAATATAACCACCTACCGTACCACCTACAATGGTAATAATGGCGAGTGCACTCACTTTGCCGGGCCATACCATTTGCACCATAGCATCTGCAACGGGTGGATGGGCTACAAAGGCTACATAACAGGCTAATACAATCATTAATATTCCCATGTATTTGGTAAATACGTCCATGGCACGGCCTGCATCTTTCTGCCAAAAAATGAACAATGTAATGGCTGCACTGATGGCAGCACCAATGGGGGTGGGTAAGCCGGTACATACCTGTATACCTAAACCTGCCCCGGCAATATTACCGGTATTAAAAGCAATGCCTCCGAATACAATCATAGCTGCCAATACATAACCCAAACCCGGAAACAGTTGATTGGCCAGATCCTGAGCCCGTAAATGGCTCATGGTAATCATACGCCAGATATTGAGCTGTACGGCAATGTCTATTAAAATAGTAATTACAATTACAAAGGCAAAAGCCGCACCCAACTGCTTGGTAAACACGGTGGTTTGTGTTAAAAATCCCGGCCCTATGGCCGATGTTGCCATTAAAAAAGCCGCACCAATAATGGCTGTACTTGTTTTAGAGGGTTTGGATGTCAATGCCGTTTTGTTTGAGTGTATGATAAATGGTTTTAGCAAAATCTACTGCATGTGCCCCATCACCATGCAGGCAAAGCGTATCGGCAGCAATGAATATTTTATTTCCCGAAAGGGTTGTTACCTGCCTGTTTTGTACCATTGTTAATACTTGCTGCAAAGCCGCCTCCGTTGTTTCAATGAGTGCTTGAGGTGCTGAACGCGGTGTTAATTGGCCGTTATCCTGATAAGTTCTGTCGGCAAATACCTCAGCTGCGGTTTGCAATCCTATATCCTTGCAGGCATCCATTAAATAACTGCCACTCAGTGCATATACGATTAATTTGGGGTATAAAGTATGCAATATTTTGGCTATCTGTCCTGCCAGTACCACATCAGCCGATGCCATATTATACAATGCACCATGCAGTTTTATATGATGCAAGGAGGTTTCCATTGCTTCGCAAATTTGCTGTAATGCTTCTATTTGCTGTTGTATCAATACCAATAACTCCGGTTCAGTTAACGGTATGGGCTTTCTGCCAAAATTGGCTTTGTCGTTAAAGCCGGGATGGGCACCAATGGCAACCCCATACTGCAAACACAATGCTACCGTTTTGCGCATGGTGGCAGCATCTCCGGCATGAAATCCGCAGGCTATATTGGCACTGGAAATAAAGGGCATCAGCAGGGCATCGGTATTCATACCTTCGCCCAAATCGCAATTCAAATCAATGGATAGCATAGTCCGTAAATAATTTGTTGAGTGTTGCTGCCGCTGCATACTGCAGTTGCTGTAAATATTGTTGTTGTTGCTGCATGAGTTGGTGTGCCTCATGTAGTGATACGCTTTTAAAACGTAGTGTTTGATGCGGCCTTATTTGCGCCAATGTAGGTATAGCGGCGCTGCACACCGTTGCAGGAATGGGGTATCCGCCCGTTGTTTGATGCCCGGCCATTAACACAATGCACTGTCCGTTAGGCAGTAATTGTATGGTGCCATTGGTAACGGCAGTAGATAATACCGTAACAGGCAAATGTAGTTGTATAGGTTCACTTTGTAAATAATAACCCATTCGGTTGCTATTGGATTGAACAGTATAGGTGTTATTGAGAAAAAGTTGTTGTGCCTGCGTCGATAAATCTTTCCAATCTTTACTCACTATCACAGGTATTGCGTCGGTATGCAAATACCATTGTTTGGCATCGGCCTGAATATGAAAAATAAATACATCTTTTCCCTCTAATAAACCACTGTAATCTATTGATTCCTGTAACAGCAATTCATCGTGTTTTTTTAAATAGCGGCCTTTATAGCCGCCACATCCGGCAAGGGTATTGGTACTAAAACTTCCCATCCATGATTCTAATGCAAAGCCAGTATGAATAGCTAAATAACACCAAGCGCCAGACTTTACCTGTTTAAATTGCAACACACAATTTTTTTGAATGATAAAAGGTGTATTCAATGGAATGGGTACATCATTCACCCAGGCAGAAAAATCGGCACCACTCAACGCTACCAATGCCTGCTGCTCAAATAGCAAAACGGGAGCCGGGAAACTCATTTCAATCACCGGGCATTCCAGGGAATTGTTCACTAAAATATTTGCTACGGCAGCGGCAGTTTTGTCCATGGCACCATCGGGATTAATGCCGAGGTATTGCCAGCCATATCGGCCGGTATCCTGAATAGAATCGGCTATTCCCTGTTTAATGACAACTACAGACACGTGTTCTTGTTTTGTTTCAATGAATAAAAAGTATCTATATCAATCGGCACAAATTGTACCCGGTTACCGGGTTGCAACAGTGCGGGTTGCTTTCTGTTTTGTTGAAATAGGGCTTCTGGCGTTTGGCCAATAATATGCCAGCCTCCCGGCGAATGAAAGGGATAAATACCCGTTTGGCGGCCTGCAATTCCTACACTACCTGCAGCTACTTGTTTGGCAGGTTGCGCTTTACGCGGCATTGCCAAACTTTCGGGAACAGTGCCCATATAGGCAAAACCGGGTAAAAAGCCTAACATAAAGACCCGGTATATTTCATTGCTATGCCATTGTATCAATGTTGCTACAGTAATATTTTTTGCGGCACAAAATGCAGTTAAATCCGGTGCTACGGCCGGATCATAACAAACCGGAATTCGTACTATAGGCTGTTCAACCTCCTTCCTATTGGTACAGTTTATCAAAACACCCTCCACAAAATTCCTTACATACCCCTCTATATTTTCTATTCCCTGTTTCCATAAAGCAACCGGATTGTAAAGGATGGTAATGCTACTATAGGCCGGAATAACATCGCGTATAAAATCTTTTTTTTCTTGTTGAAAACATTGGAAAAGTGCCTGTACCTGATGGTTGATGGCTTCATCAATGGTATTACCCCAATCAATAACAATAGCCGTATCACTCAATGAATAAACACGGAAGGCAGCAGGCATGTGCATGATGAACGTAATTTAGGGAGGGTTAAGGTACAAAGAAAACAGGTGTTGATAAAAGGAATATTAAAATAAATGGTTGGAAAAACCTTAATACAACAACTATTATATTATCATAATAAGTACTTTTGCAACCTCACCGACTCCGTAGCTCAGTTGGTAGAGCTACTGACTCTTAATCAGTAGGTCCAGGGTTCGAGTCCCTGCGGGGTCACCATATGGGACAAGTCAAAATTCAAACGACTTGTCCCATTTTTTTTTGGCTTCAATTCCTTGTCTATTAAGGATATAATGTTGATAATTTCATTCAATCTTTTGGTTCGATGTTGGCAACCGTCGAATACGAGATTTTCAGGGAACATCGAACCAACTATCTTTCGCTTTACTTCTACTGTACCTTCTCTATACAATGTTTCAAGCTGTGCGATGTTGCTAAACGCCTTGTTCCATAAAGGCTCTACCGATGTTTGGAAATTTACAGCGGCCTTTAATTTTGCTTCCAGCCGATTGATCTTTTCCTCACATTCAGATTTGATAGCCCGATAATCATCGCCTTCAATATCGCCGCACAAAAGCAGTTCTCTTGCTTTTACAACCCGGTTGTTTACCTCCTGCAATTGTACCTTTAAATCTTTTTGTTCATCTCTTTCTCCACGTTCTTTTGACTTATATGTTGACGTAATTACGTCTTTGCATATTTCAAGTCTTGAAAGCGGCCAAACATATTTTTTGATTTCGTCATACATTTTATCGTTCGTGTCTTTTGCTTTGTAACGAACACCACAAGCAGAACTGCAATGATAGTAATGGTAATATTGTGTTCTCCCTTTTGATGCACTGGCTGTCAACATCCTTCCGCATTTTGGACAGATCAGGAAGCCTCTCAATGGAATGCTGTCATCGGCTGTAACTTTTGTTCCCAAAATCCGTTTGCGTCCATCCAATACATCCTGAACATCATAGAATAGGGCTTCAGAGATCAAAGGTTCATGTTGCCCCTTTGCCAAGAGACTTTCTTCTTCTTTGTATTTGGGAACAAATATCAATCCGCAGTATATCGGGTTTCGTATGGCAACCCAAAAGTTATTCTTGCTGCACTTTAATCCTTTTTCTTTTGCTTTTTTCCATACCTGTTCAGTATTGAGCTTACCGCGAGATAGTTCTTCAAACGCCCACTTCATTATATCACCCTGAATTTCTTTCGGGGCAATATATTTCTTACCGTTCTCATTAACCTTGTTGGCATAACCAATGGGGGCAGTTCCCATCCAGCGCCCTTCTTTCTTAGCCCTGCGCATCCCATGAAACACATTTAACGCTCTCCGGTCATTCTCTACCTCCGGTGCAGCGAGGTAAAACGCCAGCATCATTTTGTTTTCCGGAATGGAGAGGTCAAGCGGTTGTTCTACCGCCTGTGGCTCGATACCTAACCGCCGAAGGGTACTGATCATTTGGTACGCATCTCCTGCATTACGGCTAAACCTGTCCCATTTCGTAAACAGGATAAGGTCGGTATGTCCTTTGTGTTTCCTTAAATCACCCAGTAGCCCTGTCCAAGCCGGTCGTTTGAAAGTCTTAGCCGAATGGTCTTCCAAGATCACTTTCCTAACCCGGATATTGTTGATTTCACAGTATTTCCGCAAACGTTCCTCCTGGTCACGTTGCGAATAGCCTTTATCGGCCTGTTCATCCGTACTTACCCGTACATAAAGGTCTGCTATTTTCATAACTAAAAAATTAAGTGTGGTACTATGTAAAGATAAGAAGAAAAAATGAAAATGAGCAATATTTAATAGTATTATCACGTCAAAATTTACTAAATTTGCTACATCTTTGTTTAATATTAGAAAACCGACAAGGTTTAATAGGAATTGAACGCCCCTGTTTAATAACATAACAGGCACACAATAGCCTATTAACCGCATAAATTCAAACTATTCGATATGGCCACACCCCGCGAAAGATTGGTAGAATCGCTTAAATTCCTGAAAGAATTACAGGATAACGGTGTAGTCGGTATCCATACCGATGAAATGCCTAACAGGAAATACAGGGAGATACTGCTTAAAAACGGCTTTATCCGTGAGGTGACAAAGGGATGGTACATACCTACCGATCCTGCTGAAAAGGAAGGTGAAACCACGTCCTGGTACAGTTCCTATTGGGAATTTATTGTAAAGTTTCTGAATCACAAATTTGGCGATGACTGGTGCTTGTCAGCAGACCAGTCGCTGCTTATCCATGCGGGAAACAGCGCAGTACCTCAACAGTTGATGATACGTTCGCCACAAGGAAATAATAACCCTACGCCCTTACCGCATAACACGTCTCTGTTCAATTTAAGGACTGGTATTCCCCCAGCGGATCAAACCATCGTAACCAATGGAATCAGGATGTACAATCTGCCGGCTGCTTTGGTTTACAGTTCACCGAGCATTTATACAAGGAATGCCATAGATGCCCGCACAGCCCTTACGTTGATAAGAGATGCTTCGGAGGTACTACCTATCCTTTTGGAAAACGGTCACACCACATTTGCGGGAAGATTGGCAGGCGCTTTTAGAAATATTAACAGGGATAAAATAGCTGACCAGATTGTTGATACTGTTAAGCAGGCAGATTACGATATACGGGAAGAAGATCCTTTTGAAACCAAACTGAACCTTAATCTATCCTCCCGTGAACGCTCTCCCTACGCCAATCGCATCAGGCTCATGTGGCAGCAGATGCGTGAGATTATTATTTCCAGCTTTCCAAAAGCTCCCGGCATACCCGATGATTCACAAGCCTACCTGAAGGACGTTGACGACATTTACATAACAGATGCCTATCACTCCCTCTCGATAGAACGGTATCGGGTGACACCGGAACTTATCGAAAGAGTAAGCAGCGGTCAGTGGAACAGTAAGGCGCATGAGGAAGATCGCAAGCAAAGGGATGCTATGGCTGCCAGAGGCTACTACCAAGCCTTTCTGCAGGTGAAGGAAACCATCACAGCAATACTGAAGGGAGCCAATTCAGGAAAGCAGGTGGATAAAGATCACTCAAAATGGTACAGGCAACTATTCGACCCAAGCGTTACCGCCGGGCTATTAAAAGCGGCGGACCTTGCAGGGTATCGAAACCATCAGGTATATATCGGGAACTCCAAACACGTTCCTCTGAACGTGGATGCTATGAGAGATGCCATGCCCGTTCTGTTTGAACTATTGGAAGAAGAACCGGAGCCATCGGTCAGGGCAGTATTGGGTCATTTCATTTTTGTTTTTATCCATCCGTACATGGATGGTAACGGACGAATAGGACGGTTTCTGATGAATGCAATGTTGGCTTCCGGTGGATACCCGTGGACGGTTATACCTGTGGAAAGGAGAACTGAATATATGCAGGCATTGGAGCAGGCAAGTGTAGGACAGGATATAACTTCGTTTGCCACTTTCCTTGCTTATCTGGTCAACGAGCGGTTAAAAGGAAAAATAGTTGCTAAGTTGCCCGACGCTAAGTAGAACGGCTACATCCTATTTCGTAGTACGGCTACAGCATGTTTGCGGTGCAGATGGACACTTTCAGCCTGATAGTTCTCATTACTTTTTGCCTCTATTTCCCGTGGAGATTTTCTGCTTTTAGTCAATAAGCTGATAGCTGTACTCACTGTTGTGCGATGAAGTTTTTCACCGTTGAACGTCAGGTTATCGGGAAACAGTGTACTTACGATTTTTCTTTTTTGTATAACAGTTCCATTTTGAAACAACTCTTCTAAATGCGACAATTTGGAAATAGGAAGATCCCATAGTAATTCCATATTGTCTGAAAATGAAATGGATGTTTGTAGCTTTACTTCAATATCAGTCATTCTTTCATTGGCTTCAGACTTAATGGTACGATAGTCTTCGCCTTCAATTTCTCCACGCAGCAATAATTCACGAGCCTTTGAGAGCCGGTGCTTTATCTGATCCAGTTGAGCCACCAAACGTTTCTGATCTACCTTCTCAACACGGTTTACATCCATGAAAGTAGCTGTAATAATTTCCTGAAACAGTTTAAGTTGCGGAACATTGTGGACTTCATTCCCGATGGCTTCTATCATTAACTTGTTTGCGTCATCTGCTTTATAACGTACACCGCATTCGGAACTGCAATGATAGTAGTGATAGTATTTGTTTCTTCCTTTTGAAGCACTGCCGGTCAAAAACCTTCCACAGTTAGGGCAAATCAAATAACCTCTTAATGGAATGTCATCCTGTGCAATTACCTTTTTACTTACTGCTTTTCTCTTTCTGCCGTCCAGCACATCCTGCACATCAAAGAATAGTGAAGCGGTAATAATTGGTTCATGTTGCCCCTGTACAAGTTGGCTTTGTTCATCTTTGTGCTGAGGAACGAAAATTAATCCGCAATAAATAGGGTTCCTTATCGCTACCCAAAAATTATTCTTGCTACATTTCAATCCTCTTTCCCTGGCTTGTTTCCAGATTTGTTCTGTGTTCAGTTTGTTGCGAAAGATTTCTTCAAATGCCCATTTCATGATTTTAGCATCCTGATCTTTCGGCGCAATATATTTCTTGCCATCTTCAGTAATTCTGTTTACATAACCAATCGGAGCCGTGCCCATCCAGCGCCCTTCCTTTTTAGCACGGCGCATTCCATTAAATACATTTAATGCCCTGCGGTCATTCTCTACCTCTGGTGCTGCGAGGTAAAAAGCCAGCATCATTTTATTTTCAGGGATAGATAAATCCAATGGCTGTTCTACTGCCTGCGGCTCTACTCCGAGATGCCTTAGAAGGCTGATCATTTGATAAGCATCCCCGGCATTCCGGCTAAACCTATCCCACTTTGTAAAAAGAATTAGGTCTGAATTTCCCCTTTGCTTACGCAAATCTATCAGCAGGTTCTGCCAGGCAGGTCGCCTGAAGGTCTTTGCGGAATGGTCTTCAAAAATGACCTTGCGTATTTGAATGTTGTTGATGTTGCAATACCTACGCAGCCTTTCTTCCTGATCCCGTTGGGAATAGCCTTTATCTGCCTGCTCGTCTGTACTCACCCTGATATAAAGGTCTGCAATTTTCATAGCTGCTTTTTTACTTTACAGTCTTAGTTACGATTTCGGCATTGCAATGCCGCATACTTATGTATTGTTCAACTACTATGTTCGCCATACTATATAAAAAGTCGAGTATAATCTGTGCTTCTTCGATATTGACATCAATTCCATCTTTACGCAAAATTTCTATCGCCTTGTCTGGAGTGATCCTCATCAACACTTCATCTTCCATCTCACACCTCCTTTTTAGATAACAAAAGCCCATTGCGGGCTTTTGCAAAACTTTCCAAATCACTTGTCTATTTTAATCGCTTCTTTCAGCAAAATAGATTTTGCTTCCCTTCATACGATTAAAAGACGGCTCATACCTTATATAACCATATTCACTTAGTTCTCTAACGCATTTGTGGTAGGTGATAGCAGAGGACAATTTTGCAATGCTTAATATCTCATGACTAAAAACCTGGATAGGGTTGGCAAAGCCATTCTTTATGCGATACTGTAACAAAGCCGCATAAATGCCTATATGAGTAATGCTGATGCGGGCATCAGTTCCTATGGCTTCAAAAAAATCCGACAAATAATACAGCCTATCCATTGCTCACGCCTTTTATTACCCTAATCTCATTCCGTTCTTTTTTGCATGATTTTGTTGCTGCTGCTCATTGACCTTATGCGTCACTTTCATAGCATCCATTGTTTTATTGCCTAATGCTGTATGAAGCGTTATTTTCCTGGAATGCTCATCGTAAATATTTACTGATTTAAACTGCGGATTAGCTTCAATATAGAAGCGTTGTTCATTTCCATCCTTCACAAAGCTCACCGACACACGGTTTCCATTTTTTAATTCCGATTGCAGCTTATCTGCTTCACCTTTATTGAGCAATTCCTTTAACGGAAGCTGCTGCAAAGCCTTTTCAAGATCGTAGCCGTAGTCTGAGTGGAATTGCTTGATTCGGAAATTTCCGTTTGGGTCTTTGTCGTTAAAATCAAGTTGCATCCAAGTTCCACCGCTCTGGATGCAGCGACCGGATAAAAGATTATAGCACTCCGTGGCATTTACATTATTACCGTTACGCATGGTAAAGTATTGCTGGCGTTTTTCCTCCGGTTTGGATTCATTATACAGGGTTGTTTTATACCCTTCAAGCTGGTATGCACCGGATTGATCTTTAGCGAACGATAACTGATGATCTAACCTTTCTTTATCATTGAGGTAATAGGAAACAGGAATGGAAAATTGTTGCTGCCCAAGTTTCATCTGCTCATCAATTTTTGCAGATAGGTCAGGAAAGCCAGCACGCTGCACCTGATGGTGCAACGCCTGGCTGTTTTGCTCTGTTTTCCTGTTATCCTGCCTTATTACGATTTGTTCCTTAACGGGTGCAACTAATAACCTGCGCAGCAGCCTTATCAGTAGATTAGGATAAAGCTGCTTTTCAATACGATTGCGCTCTTGCCTTAGCACCCTGAGTGCAAACCGCTCGTCCAGATCCTGCGTGCCTTTATACTTTGCAGCAATACGGTCGTAGTAATCCAGCTTTTCTTTTAGCAGTGCCCTATTATTTGAAAGGCTGAAAGAAAACAGCTTGCTAAACCGTTCCTCCCTTGAACGCCATTGGTTCAGCTCTGCTTCCACTCTGTTTACAAGACTGTTATTCATAACCTGATTTTTGAGGATCAACTAAGGCATACTGTACGTCACCAGATCATAGGCATAGGTGCTGCAATCGGCGGCGTATTCCACACTGCCGCTCACGATAGCGCCGCCTATATCACTCGTGACGGCGGCAATCCACTTAACTATGTTTTTAAACTTAAAGGCCGCCGCCGGAGCCGGGGGCTGGAGCGTATTCATCCAATAATAAATGGAGTAACGTGCTACCGATGCCGCTTTAAGGGCAATTTCACGACCTTCAGGACTGAGCAGGTTATTTTGCATTACCCTCCTCTCAAAGTTCACAATCATGGCTTTAATCACCGGATAGGGACTATCCCTATCCGAAAGTCGTTTGATCAATTGCACCAGCGAATCCAGGGCGGCCTTTACTGGCTCTTCATAAGGACAATTAGCTATAAGCGTTTGGATGCTTTCGTTGCTTTGCCTTACCGTCTGGTTTACTGTTGAGAAAAATGATAGAGGCATGGCAATACGTTCCATTTCCCTGCAAAAGCGAAGTACACATCGCGTTGACATCTCTACATTAGGTGTGTCTGTAACAGGCTTGCAGTTCTGCACGTATGCCACGATCTGATTATGCCAATAGCCTATGCTATCGTAGGCATTTTCCGGGTTTTCAGGACCTGCTTCGCCAAGTGGTGATCTTAACTGCGCAATTTTATTTTCGCCTTCTGATATTACAGCTTCATTATCTTTCGTACATGCTGAAAGGCTTATTATAAATATTAGCAGCATTAACATTTGACTTCTCATTTTTCAATCTGTTTTTACGTTATAAATAGTTTCCTTTTCACCATCTCAACTTCACGACTATTTATAATAGACGGGGCTACTTAGTGCTTAGCTGATGCTTTGGTTCTTTTTCCTTTTCTTAGATGCCTTCGGTATCTCAGGGCCATCATCTTCAGCAGGTGTCTGCCTTTCCTTTTTACCGTCTTGTTTAGCTGACTGGCTTTCACCTTCAGACTGCTGTTCTTTTTTCGCCTGTCTGTTATCAACCCTTTGCATACTGCTATCATATATGTTGATTGTCTTGAATTGAGGGTTAGCTTCGATGTATTGTTTTTGCTCCGCACCGTTGATCTGAAACGTGGCAGATTGCAGGTTCCCTTTTTTAAGGGAATCCATCAGATTGGATTTGTATTCCTCGTTACCTAATTCCCTGATCGGATGCTTGGATAAAACCGCTTCCAAATCGTAGCCGTAGTTTTCATGATAGTGCTTCAGCTTGAAATTGCCGTTATTATCACTTTGTTTAAAGTCCATCTGTACCCAGGCGTTGTACACCTGTCCTTCTTTATTGGTGAGGTCTTTATTCACTGACCTTCCTTCCATCAGGTTATACCCTTCCTTCAGGGTAATGTTGTTGCCTTTGTTGATGTAGAAGGTTTGCTCCATTGTTTCAGAGCTATTTTCCTTTTGCACTTTCACCTGATAGGAATTAAAGAAATACATATCGCTTTGCTTCGATTGGCTGAAATTCAATGTAGCGTTTACAGTATCGTTGCCATACTTCGTTTCATAGGCCAATTTAAACTCCGGGGTTCTTTCCTGAATTTTTTGCTTCAGGTCGTTTTCCAACCCTTCACCGAACCCGGTGTACTTTACCTGGTCACGCAGGTATTCAAAATTTTTCTGATTCATAACTTCTGAATTTTGATTGTTATTTAATTGTTCTCTTTCTAATCTTTCGTAACGAACCGCTACCATCAGGGACACGTCAATGATGCCCTCCCTTTCAATCATTAGTTTGCTGTTCTCGGCAGCTTCCTGCATAGTCTTATATGCCGACCGTATTGCCAGAAAGTTGTAAAAGTCAATGTCGGTTGACATTTCGTAGCAGAACTCCCTAACATCGTATTCTGTGGGGAATGTGAATAGATCTTCTTTAGTTACTGGAGAAACATCATCGAGAAAGGCTACAAATTCCTCACCTTCCCAACGCTTTTTAGTCAGGTATTCAAGAATATCCTTGTAGTCGTCTTTCCTTATTTTCATAACATATCTTTTAGCGAGAACTAATAATTGAAATAGAATGTAACAGTTTCAATGGAGCGTTCAGTTTTAATTAATCGGAGCTGCCTTTACAATTTTCTTGTTCTTTATATGCAGTTCCAGATGCCTGCCTCCGTTCTTCTCCATCATTTGAACTGCGAGGTACTTCTTATCAGGAATAGTAAATTTGGGTACAATAAAAACGATGGTAGTATCTGACTGCCCGATTACTTGGGTCGTATTGTTATGTACAAGTACGGGTACTATTTCTATCTCCTGCGTAGCAGTTCTTTTGCTTTTCTTTTGGTCACGGATGTAAAGCCTGAGCTGGTCAATATCATAGTTGATATTTGTTTCATTGGCAATATTGAAGCGCATCAGCATAATGTCATCATGGATAAACAGGCCGTTCAGTTTAAGACGAATGCCGAAAGTTTGATCCTTTATACCCCGTATCTTTTTCTTCGATTCAAAAGCCATTGAAGCGTAATTCTCCATTTGTTCCTGGTTTATACTTTCTGAAGGAATAGAGATGGTGTTTTGCTTTGTCAGACCCGCTAATGAAATATTGAGTATAGTAGGCTGTTCGGCGTAATCAACCAGAAAGGATGTGAGCTTTCCGTCAGCAGTAATGATGCTGATATTGGTTTGAGGAAAGCTATCTTTTGCGGCTTTTATCTGCAAGATATTTTCTACTCCCTTCGCTTTTTGAGCCAACACATCCCTGCTTCCTATATCTACACTGACAATAGAATAGGGAAAGATAATGTTGGTTGTTTTGGAGAAAGCAATTGCCACATGATATGATTCAATTGCTTTCGTTTGCCAGGCTGTATTTGTTTGCGCCTGCGCTTTGAAAGTTGTAATAAGCAGGAAAATTCCCATTACCATTACTGCACTGATCTTTTTCATCTTTTGGAATTTTTAAGTGATTCAAATATTTAATTGGATTGTTTTTGCTTTTCGTCACGTAAAAGCACTTGGTAGCCTGCTTTTACAGTTACTTTAATCAGCTTGACTTTTTTGCTGAACAAAGTCTTTGCAGCTTCTATACCTGCGCTTGCAGCCTGCGCTCCCCACGAAGGGTCAAGTGAAGTCAAGCCGATGGTTTGCATAGACCGGTCTGCGGACTGCTTTGCAACATCCCTGGTAATTGCACCGGGAATGTATATGCCATCCAGTCCGTCCATATCGTACACCGCTAATTCAACTGGAAACAATGAATTATTATACCGCACACTGGTAATCTTGATACTTAATCTTTCACCACGGAGCGAAGCGATACCATATATAAAGTTGTCTTTAGGAATATGAACCCCGTTAATGAATACATCATTTACCAATCGCAATTTGACGGTGGAACCATCAACGATAGTCTGCGTTTCGTGTATGACCGCTTGTATGGCGTTCTGTGAATCTTCGATAGCTGTTGCGCCAGTGAACGAATAGAAGCCATTTGTTGAACCACCCGCAGGCAGGTCGGCGTTGAGCAATGTGATGTTGTTTTCTTTTGTTTTTGACGATACTGCGAATACCTGCCCTTTGTTTGCCTGGGAGGTCTGCCTCAATTTTTCCTGTACACGTTCAGGATATTGCACATCAAGTATCTTATCCAGCATTCCATTCAGTTGCTTCATTTCGGGATCTTCGCCAGCAGGTTGATTCATCATGTTCATCATTTGCTCCAGCCTGTCCACGTCTGATGAATTAACGGTTGCACTATTATTACCTCTGCCGGGAGTGCGTTGATACATATCATAAGGATCATCTTCCATAGAAGCAGGTACAGGCTTGCTCATCTCCCTGTCAAGCTCTGCCAGCTTTCGATATATCTTGTCCGTATGGGGATCATTACCCCCACGTCTACCGTAAAGAGAAGTGTTCAGCCCTCTTTCATCGGCAGGTAGTTGAAATGTGTCTTCTTTCCCTGACAGGTATTCATCCGTATCTGCTAATCCAATGTTCTTGTAGTTGGGATCATTCTTAACCAGTTCAAGAAATTTGATTGAATCCAGTTGCGCCTGATCGTAGTAACTCATTTTATCCATCGGCTTGTCATCTTTCAGGTTAGC
>NZ_JAESDL010000028.1:0-36007 GCF_019249625.1 Hydrotalea lipotrueae | reverse complement strand
ATATTATTCCAGGTAGTACCATTATCCGTACTTTTTTGCCATTGATAAGCAGGTGCTGTGAAAGGATTGTTGACCAAGGAAGCCACTATATTGGCTGTACTACCCACACAAACCGAATTTGCTGTTGTAATATTGGCTGTTACGTTGGGGGTACAGGCAGTAAATAATATATCATCCAATGCCAAATCATTGCCACATTGTGCACCGCCTCCATAATAGTCTACCATTTCTAACACTAACGTATTCATTCCGGCAGGTAAAGCAAACTGAAAGCCGTATTGGTTCCAGTTTAATGGACCGGCTGTGGGAGACAAGGGCAAATTACCGGTTGTTATGGTACCTAAAATATTCCCATTCAAATCCTTTACATTAAAAATTACCCTGGCATAAACCAGTCCTGATCCACAAACTGTTTGTGTATTTGGAGAGTTAACGTTGGCTAACCAGGCTGAAAAGTTAAAAACAGAGCCATCACATAAGTTACTAACGGTATCTCTGAAATAAATGGAATTATTACCTCCGGCATTCACTAAAAACATATTACCATTGGTATTACCAGTGTGGTCGCCACCGATTGCCCAGTCACTTTTATGGGCATTTTGTACTAATGGTGTAATAATATAATGCCCATCGGTACCCACGTTCCCATAAATATAACTGGTTGAACCAGGAGCAGCCTCTGAAGTAGCAGTTGGAGAACTTGCAGTTCCAAAATCCTGAATAAACACAGGCTTTAAAGCTGCGCTGTTGCATAAGCCACTGGTTTGTGATTGTACCTGGGTAAATCCTCCAAGTGTGGCAAATACCCATAGCATTATGCGTGTGGTACTCTTCATAGAAAATTGGAATTGCAACACTAATATACAAACGTCTTTTAACGAAAGTTTATCATTTCTATATTTTAATCAAAGTGTATCTAAATGGCTACAAGTCATGTAAATATTGTACTACAAGTTTCATTCTGCGTTTTATTTTATTTATTTGCAGAACCGGAAATCATCAAACCAAACCACATGTGGTACTCATTAGGTAAGTTTATTATTAAGTATAGAATTGTATTGTTATTTGTATTGTTGTTAGTAATTGGCTTTATGGGCTGGCAGGCTTCAAAAGTGCAGTTGAGTTATGATTTTACCAAAGCCATTCCCACCAATAACCAAAAGTATAAGGAATATGAAGCATTTTTAAAAACTTTTGGCAGTGATGGTGGCATAATGGTGATTGGCATACAAGACAGTGCTTTTTATACCCCAAAACTTTTTAATGCCGCAACCAACTTAGGCAAAACATTAAAAACCATTCCGGCAGTACAAAATGTTTTGAGCATTCCCGACGCTTTTAATCTTGTAAAAGACAGTGTCACGGAAGCCTTAGTTCCAAAAAAAATATTTCATTATCCTTATACCACACAAGATGCCTTAACAAAGGATGAAAACCAATTCAATAACCTGCCATTTTATCGCAATCTGTTGTATAATCCGAAAACCCATGCTTATTTAATGGCCGTTACGCTGAATAATGATTCCGTTAACAGCAAGGCCCGCACTTTTTTAATTCAGCGCATACAGAATAAGGTAGATGCCTTTCAACAACAAACCGGTATTGAAACATATTTAAGTGGATTACCATATATTAGAACCATCATCAGCAACCGCATTAAACAGGAAATGAACTGGTTTATTTATGGTTCATTTTTGCTTTCTGCCATAACATTATTCCTGTTCTTCCGCTCATTAAGCACAACTATTATGAGTTTACTGGTAGTTGGCTTCGGGGTGATTACTACACTCGGCACCATGGTTTTAATAGGTTATAAAATCACCTTATTAACAGCTTTAATCCCTTCTTTAATTGTTGTAATTGGTATTCCCAATTGCATTTATTTTCTCAATAAATACCATTTGGCCTATAGAGATACAGGCGATAAGGAAAAGGCACTGATTCAAATGGTTGGCCGTATGGGTATTGTTACCTTATTCTGCAATCTAGCTGCCGCCATTGGGTTTGCTGTTTTTGCTCTTACCAAAAGTCAGTTGTTGAAAGAGTTTGGCGTGGTTTCCGGTATTAATATCATGGCCTTGTTCTTTATTTCTTTGGTTTTTATTCCTATTATACTCAGTTTTTTACCCGCACCACAAGCCAAACATGTGCGCTATTTGGATAATAAAATTTTAGAAAAAATATTGGTAGGAATTGAACGTTGGGCGCTTTACCATTCTCGTTGGGTATATGCCGTAACCATTGCAGTTACTTTGTTTGCCATTGCAGGTATCTTCCGATTAAAAAGTGAAAGTTATATTGTGGATGACCTTCCTAAAAAAGATAAAATATACACCGACCTGAAATGGTTTGAAAACAATTTTAAAGGTATTATGCCCTTGGAAATTATTGTAGATACCAAAAAGAAAATGGGTTTAGTCCGCTCTACCCGGCCATTGCAAAAAATAGATGTATTCTCGCAGTACATTGCCCAAAATCCGGCCACCGCCAAACCACTGTCTATTGTGCAAGGATTGAAATTTGCCAAGCAGGCTTATTTTGATGGCGATAGCGCCAGTTATACTGTTCCTTATGAAAGTGATATGATTTTTTTGGCTCCTTACTTAAGGACAAAGACTGATACCCATAACAAAACCGGTTTCAGTAAACTGATGAACAGTTTTATGGATTCAGAAAAAGAGAAAGCAAGGATTAGTGTGAATATGAAAGATATAGGCAGTATTGCATTACAACAACTCATTCACCAATTTCAACAAAAGGCGGATCAAATTTTTGATACGGCCAATTATACCATCACTTTTACAGGCAGCAGTGTTACTTTTTTAGAAGGCTCCAGCTTTATTATCAATGGTTTAAAAGACAGTATTTTCTGGGCATTTTTATTAATAGCCCTTGCTATGTTTATCCTCTTTAAATCCTTGCGTATTTTAATCTGCTCTTTAATTCCCAACCTCATTCCATTAGTCATTACAGCCGGACTAATGGGGTGGCTGAATATTACCATCAAACCCTCTACCGTTTTGGTTTTCAGTGTTGCATTGGGTATTGTAATTGATGTTACCATTCGCTTTTTGGTGAATTTCAAACAAGAGTTACCCCATTATAATTTTCAGGTAAAACAAACCATTGTACAAACCATTCGATACACCGGTGTAAGTATTATTTATACCTCGCTGGTGTTAATTGCAGGCTTTGTGATTTTTTGTTTCAGCAATTTTGGCGGCACGCAGGTATTGGGCTGGTTAACTTCCTTTACATTGGTAATGGGTACCCTTACCAATTTAATTTTATTGCCGGTACTTTTAATCAGTGTGGCAAAAAAAGACCAGAAAAAGCAGGAAGTAAATCCTTACTAAGAAAATATTTTTCGCCCATTACAAGATTTAAAGTATAGTGTAATCATCAGTAGAATCAATTATTGCATAAGATTGGTTCAATAAAATGCATCCCAAAATGGATGAAACAGCACATACATTGAAAATGAAATTTTCACTAAAGTATTGTATACTTTTTGGAGTTTATACATTGAGAAGGGTGACAGGTAATAAATATTACTTACAAAACAATTTTTATTACACTAAATAAAATACAGAAATTTATACCACCATACAGTTGCCACGCATTACCCACAAACATTTGTAAAATGCATGACCATCACCATCACTCGCATCACCATTCCAATACCATCAGTAACCTGAATAGGGCTTTTAGGATTGGCATTGTTTTGAATACCTTATTTGTAATAGTGGAAGCAGTCAGCGGTTTCTATTATCACTCTATGGCATTGCTGTCGGATGCCGGACATAATCTGAGTGATGTAGCCGGTTTGTTTTTGGCCATGCTGGCCTATCGATTAGCGCAATCCAAACCCACAGCAACCTTTACGTATGGATATCGGAAATCTACGGTATTGGTATCGCTCATCAATGCCGTTATATTGTTGATTGCAGTGGCAACTATTATTTGGGAAAGCATTACCCGTTTTAAAACCCCTGAAATTATTAATGGAGAAAATATGGCATTAGTTGCAGGCATTGGTATTGTGATCAATGCAACTACTGCACTGTTATTTTTAAAAGGAAAAGAAACAGACTTGAACATTAAAGGCGCTTATTTGCACATGGCTGCAGATGCATTGGTTTCATTGGGTGTAGTCATTGCAGGTATATTGATTCAATATACTGGTTGGTATTGGCTCGATGCAGTCATTGGTATTGTGATTGCCATTGTTGTTTTATTCAGTACCATTAATTTATTGAAAGACAGTTTCAATTTATCGATCGATGCAGTACCCAAAGGCATTCATTTGGCCGATGTTCAAAAAAAAATAGAATCCGTGCCCGGCGTTTTAAGTGTACATCACTTACATGTATGGGCCATCAGTACTACCTACAATGCTTTAACGGCACATATTGTAGTGGCAGATTCTGCCAGCATTGCTACCATCACCACCATAAAAGAAGCCATCCGGCACGAACTGGAACATGCAAATATTCGACACAGCACATTGGAATTTGAAATGGATTGTGAAAATTGTAAAGAAGAAATTTAAAAAATAAAAAACAAATACCATGGAAGCACATTATTATCAGGTAGATGTGAACTGGAATTCAGAACGCAAAGGGGTGATGTGTTCACCCGAATTAAACAAAGATGCAGGCAGTTGTATTGAAGTAGCCACTCCGCCCGATTTTCCGAAAGGTATGCCGGGCATTTGGTCGCCCGAACATTTGTTTACGGCAGCCGTAAGCAGTTGCTTAATGACTACTTTCTTGGCCATCGCTGAAAATTCAAAATTAACCTATACAGGTTTCAGTTGCCGGTCAAAAGGAAAATTAGAACAGGTAGATGGTAAATTTATGATGAGTGAAGTGGTATTAGAACCCACGGTAACCATTACCGATGAAAAAGACCGGGAAAGAGCAGAAAGGGTACTTCAAAAATCAGAGGCTGCTTGCTTAATTTCTAATTCCGTGAAATCAAAAATTACCATGATGCCTACTATCCTGGTTCAAGCCACAAATACATAAATTTTACTGCCACGAATGCACGAATACCTCTTGCACACTTCCCTTCGTGCAAATTCGTGTTATTCGTGGCTAAAAAAATTATTGTATTTCGGAAAAATCTATAAAACAATTCGTTTATAACTTAATTTCTCTTCTCCAAAATTTACAAGTAATGAAAGTCTATTACAAGAAACTTTCAGATAGTTGATGCATTGTGCTGTGAATTCTTCTGCAATTTGAGAAACCCCTTTTACTTCAAGAATAATTTTATCGTACAATACAAAGTCGGCATAAAACTTATGTGGAAGTATGAAATCTTTATAATTAACAGCGTATTCTTTCTCTCTTTCAAATGGAATCCCTGCTAATTTAAATTCATATTCTAAAGCATCCTTATAAACAATTTCTAAGAAACCGGCACCCAAGAATTTGTGAACCTCCATACATACCCCAATAATGCTGTAGCTTTCTTCTTTGTAAATTATTTTTTCCATATAATTTCTTTATGTTTTCAAATGTAAGAAACTAACTATCCCAATTTATCTTCGAATATAATTCGAGACAATATCCCTAAAATCATTTCGATTAAACATGCGCTTATCCTAATCCACAGACATTCATATTGAAAAATATGAAGGATAGCCTAACAAGAGATTTTATGTTTATTCTTGCACATTTCCCTTCGTGCAAATTCGTGTTATTTGTGGCTATACCACAATCAATGCATAATATATGTTGCCGCGAATGCACGAATATTTTTTCTCCCACACCATTCCTGTGCATTAGGGTAATTCGTGGCTAACTAAAAATAAAGCTGTGGCCCGGTTACATCGCAAAAAAGTAACCAATTAATTGGCAGGCTATACCCAATATTAAACCGGCATACACTTCCTGTGTGGTATGGTCGCTAACAATCAATCGGCTGGTAGCTACCATACCAGTTATAAGCGCAGTAATGCTAATGGCCATTCCCATGGGTGTTTGGTAAAAAAAAGAAAGCAATATCATGGCAGCCAATAAACTACCCATGGAAATACCATGTAAACTGATTTTGATAAAATTATTAATCACAAGTCCGATGGAAGTTGAGATGAAAATGCCAAAATAAAAAAACTGCAATGCCTCAGGCTGATTGGTCATGTTTTTACTGAGGTAATACATCCACCAGTAAAAAAACATGGTAATCATATACGGTGCTATGCGCTCTTTAGCGGTTCGCAAATAAATGCTGGATACAAATTTTAATTTATACAATAAAAACACAGCAAATGCAGGAAAGAAAGCTGTCATCCAAAAAGTACTAAACACCTTTAATTTTAACTGATATACACTGATATCTGTAAACAGATAAGGAAACCGATATACCAAATACAAAAAAAAGTAAGTAGGTATAAACAAAGGATGAAATAAATACGAAAGCACTTTAGCCGGAAATACCAGCCATAAACTTTTTACAGGGGTAGTATATAATTGCTCCTCCATATCCATATTTTTTGTTGTCATACTTTATAATTGTTTACGCAAACGAGCTACCGGTATGTTCAATTGTTCCCGATATTTAGCAACGGTTCGCCTTGCAATATTGTAGCCTTTCTGGTTCAACATATCGGTTAATTGTTCATCGCTCAACGGTTTTCGCTTATCTTCCCTTTCAATCATATCACTCAATATCTTTTTCACTTCACGGGTACTTACTTCTTCACCGCTATCGGTACTTAAACTTTCACTGAAAAAATATTTCAACCGGTAGGTACCAAATTCAGTTTGCACAAATTTGCTGTTGGCCACCCTGCTAACGGTTGATATATCTAAGCCGGTTTTCTCTGCAATATCTTTTAAAATCATGGGCTTTAAATTAGTTTCATCGCCCGTTAAAAAAAAATCTTTCTGATGGTTCATAATCGCTTCCATAGTTACCGCCAGAGTTTGCTGCCGTTGTTTTATCATATCAATAAACCATTTGGCGGCATCAATTTTTTGTTTAATAAACAAAACTGCTTCTTTTTGGCGTTTATCTTTTTTACTGCCGCGTTCATATTCCCGCATCATTTCGCGATAGGTATCACTAATGCGTAAATCGGGAGCATTTTTATTATTCAGGCTTAGCTCTAACCTGCCTGCATTATTAAAAATAAAAAAGTCGGGAATAATGTAACTGTCTACCTTATTCATTTCACCGGCATCGCCACCGGGTTTGGGGTTTAATTTAATAATCTGCTGCATCACTTCTTTCAATGCTTCATCGGTTAAATTCATTCCCCGCTGAATTTTTTCGTAATGCTTTTTGGTAAACTCATCAAAATATTTTTTTAAAATTTCTATGGCTAACGTAACCGACTTGCCGTCATTCTTTTTTCTTTCCAATTGTATCAGCAAACACTCCTGCAAATCGCGGGCTGCCACACCGGGCGGATCAAACTGCTGTATTTTTTTAATCAGTTCTTCCACTTCTTTTTCAGTAGTTATAATGTTTTGCCTGAAAGCCAAATCATCTACTATTGACGAAAGTTCACGCCGCAAATAGCCATCATCATCCAAACTACCAATAATTTGTTCAGCAATCTTGTAATCTTTTTCATCTAAATGCAGCAACCCTAATTGCTGTACCAATAATTCATAAAAACTGGTTTCACTTTTAATGGGTATTACTTTGCCATCATCCAATTCAGGATAATTTTCATCCTTCATTTTATAATCAGCAATCTCTCCATCTTCATCCGCCACATATTCACTCAAATCCAAATTTTCATATTCATCCTCACTCCCGTCTTTTTCAAAATCTTCTTCATTGCTGCTGTCAAACTCATCCTCCAGTTCCGCTTCCATCCCTTCTTCATGCTCATTTTCTTCCATTTCAAGCGCAGGATTTTCTTCCAGTTCTTCTTTAATCCTGTCTTCCAAATAGGCCGTAGGTACCTGCAACAATTTCATCAACTGAATTTGCTGTGGCGATAATTTTTGTAATAATTTTTGTTGTAAACCCTGACTTAATGACATAATCTATCTTTCTTCCTCAATAAAATATATTTGTATGTTACCGGCGCCTGTACTACTATTTTACACCGGTTGCGTCGCACACTGCAAAGTTCTGTTCGCTATTCGGCTCAACAGAAATTGCAGCATCCACAATAACGCCGTAAATTTACGAACAATGCACCCATCATGGCTACGAAACTATTCGGTTTAATGCTAATTTTTATACTAATTTGTAGTATATACCTGTCTGCACAAACACCTGTAACTACTACTGCAACTGCATTGAGCGACAGTACAGCTACAATAACACCCTTCCGCCTGCAACCCAATCATTATACCCGTCAATTACCCTTTTTTTGCCGTGAAGAATGGAAATTTGAGCGAAAAACAAAATTACCCCTGCGGTTTCGGTTGGGCAGTGTGCAATATGTAGACCGATTAGAAGGGAAACTCCATTAAACAAATAATCATTAGTTACCCACACGAATTTGGTTTGCCTTTGCCTGTTGCTGCACCCAACTTTGAATGGATTGTATAGCAGGTGCATCAAAACCCTGCTGCAAATCAATGGTAACTGCTTCACCTGATTTTGGCCACAGCATTAAGGTATTCCCAACCATTCGAATACCCTGCAGGGCCGACCAGTTTATTTTTTCCGGAGCAGTAAACAATGGGAAATTCCACTCCATCCCATCTGCTTCTACAGCAATATAATGGCGTGGTTTTTTCCCGGTTCTTAAACGTATCACGCAATAAGCAATCAACAGCAATGCATACACGATATAAAAGATGCTGCTGCTTTTAGTATGATTGTTTAAATAGACTGCTAACTGAAATGCTAAAAAAACAATATTCAGCAGTATAATTGCATACAATAATTTACGTTGCCATCCGGGCATTACACTACCTTTAAAAGGAAACTGCGGCATGCTGTTTTATTTAAGCGTTCACCTGATGTTGTTGTAAAACCTTTTCAATGGCAGCTACCATTTTTTGTCCTTTTTCAGTAATTTGTTCGGGTGTCCACAACATACTGATAGCAGTAGATATACAACGACTCATCACAGCATCGCTGGCAGAAAAATCCTGCGTTTTTATTTGCAGCAATGCTTTTTGTTGTGCATCATTCAGTGGATTTAATGCGGCTATATTTTTCAAATGATGCCATTTGCGTACATAATGCCAGTTATTATCGAACCAGTAAAAATTGCCGGCTACAATACCCTGTGCTTTCATTTCGGCCACTACGGCTTTGGTAATGGCCTCGGTGGGTAAAAACCAACTGAGAAAAGAACAGCTATCGCCCGATGGGTCAGGTACCTGTCTGAACTGAATGGCCGATACTTTTTCCAATATACTTTTCAGTTGTCCATGGTTATTGCGTTGTATGGCCAAGAAGCGGGGCAGTTTTTTAATTTGCGCCAAACCTACTGCAGCATGCAATTCGCTAATGCGGAAATTATAACCCAAATAAGGGTGTTCATCCACACCACGGTCCACCCCTTTATGATCATGCCCGTGATCGGTATAACCATCACATTTTTCATACAAGGCATGATCGTTGGTCATTACCACGCCCCCTTCAGCACAGGTAATGGTTTTTACAAAATCGAATGAAAAAGTACCGGCGTGGCCAATAGTGCCTAAGGCTTTACCTTTATAAGTACCGCCAATACTCTGGCAGGCGTCTTCCAGTAAAATAAGTTGGTGAGCCTTACAAATTTGCTGTAGTTCATCTAAATTGGCCATACTGCCGCACATGTGCACGGGCATTACACATTTGGTAGCCGGTGTAATGGCTGCTTTTACCGCTACGGGGTTCAGTGTAAGGGTTTCATCCACATCTACCAGTACAGGAATGGCACCCACACTCAATACTGCTTCAAAACTGGCTACAAAGGTAAAGGAGGGCATAATCACCTCATCTCCTGTACCAATACCCAATGCCGCCATAGCTGTAGTTAAGGCAGCAGTACCGCTACTGGTTAATTGTGCATAGCCGCATCCAAAGGTTTGGGTAATGGCTGTTTCCAGCTCTTTTGCTTTCCAAATTCCTTTCCGCGGGCCATCAAAACCATAGCGCATCAGGATACCTGTTTCCAGCACCTCATTCACTTCTTTTCTTTCTTCATCGCCAAATAATTCAAAACCGGGCATATACTATTTTTTAAGAATGATTCAATTTGTGAGGGCAAAGGTAGAAAAATATTGCGGGATGGAATATTTTGTGTAAACTGAAGAGTAGTAACAATTTCTGTTTGTTGTTTGAATGTATGTTATTTCATTCTTCCAGGTATTTTTCTTTGCAACTTGAAGTACAGCGAACATTAAGACAGGTTGTTATGCCTTTTCAACCATTACAAATTGGTATTTGAAAACCACTTGTACCTAATGGGAAAGCAAATTGGTTACCTGTTATTTATTTAAACTATTTACTGATATGGCGTTTAAAACTACAAAAAAGAAAATTTTGTTTTGTATGAAAAGGTGTAATATGGTCTTCCGTGATACAACGTATTTTATCAAAGCCATTTTGTAGTTCAGAGGTTAATGCTGCTTCGCTGTATTGTTTAATTTGCAGGCCGCTGCATTTTTCCGGGCCTTTATCTGAGAAAGTACCAATTGTGATATAACCCGTAACGAAATTTCTTGCAATTGACAGGTATTTGGCAACCTGCTCCTTAGTGATTAAAAAATGAAAAGTTGCTCTGTCGTGCCATATATCATAAGTTGTATCGGGCTTAAATTCAGTAATATCGCTCACCACCCATTTAATTTTTTGCGCTTTATCGCCCAACCGTTTCTTTGCTTTTTCGAGTGCCTGCGATGATATATCTAATACTGTAATATTTTCAAAACCCTCTTCCAACAAATAATCTGCCAGTTTACTATCACCACCACCTATATCTATAATTTTTGCAGTTTTTGATAACCCGAATGAATGTATAAAATCCAGCGATGTTTTTGGCGTTGCTTGTGTCCAACTGACTTGATCGGGTTCTTTTGTTTGATATACATTGTCCCAATGCTTTTGAATTGAATTTTCCATCCTGCAAAGTTTTGAATAAAAATAAATGCATTTTGTGACAAAAGTCGCAGATAAGATTTACAAATAAATACCTTCTCATAAATCCGTAATGCAATCTATTGTAGTAACATCATTTAAAGCAATGATGCTGCTGTTAAAGATACCAACAATACAATTCAAATGCAATTTTAAGCCTGCACATCATTAAGAAATTTAAAGATATTCAAGTAGAATTAACAACATCTATTGTAATTTCCCAAAATTTGTTTTGCATGATTATAAAATTTAGCATCTTAGGAATGAATAAATATGCCTGCAGATTTTGATAGCTTTAATACAGTTATATGATAATCACCCGTTCATTTACATTAGCAATGGCTTTATGGGCATCATCATAAATAATATGGGCAATAGTTTCAGGCTTTGTCCATGTAGAAAAATCGGCATCCGGCATATCGGCCCTGTTTTGCGGCGTATCGATAACCGTTGGTACAATTACAGCAACAACTACGTTGGTTCCTTTTGCCTCTGTATTCATAATTTCAGCCAATCGAAAAAGCAACGACTTGGATAAACCATAGGCCGTTACGCCTTTTGCATGGGTAGTATTTAAACCGGCTTTTGAACCTGTTAAAAACATACGTCCCTGTTTTTGTTGCATCATTTGCAAAAAAACCGGCCTTGCTATGTTATAAGCTGTTTCAAAATTCAACTGCATCTGGGCCTGAATGGCTTTTGTATCGGTTACAGCAATATTTCCCATTGCAAAACCGCCGGCAGTTAAAACAGCCACATCAATACTTCCACTACTTTCTGTAATATTTTGCACCATCGCACTACAGGCGGCTTCATTTAATAAATCTAATTCCACTTGTATAAAAGGATTTTGAGGCACTGTATCATTATCATTGCCCTGTTTTTTGTGTACAAAGCCATATACCTGATATTGATTGTCGGCAAATTTTTGTGCCACTGCTTTTCCCAGATTACCCGCTGCGCCGGTTACCAGCACTATTTTTGAAGGCATAACTTTTTTCTCTTCAAATTTAAGGTATAGATGCCACGAATGATTGCATTGCTATGAATATTTTGGTTGTAGCGAAGTTTGATTGCCACGAATACACGAATATATTTCCTTTCAATTCGTGTTCATTTGCGTTATTCGTGGCTAAAAATAAAAATTAGTGGCTGTGCAATGATTATTTTACCCGAACATACTTTTCAATATTAATTCTGTTTACACCAGCATTATCTACCTTCTCTATTCCTTTTTGAATAAGTGTATCCTGGTGCATGGTAACCGTAAAAGTAAAATCATTGCCCTCCCAGTTTCTGTCACTGCAATATTCTAAATGTTCGGTATATACACTATCGTTCAGTGAATACTTTCCTCCGCCGGCAACAAAAACAGCGACTGAGTCTTTTCCTTTGTTCAAATCATGTTGCAAAAAAGCAAAATGGGTATTGTTGATAATTTTAATGAAAGAAATATTTTTGGTATAATCTGTTACTACCGTATCATTTTTCTGAATCACAGTACCGGTAATCAGTTGCCAGGTTCCTGCCATTGCAAGGGGAGTTTTATTTTCTGCGGCCTGGTTCCTATTTCCGCCACAAGACAGGAAAGTTGTTGCAAGTAAAACAGCAGCTAATTTTGTTTTCATGTTTTTATTTTATACAAAGGTTCACGAATTTGCGATGATATTCAATAACATGTTTCCCCTATCTTAAACTTATTCACAATTAAAAATATTGTTTTGAAAATAAAATCTAAGATTGAAAATAAAATAGTGTATCAGAACAACAGTATAATTTATGAATGAGTTGCCAACCAATTGATGAGCTTTGTATAATTTTCTTCAGAATATTCATATCCCCAGTTGTCTTCGTAATTATTTTGTTCAACCCTTTCTTTTAAATCATCAAGAATATTTTTTAATGTTTTCGCAAAAAAAATAGCCGAAACATTTAAGGCAAATAATAATTTTTTTGAAAGATCAGGTGGTTCTTCAAATTCAAATTTTTGGTAGATGGCACTTTCAAAATTATAATGACATAAATCCTCTATCATTTCCTGATTGATATCTTCCCAGATAAGGATTGTAAAGATTCCATTTGAATTAATAATCAGCCATAAAATAATTGAACCTTCCAAATCGTGAATAACAATAGCTTTTTCATTTAAATACCAATTACCTCTTATATGAAATGGTTTATCTGTTAATAAAAGTACAGTAGCATTTAATAAATCATTCAATGGGTCAGTGCTATAGCTTGCTAAATAACTGAATTGCTTTTCAGGGGTTGCAATGGTAATATCCATCCATCCATGTTCTATTGCCCCTACGCGAATGATAAAATTCTCAACAGTTTGGAAAGGCAATTTTTTAAGAATATCCATATACTCACATATTAAACATTATTATATATAACAATATTAAAAAAATATTGAGGATGTATTATTCAACATGTTTGCAAAACTCAAAATGAACCTATACCCTTAAAAATAAGCAAAAATTTTTACAACCATTAATACTGACTATTAGCTTATCATTATTGCGTGCTTATTTATTATACCATTTGCAAAAAAAGCACAGGTAAACCTATGCTTTGAAAGTTCCAAAAATTGTAACGAATATGATAAGTATTGTTCAAGAGAGTTGACTTTTCCAAAAAGTTTTATTAAGTATTTAACGCGTTGTGCCATTAAGCTCTGAAAAACTTACTGAGCATATGTTTCAATAAACTTGGCTCAACAGCCATTAGTTATAAAGAGTTTACTGAAACACCATTAGGCAATGAGTTTCAAACGAAAACAGATTTTAATAGCACAACACGTTAAGTATTTATTAAAGTTTAATATGCAAGCTTGATAACGTCCACTAATAAAATCATCAAGGTTGAGGGTCATATGATGTTCAATTTCATGCCTCAGACCAATCAAAAATTTGAGATTATTTTTTGCATCATTGTCGATTGGGTAAGCTTTGTCATTCAAACATCTTTCCAACTCCCAAAACTTATATGAACCTCGCTTTGTCCTGTCAAATTTTTTACGCTTGTTCTTAACTTCATGATACCTATATTCTATTCGTTTTGAACGATAATAGGAATGAAGCAGGTAAGTCCATGCAATTATCATTAAAACTGTAAAACTCTCTGATTTAAACTTTATAAGTGGATCATTAAATACTTTTACAGCAGCTAAAGCGCTTTCCTTAGCTTTCTCTAAAAGTTCATGTTGAATTGACCAAACTCGTCTTTTCCTCATCTTGGGTTGTGTCAGATTAATGGCAGTTATCTCTCAAATATACAAAACACCTACCAATTATTATATAAAATAATTAAAATGTATTTATCCTGCTCACTCATTCACTCTATTCACTTACCAAAATACAGATTCGCATGTTTACTATTTCACAAACCTGAGTAGCATCAACCCAAACCGCCCCATCCCATTCACCACTATTGGTATATACCCGCCCCCACCCTTTTTCGATACTGCTTCGATACAACAGCGTTACGCAACGCTGTAAACCGGGAGATGGATGGTGATTGGATGAACCATGTCGGGTGTTTTATCTGCGGTTTTTACGGTAACATTTTGCAGAAAATACCGGCAAAAAAATTTGGAAACCACCTCACAAATGTTGTATATTGAAAACACAAAAAATCAATATACTATGGCAACTGTTTCTTCCTTTTATATGGTACGGCCGGCAATTGGTGCGTAGTAAAACTTCAATCAATAAAAAACGCTTTTTTACTGATTCAGCTTTTGCCCACAACGCCAATACAGCAAATGGCTGAAAATGGCTTCAACGATTGCCAGTGCCATATTTGCTGCAACTGTTTTTTCCTGCTACCACAACGGCAATGCCTGCCGCTATTGGCTTAAACCGGATGCACCATTTTAATGCAGTCAATACCAACAAACCGCTGCGCAGCCCGCAAAGCGGGTACATTCCTTTGCGTATTTAAATCAACAGGAAAAGTATTGTGCTATATGCTTTACCATCCATGAGTATTTGTGTAACAATTTCCTGCTAACTTGCAGCAGCAATATTGCCCAATTGTAGCTTATCGCTTATGCAACCTATTCTCATTTATTGTTATGATGCCTATTGCGGCTGGTGCTATGGTTTTAGTCCGGTTTTAAAAAAAATAACCGCTCAGTTTTCTGAATATTTTTCCGTTGAAGTGCTCAGCGGTGGCATGGTATTGCCCGAACAGCCCACCCCCATTGCCGCAACTGCACAATATATTCAACAGGCTTATACTACTGTTGAAAAAACAACGGGTATTCGCTTTGGCGAAGATTATCTCTGGCATATTTTTCATCCGGAGCTGAGCGACTGGTTTTCGCACTCTGAGAAACCGGCCATTGCACTCTGTATTTTTAAAGAATATTTCCCGGATCAACAATTGGCTTTTGCAAGTGATTTGCAATATGCTTTACACTATGAAGGGAGGGATTTAACAGATGATGAAGCATATCGACACCTGCTTCACAAATACCATTTGCCCATTGATATGTTTTACGAAAAATTGCACAGTGAATTATATAAAGAAAAAGCTTATTACGAATTTGCGCTCTGCAAACAATTACAGGTAACGGGATTCCCGGCCGTATTGCTGCAGGCATCGGATTCTAAATTTTATCTGTTGGCAAGAGGTTATACCGATGAAGACTCACTTACCCTGCGCATTAAAAACGTATTAAATGAACTGAATATAGCACAATAACCTGTTTTTGAGCTTGCTACGCTATAGGGAAATGCTTATTTTTATTAACTTAGGCAATATTTGGTATTTGTTAGAAAAGGAAGATTAAAAATGCAATGCCCCCAATACTTGTATTTATGAAACCATCAATCAATTATATATGAAAAAAATGTACCTATTGCATATTGCATTATTTGCACTATTTGTACAACTATTGGGGCAACCAACACCACCCCCGTCTCCCAAGCCATTGAATGATACTACTTCTGCAAAACCGGTAGTAGCCATTACACACCACAGTATTGTAATTGCCGGCAAAACAGTGAATTATACCGCCACAGCCGGTACCCTTATCTTAAACAATGAAAAGGGCGAACCCATTGCCAGCTTTGGGTTTGTGGCCTATACCAAAGATGGCGTGAGTGATTTGAGTAAACGACCGGTTTTGTTTGGCTATAATGGCGGCCCTGGCTCATCTTCTCTTTGGTTGCACATGGGTGCCTTAGGCCCACGCCGTGTTGTTGTTAACGATTTAGCAGCCCCAACGCCACCGCCTTATAAGGTAGAAGACAACCAGAACTCTATTTTAGATGTAACCGATATTGTGATGATTGACCCCATTGGTACGGGCTTTAGCCATGCCATTGGCAAAGCACAAAACAAAGATTTTTGGGGTGTGGATCAAGATCTGCGCTCTATCAGTAATTTCATTAAAGAATACATTACAGAAAACGACCGTTGGAATTCGCCCAAATATTTATTAGGCGAAAGTTATGGTACCATGCGTTCGGCTGGTGTGGTAAATTACCTGCAGGAACGGTTAGGCATTGCCGTTAATGGTGTGATATTGGTATCTTCCGTTTTAGATCTGCGCCAGCTAACTTTTGGTCCGGGCGATGATATTTCTTATGTAATGTATTTACCCACTTATGCAGCCACTGCTTATTTCCATCATAAATTACCCAATCAGCCCGCTAATTTGCCCGCTTTTTTGGAAGAGGTTACCAACTATGCCAAAGGTGCCTATACCACTGTATTGATGCTGGGCGATAAAATAGATGCAGCCACTAAAAATGCCGTGGCTGAAAAATTAGCCGCTTATACCGGGTTGAGTAAGGACTATCTTTTAAAAGCCAACCTGAGGGTAACGGAGCCACAGTTTACACAGGAATTATTGCGTGATCAGCACCTTACGGTGGGCAGGTTAGATAGTCGCTTTACCGGTATTAATCAAAATTTATTAGCCGAAAATGCAAGATTTGACCCACAAAGCACAGCCATTACACCGGCATATACCGCTACTTTTTTAAATTACCTGTACAATGAGCTGAAGGTGAATAAAACCATGTATTACCATATTTCTGCTTATAATGCAGAAGGATTTAAATGGGATTGGCAGCGCAAAGGCGGCCTTTGGGGCGAAGGAGTTTACCCGCCTTCTACCGCACCAGATTTGGCCAATGCCATGAGCAAGAATCCCAATTTGAAAGTTTTGGTATTCAATGGGTATTATGATTTGGCTACGCCTTTTTATGGTACAGAATACACCATGGATCATTTGGGATTAGAACCCGCTATTCAAAAAAATATCAGTATGAAATATTTTGATGCCGGACACATGATGTATGTGCACCCTGCATCATTGGTTACTTTTAAGAAAGATATTGCAGATTTCATTAACAGCACAAATCCATAAACGAATCTGTTATCTGTTTCCAAACCGGTAACCCTGTATTACAGTTTACCGGTTTTTTGTGTACCCACATCAGAAATGCTTTAACTTCAACGTTATTATTGAAAATAAAACAAACATGGCTAAATACTGGTTACCCGAACCCGAAACACACGATTTTCCGGCAGCGATAGACTATCTGGAATTATTATTTCCTTTACCTGAAGCCAAACAATATGCTGCTCAGCTTCAAAAAGCCAAAACCATTCGCAAAAAAGCAAAAGACATTTTGCGAGCCGCACAATTACCATTATTACCTGCCGATAATTTGCACGTGAATGAAAATATCAAAAAAGTAAAAAAGGGAAAAAAACTTTCCCCAATTTTGTTGATACGTGGTGAGCAAAAATTAATCATTGCCGATGGATACCACCGGCTTTGCGCCATTTATTATTTATCGGAAGACTTGGAAATTCCCTGCCGATTGGTATAATGCATGTTTCTCAATTAAAGTGCGGTGGGTTATCCTTCCAATGCCATAAATGTAAGCAGGCATAAGTGCGATAAGGGCGCCATTTTCTGGCAATTTTTTCTAATTTTTCACGCCGTGCTTTTTTGTCCATTGCCGGAAGTTGATAAATGGCTTGCATAGCTTGTTGAATACCCAAATCATCTGCAGAAAATACGTCTTCTCTTCCTAAAGTAAACATGAGTAACATTTCTACTGTCCAACGCCCTACGCCTTTTATTTGGGTAAGATAATCAATCACTTCCCCATCACTCATTTTACTCAATTGTTTTTGCTCCATACCATTTATTAACGCAAATTGGGCTACGTTATGTACATAATTGGCTTTGGCATGCGATAAACCAATGCTTCTTAATTGTTCATAAGGCGTTTGTGCAATATCGGCGGGGGTAGGAATAGATGGATATAATGCCAGAAATCTGCTTTTTATAACAGCCGCCACTTTTACCGACAGTTGCTGGCCAATAATGGCATTACACAATTGCAGATACACCGGCTTACGCGGCTGCAAACAAAAAGGTTCATGATGCCGGATAACGGTAGCCAGTTTCTTGTCTTTTTGTAAATGTGTGATGTACGACATACTTTTATGAATTGAATACAAACAATACCAAGAATGGCAAGTTAATACAATCGTTCCGAAAACAGTACTGCCATTCATCATTGCAAATGACCTATGAAACACAATTTGTATGCATGAAGCATACCTGCATATTTTGCTATCAACAGGCCGATATTGCTGCACAAAATCAGAGAATGGTAAAGAAGGTAACAGGATATTGGTATAGCTGCCACCATAGTATGGCAGGAAACTTAACCAATATCAAAATAAATAATAGCATTCAAAATGCGACATAAAATGTATTAATTTGCTGCAACAATCCTGTAGCTGAACAGGCCAGTCAGCAAACCTTTATGTTAAAAAATATACTTGCTTTTATTAAAACCAAACCAGTACTGGCAGTGGGTTTTTTATTTGCCACCTCCAGTTTAATTTTTGGAATTTGGGTAGCTTCCATTCCCGGCATTAAAGCCCGTATGGGTTTTAGTGATGGCAGCCTCGGGCTTTCTTTGTTGTTATCGCCTTTAGGAGCCATCACCGGCATGCTGATTTCTACCCGTATTTTCAGTAAAATACCAGTGGGCAAGTGGATGGTAGGTGGCTATATTACCATGGCCTGTATTATGATTGCGCAAATTAATTCGGTGAACAGAACCATGTTTTGGATATGCCTGTATTGTTATGGGTTAACCAGTTTTTTAAATGGCGTATCAAGCAATGCCACGGTGAATTTATTAGAGAAAAAATACAACCGCTTATTCATGAGTACCTGTCATGGTATGTATAGTTTAGGCGGGGCGGTAAGCGCCGGTATTGCGGCCTTGCTATTTTTGGTGCATGTACCACCCGGCATTCAAATTGTGCTGGTGGTATTATTCATTGTTACGGTGATTCTTTCCAACAAAGCACAATTGCTCAGCAATACTGATATCATTCATTCCCGTTCAGAAGTAAAATTACCTTCCTTAACCATATTGGGTATTTCATTTATTTGCATGGTGAGTTTTATGGCGGAAGGTTGTGTAGCCGACTGGAGTGCCATTTATTTTAAAGAAGTATTGCATGCACCCAAAGCATTGCTCAGTTTGGGTTATGCCGGTTTTTCGGTTGCCATGACTTTTGGCAGACTAAATGGCGATACATTGATTACCAAATTAGGCAGTAAAAATATGGTTGTATATGGTGCTATGTTGGCAGCAACCGGATTTTTAGTAGTAGTAACCGCTCCGGTAGCTTTAATAGCAATTATAGGTTATGTGATGGTGGGCTTAGGCAGTTGTTGTATTGTGCCTATTTTATTCAGGGCATCGGCCAATATACCCGGCGTAACAACTGTGGAGGGCTTTGCGATGGTAACTACAGGCGGATTGGTAGGATTTTTAACCGGGCCATCGGTAATTGGATTTATATCAGAGAAAGCAGGACTTTCAAAAGGTTTATCTTTATTGATATTAATGTGCAGCTTATCGGCTTATGTAGCCTACCGCAATCCTTTTATACAAAATAAGGAGCCTCTAACGGTAGACCCCTTGCCTTATGATGAGCAATTGTATTAAGCCATATAAAACCTATTTTGATTTTTTGCGAAAACAATTAGCTTGTTTTAAATTCGCCTCCATATTAACGCTTCAACATACCGTTGCCCCTGAGGGGCTTTGTAGGGATAACCTTCTCCAAAAAAAGTTTGTCATCACTCCGGCGGAGTGAAGTATGATGAAAACAATAGCAGAAAAAAAGTACTCTCCTTTTTCTGCTCTGTAACACCCACCTTCAAAAGTCAATCCAGTAAATCAATACTTTCAGCGGAAGGTTTAAAAAAGTGCGAAAAACAGGAAAAGGAACACCCTGTTTTGAATTGATCTGAAGTTAGATTAGTACATTTAAATACCAATTCACATAAATACCAATTCACACCCATGCAAATTACAGCTACCATACATCGGGAAAAATACAGCACTACATTAGAAACGCCATCAGGAATATTTATTGCCGATGAGCATTTGGATGTAGGTGGCACTCAAAAAGGAATGAATCCACATGAGTTACTATTATCCAGTTTGGCAACCTGCACTGCCATTACACTTAGAATGTATGCCGACAGAAAAGAATGGCCGTTAAACTGTATTCGGGTACAAGTGAATATTACAACAGAAGCCGAACCGGAAAAAGGTACGCAAATAGAAAGAACCATTCAATTCACTGGAACTTTAACAAAAGAACAGGAGGAACGCTTGCTGTATATTGCCAATCGTTGTCCTATCCATAAAATTTTATCGGGAAGCACACATATTCATACAACGCTAAACCATACGCTATGAATAAAGGAACAATGACAAAAAAATATACTAATGGTGAAATAACCATTGTCTGGAAGCCGGGCGTATGCATTCATTCAGGCATTTGTGTACGCGGATTACCACTTGTTTTTAATACTGATCTGAAACCATGGATTAATATACAGGCAGCCACTACTGCACAATTAATACAGCAGGTAAACCAATGCCCGTCAGGCGCTTTATCTTATTACAATAATATTGCAGAAGATGAAAGCTCGGTTGAAATAAAAGCTGAAACGAAATTGGAAGCAGTACCTGACGGACCCTTATTGGTGTATGGAAATGTATGGATTACAGATGCCTTTGGCCATGAAACAAGAAAGAATAAAGTAACGGCATTTTGCAGATGCGGTCAATCGGGTAATAAACCCTTTTGCGATGGTTCACATAAAAAAGCCGGATTTAAAGATGGGAAACCTACAGTATGAATACAAATAAACGAACAGAATAACTTTCACCTATCAAACACTAATCAGCCACAACACTTTGAAATAAGGGTGCATGCCTTATTTCAATATTTTTTACGTTATGTAAAACAGCAGCAGGTATACCCCTGGCTACCGGTGCTTTCAATTCGTCTATTTCAATCCCATTTACATCATTACAATACATTACAGGCCTTTCATCATTTTCGATTGTTTCAAATTGTATATCACTCAATGTTAAATCCTGCACATGCCGAACAAACAAGCCGTAAGCCGGCGTTTTTCCGAGCAAAAATGGTTCAGGATAACCTTTGGCTAATTCAGGAAACGAACGCAAACCATCAGCCTTTGTACCACCACCTTGGTATTGTACCGTAATATGCCTCAATTGAATATTTTGAATGGCATAATCCGGCACACCGGTGATTTGTATACCACTTAAAGAATCGGCATTCAGTACACGTATATTACTGATATAAATATTTTTTACGCTCCCCTCTTTAGTCGTTGCTAACGGCCCTCTGTTTCTGCTTCCCAATGTAATATAAATAGGGTAATGCCGAACATTTTCCATTACAATATTATCTACAATAATGTTATTCATTTCTCCGCCATCTACTTCCTCTAAGGCCAAGCCATTGCAACTTTTGAATATGCAATTAGACACCACACAATTTCGAAAACCTCCATTCGACTCTGTTCCAAACTTAATGCGGCCACCTGACCATCCAACTTCCGAAGGAATTCTGGTACCATCTAAAAAATTTGAAGTTGAAAAATAAATAACTTACCGGAACCTCTAATAACAATACCTATATTGAAACTTCAGATAATAATTTAAATACAAGCATGCAGTTATGGTAATTTTATAAAAAGTATCTATCTTATGCAACAAAAGTTTTAATGTGAAACAAAAATGTATTTTGGCAACATCACATGCACCCCAACATTACCATCAACAAGTTCTGTTATAACTACATCAGCAGCCACACTGCATAGCATATAGGCATCTGCCTCTGAAAGTTTTTTTGTTTGCATTAAATAATCAATCATTTGCCGAACTGCAATATGAGTGGCAGCATTTAAATCACGGTCAAAGCCCATTGTAATTATATGTGTGGCAGATTCAGCTCTGGGCCATTGTAGACTTTTGCCCTTGTGCACTATAAAATGCAACTTACCGATGAGAGAAGTTTCAATTGCCGTAATATCTACTTCACCATCACCCTGGGCTGCGTGGCCGTCTCCAATCTCAAATAAAGCGCCTTTAACGAAAACCGGCAAATAAAGTGAAGTGCCCGTTACAAGCTCTTTGTTATCTAAATTTCCGCCGTGGATCCAAGGTGGGGCACTATTCCATCTACCCGCTTTTTTAGGTGGCGCAACACCCATACTACCAAAAAAGGGATGTAATGGAATTTCAATTCCATCGGCAAAATGACCTAACATTTTCTCACGGTCTAAATGAATAATTTTTGTTTTACGGTCAAATATTTCATCCGACAAAAAACCACCTTGCCCTATACCATTGTAGCCATAATCAATGGGCAAATCAATGCTGTCAATATGTACCTCTAATACATCGCCAGGCGCTGCTTCTTCTATAAATACAGGCCCTGTCAATACATGCCCGCCTGGCCCACGATCTTTTACAGCCTGTACAGCAATTAATTGCTTTTCTATTTGATTAGCAGGTACCCCAGCCTTGATAAGATGTTCTGGATTAGATGTTAGTACAGTTCGTACTCTTACATAATCGCCAGAATGGATGTGTAAAACCGGTGGCATTTCAGACCAGTAACTTCCCCATACAACTGTTGAATCGGTAGGGTTCAGTATAAAAGGATTTTTTGCCGTTCCTTTCTGTTGGGCATAAGTAAACACGAATAACATTATAGAAAATAATGATAACACTACTTTAGTTTTTGAAGAAGACATATTAGATAATTAAGTTCATTTCTTTAATAATTACAATCATCTGTAAGTTAACCAATATACATGGTTTCCAAATCAAAAATCTTCTAATTCATTTACTTTAATTATTATTATCGATAACATTATTGATCAGCCAATAAAATAGTGTAAAATGAACTGGTATACTTCAAAAAAAATTTGAAAACCAAGAACCATCATCAGAATAATTTTATACTAATTGTCTTAAACATTTTTGAAACAATTGAAAGGATTTCGAGCACTTTTTTTAATAAAGTTCATCGAGGTATACCTATCATTATCGCACGAAAATGCGTTTGCTGCAATAATTAACTGAATGATGAACGGTTTAATAAAGCACAGTTCGCCCCAATTTAGCAGATTCTCTGGCTTTATCCAGAATTTTAACGACCATCAAATTATTTTCTAAAGAATATAAACCATAAGGCGCAATGGTAATATTTTTTCTAAGTACGGCATATAGATATGCATAGGGGTTAGTAAACACCTGAATATCGTTTGCTGTAATAATTTTTTCTTTTTCCTCCTGTTCATTTTTGCGGAAACGCATTTTTTCAGCATTTACCGAAATGATATACCCCGTATCCCCATATACTTCCATATCTTTTCGACTAAAAGGCCAATTCCAAGAGGCCATAATAATGGCCTGTGTTGTTGGATAATTAATGATGATAGTTGCATCATCATCAACCTTTGGATAAATATCAGGTTTAAATTGACGGGTAACTGCCTGTATGGAAATGGGTTGTGCACCATGCATTATCCGGGTAATCAAGTTTGCACCATAACATCCAAAATCAATAATTGCGCCACCTCCTTTTTCAACAGGGTCGGTTAACCACTTAAAGAATGCTTTCGGCACGCCTATTTCTTTCGGTCCCTGATGCCCGTCATGAAAGACAACTTTCCTGATATGCCCAACATAATTACTGTCCTTCAATAATTCAAATGTTTTTTCAGTGGAAGGATACCAGGATGTTTCATAATTGGTTAAAAGAAGTATGTGAAATTGTTGTGCTAATTTTTGCATTGCAACTGCATCCTTATAATTGGTTGCTAATGGCTTTTCAAGCATTACATGTATCCCCCTGGGAGCACAGGCTTGCACTACTTTTAAATGATCATGGATAGAACCATAAGCCAGAACCGCCTCTGGTTTCAACTTATCAAGAGCTAAACCCAGATGAGTATAAAATAAACTGCTATCTAAATGATACTGTTGAATGGTTTGTTTAATTAATTGCAGATCTGGTTCATAGATACCAATTACATTAACATCTTTCCGGTGTATATTATTTAAAATCCATGCAACATGCCCATGACTGATTCCTGCCACTACTACACGAACAGGCATATTTTTTATATCAATCTTTTTTTGAGCCAAAATATAAGGAATAATGATACATTGAAAACAAAATAAAAAAATCAATTTTTTCACTGGTGCTAACATAATTATTTGGTTTTATAATTTTTTTACTAAATCATATTAAAAAGGATATTATAATAATTAAAAAAATATTACACAAACCATTGAACAAATAAAAATTTTTGCATTTAAAGAGATGCCGTTATTTTATATTTATCCATACCTTTATTCTAATCAATTTCAATTAACCCCTTTCGAAAATATAAATATTTTTACAACCCATATTTAATTTTTAAAAAAATAATAAATATAATAGGCTATGCGAATGTTTACTACACTAATTACCATTATTTTAGTGCCCTTCTTTTGTGAAGCACAAAATAACAATGCGCTTATACAAGCACATATAAACAAATTTATAAATTCCGAGAAATACACACTCGAAGTGGCGTCTGAAATGCCCGATTCTTTGTATAATTTCAGGCCGGTAAGTACCGAAATGTCTTTTAAACAACAACTAATTCATTTGGGTAAAAATATAATTTGGCTTTGCATAAAGTATTTAAATGAACAACCAAATTTACCGTCATTTTCGAACAACCTGGTAGCAGAAGAAATGAATAAAGACCAGACTATAAACTTCGTAAAAAAAGCCTATGAATATGGTATAACATCATTTAAACATTTGGATACAGCCAGTTTAATGAAAAAATTTGATTGGTCAGGTACCCAATTAAATAAAATCCAATTCCTTAATTTAATAGAAGATCATCAAACACACCACAGAGCCGAATTACTTGTTTATCTTAGGTTAAATAACATTAAACCACCTGAATATATTGGCTGGTAAATGAAATTAAATAACTTAAATTTCTCCACTGATTATAATGAAAAAAATTTCAGAGTCATTAATATGCACCTAATTTTCACATCATTACCTTCTCGCGGTTTTACCGACTAAGTTAACTATAATATTTTCAATTTTACTAAAATATAAATATATATTATTGAAGTAAAAGTATTAAAACGAATGGCTCCTTAAAATATTTTTTTATATAGTTTCACTTCATTACATTCGGTATGTTATAATATTTGTTAAAAGGATTACTTCTTTTAAATTTTATTACATGTTGAACCGATTGATTGCCTTTTATTTATACCCACCAATAGCTTCAACCACTTTAAGCGCTAAACACATTGCTTTTGTACTTTCATTAAAAATATTTATAATTTATATAATATATTTTTTGATGTATAAAAAAATAAATTTCAGTTACACACAATAAATAAATGATTAATAAAATTTTATGAATAAAAAATTAATTTTATGGTCTGTTACCGTTGGTTTAGGCGGCTTATTGTTTGGTATGGATGTAGCCGTTATATCGGGAGCCGAGCAGGCAATTCAACAACTCTGGCAACTTAGCAACTGGATGCATGGAACGGCTATTGCCATGGCATTGTATGGTACCGCATTTGGAGCGGCGCTGGGTAATATTCCTGCTAATAAAATAGGCCGAAAAAAATCTTTGTTTTGGATTGGTATTTTATTTTTAATTACCTCGTTAGGTGCTGCAGTTTCTACTAACGTATATGCGTTTATGCTCTTTCGTTTTATCAGCGGACTTAGTATTGGAGCCTCATCAGTAGTAGCACCGGTTTATATTTCTGAAATAGCACCCGCCAAATATCGGGGACGCATGGTTATTTCTTTTCAGTTGAATGTAGTGGCCGGTATTTTACTAGCCTATTTTTCAAATTATTTACTACAGGGCTTCGATGGAAAAAACGACTGGCGCTGGATGCTGGGTGTAGTTGCCATTCCTTCAGCTGCATTTTCCATACTGATGCTATTTACCCCTGAAACACCCCGTTGGCTGGTATTGTATAAAAAAGATGATGCAGCAGCCAGAAAAGTATTGGCTTTAACAGAAGATACGACCGACCATTTAATTGAACGCATTAAAAATTCAGTAAGTTCTAGTAAAGAAAAACTTTTCCTGAAAAAAAATAAACGTTTGTTAATACTCGCTTTTTTGATTGCATTTTTTAACCAGCTCTCGGGCATTAATGCCATTATTTATTTTGCACCCAAAGTATTTGAAATGGCCGGCATTGGCCGCAGCGCCGCTTTATTTTCAACAGTAGGCATTGGTGTGGTGAATTTAATTTTTACCATTATTGGTTGGTCGCTGATTGATAAATTTGGCCGCCGAACGCTTATGTTTATTGGCTCTTTCGGATATATTGTTTCTTTATCATTAATTGCGATTGCTTTCAATAGCGCCAATCACAGCATGATTGTATATTATGTATTTCTATTTATTGCGGCACATGCAGTTGGGCAGGGGGCTGTTATTTGGGTATTTTTATCAGAACTTTTTCCCAATGCCATTCGCGCCAGTGGTACTTCATTTGGCTGTTTAACGCATTGGACATTTGCGGCATTGGTAGCACAAGTATTTCCCTTTTTCGCAGCAACAGTATCGGGCACCCTTATTTTTGGTTTCTTTGCTTTTATGATGGTGTTACAATTGTTGTACGTGTGGAAAATGATGCCCGAAACAAAAGGTGTTGCCTTAGAAAATATGGAAAGCACCATTGTGCTGCATTAAAAACATTGTGCCTTTCATGGCTTAATGCAATCCATCAATAAATGTTACAATGGCTTCAACCAATTGTGCGCTGATGGGTAATTGCGGATTATTATAGGTATCTATATTGGCATTTCTATCACCTGTAACCATTTTAAAAATATGATTCATATGGGGAATCATCACCAATTTTGCTTTCGTACTCGCCTTTGCCAATAATTGTGCATCTGCTTCACTCACCTGAATATCATTCATGCCCTGAATAATACATACAGGCAAATTGCTTAGCTGTTGTATAACAGTGGTAGGATTATACCGAAACCAGGATATTAAATAAGGCTGAATAGAAGGCCTAAACAGGTTATACAGTAAGGGGTTAACGTATTGTAAGGTTTTACCCATTTCTAATGTATCAATATCAGCATATATCCAATTACGTATTACTTCCGGCTGTTTAGCCAACTGTTCTTTCAATAATGTACCGGCAGATTTACCTGCACCGGCTATCGACACAAATGCATCAGCGCTATGTTTTGAGGCTAACATACCAATTAAAGAACCTTCGCTATGCCCAATAACAATGATTGAATTAAATCTTTTATCCCTGTGCAATAATTGCAACCAGGCAATGGCATCTTGTACATAATCAGTAAACCGAATGTCAGACTCACTTTTTAATGCGGCTGCACTGGCACCAATACCGCGTTTATCGAACCGCACAGAGGCAATGCCATGTGTAGCCAAACTATCAGCCAGCATTTTTAAACTCTGGTTTTGCATGGAAGGATTATTGCCATTACGATCGGTAGGGCCCGAACCGGCAATGATGAGTGCCACGGGCATGGGGGCAGTACTTTCAGGCAGCGATAAGGTTCCTTCAATAGTACCGGCAGGAGTATGCAATGCAATTGGTAATTCATGAAATACAGAATGCACCTGTGCTTGTAAGGCAACAACAAAATGCAGGCAGGTATATAAAAGCAATACTAATTGTTTAAGCATGGCGTGTCTTTAAACCTTGAAATTAAGCAGTACCTTCTGATAAAGGGGAAATACTGCCCTGTTTATCAGATAAAGGTTATTGATTTTTTTTCAGATAATCATCTACCAATTTTGCTGTATGCGCCAAATTATTAACTCCATATCCATCTAAATGTCCGGGTATAACATAAGCCGCCTGCGCAAATTTCTGAATGGTTTGTTGAATTGCCACACGCCAGGCAGGCACATTGGCATCTGACAAATTACCTATATTATTTGTTTCCTTACTCTTTATGAAACATCCGCCATATAATATTTTATCGTTGGGAAACCAGACAACAATATTATCACTACTATGCCCTTCGCCCGGATAAAATGTTTGGAACTGAACATTCCCAACACTAAAAACAGTATCTTTTGTAAAAACATATTGGGCTATCCCTTCATTTTTTTCCCTGCATAAATTTTGCGTTGCTGTTGAACTGTATGTGGCAATTCCCTTTGTTGCATAATAAGGTAAACCAACGGTACGATCGCTGTGAAAATGGGTGGCAATGCAGAGCACTACATTTTGATGGTGGCGGGCTTGAATACTATCTAACAAAGGTTGAAACTGCGTAGTATCCCACGGCGTATCCAACAATACTACTCCGTTATTGGTTACTACATACATACCATTGGAAGGATATGGCATACCATTTATGTTACCATAAGTAGTAAAAATATAAAAATTACCATTCAAATGCTTGATCAAAAGCAAGTGATGGATCGGTTGGGCATAATTTGGCTCCCATGCAAAACATACCAATAATGTTATTAAACTATACTTCCATATTGAATTCATTCGAAGCAGTGATAACTTAGTAGAAATATTTGTGAGCATCTTCAAGATTTAAGCACAAATAATAAATGTAATTTTAGCTTAAAGTATATTTACTTTCTATTGTCGGTCTAATTGTAATATGCTTTGTAATAGTACATTGGCTCCTTTATAAATTGCTTCAGGTGTGGAATATTCTTTGGGCGAATGGCTAATACCTCCCACACTTGGAATAAAAATCATTCCGGCTGGTGCCAATAGGGCCATTTCCTGTGCATCGTGCCCGGCTCCACTGGGCATAACTTTATAAGAATATCCTAATTGTGTAGTGGAAGTTTTAATGATATCTTGAATTTTACGGTTCATCAAAGCCGGTTTAGATGACATGTGTAGGTTTTTAAAACTAATAGTAGTAGCCGTTTGGGTTGCAATACTATCTGCGCGAAGTTCAATTGCTTTAAACATATTCCAAATTTTTTTTTCATCAAGGTCACGTAATTCAAGGCTAAATACAGCTTTACCGGGAATTACATTTGTGGCGCCAGGTTCCACAGCTATTTTGCCTACATTGCACACTTGTATTCCTGGTATGCCTTTCACGATATCATTGATAGACACAATTAACTTTGCTGCTGCCAGTAAAGCATCCTGTCGGTGTAGCATTGGTGTAGTACCTGCATGGTTAGCAAATCCGTTGATAGTTACTTCCCATTCTTCAATACCTACAATTCCCTCTACTATACCAATGTCCTTTTTTTCATTTTCCAGAAAAGCTCCTTGTTCAATATGCAGTTCCAAATAAGCTGCAAAACTCCCTTTAGGCTTTATTGCATCTGCGAGCTTGTCTGGATTACCTCCAACAGCACGAATACCTTCAGCAATGGTTAATCCACTGGAACTTATTTCATGTAGTGCTGATTTGTTGAGATTACCTGCTACAGCATGGCTGCCTACTACCCCTCCTTCCTCATCTATAAAATCAATTACCTGCAAGGGGTGTCGGGTAACAACATGATGTTCCTGCAATACCTGCATCACTTCAATGGCACTAATTACACCTACTGCTCCATCGTAATTACCACCTAGTGATACCATATCGGTATGAGAACCCATGACGATGGGCAATAATGACATATCTTGTCCAGCTCTGCTGCCAATAATATTACCAGCAGCATCAATATGCACATCCAAACCGTTTTTTTTCATCAGTTTGCTTATATAAGCCCGTCCTTCTATATCGCCATTACTGAAAGCTACACGGTTACCTCTACCCAGGCTATCTTTACCATATTGTGCCAGTTCACAAATGTATTGTTTTATGCTTTCCTGATTTGTCCTTAACACAGTTCTATTAATAATCTGCTGACCAAAAATATATATACCAAACAGCATAGCTGTCATGGAAAATAATGACCGGCGCCGAATTTGTTTCATTGTTCAATGAATGATTAATATTATGACTTCATTTTTATCCAATTATAAATTTACTCTTTTTAGCAAGAAATTGGGAAAATAATTTCATTTACTGAACAATTTATTGCGCGTTGCAACATTTTAATATCCCCCTGATAATTTTATTAATAAATTAATGACAACAGCAATTTAATACTGTAAAATTGTTTTGCTTACAATTATAATAAAAGCGGATTTAAAGCTTACTTACTATTCAAAAAACACTTTTGATTACAAAAATGAAATTTTTGTAGTTTTTTCCCATTTTACCCGCTAATCAGAGAGCTTTTTTAAAAACTGGATGCAAAGCTTTTCAAAACAGTAATAGACCATATGATATTCCAAAAACGTTTATTTTTTAAATGAGCTAAACAACCTTTTTCTAAAATATTACGTATGTAATATTATAATTAACCCCCTGCGATAATAATAACGCAGTTTAAATTATTGAAAAAAATAAAAAACAGGCATAAATAAAGAAAACAGATGATAATTTTTTTTCAAAATAAACCATAAAATATTTTGCTTTCGTCTACCCAATAAAATTAAATTATAATGAGAATAAGCATAAATAAACATAAACATGTATACATTCTCATCATTGTTATCATTTTATGTTCTTTAATATATGCCTGGTATTTATACAATAAACCACACCAGGGTGTAGAAAAAAGCAAACCTGTAATAACTACTTCAGCAGTTAACTTTTATCATCTATATTCTGAAAATGAAGGTGAAGGTGATAAAAAATTTTCAGGAAAAGTAATTGAACTGAGTGGTATAGTAGACGATGTTGAGCTAAGCGATAGTTCTTTTAGTGTGCATCTTGCTGCCGGAAATACATTAAGTGGTATTAATTGCAGTATGTATTTCCCGAAAAAAAAACAAATAGAGCCTCCTAAAATTGGATCAGTCATACTTATCAAAGGAAGATGTGCAGGCTATTTAATGGATGTAAATTTAGTTGATTGTATTATAGAAAAATAAGAGCAAAAAATGTATTCTAAAACATAACAAAATGAAAAATAAAATAATATTTTTTTTAGCCCTTCTGCTATCATCTCTTTTATTCTTTGAAAGTTGTACCAAACAAAGTGAAGACCAGCTTTTATCTCCCTCAACACTTTCCTGCGATACCATCAATGTGCAATATAGCACTACTATTGTTGCCATACTTAATGCCAACTGTTATCGTTGCCATGGAGCAGTAACAAATGGGGGCAGTGGTGGCATTATTCTTGAAGGCTATTTTAATTTAAAAAAATGGGCTGATAATGGTTATTTGGTTGGGAACATAACACATGCACCCGGATATGTGCCGATGCCTTACGACGGAGGCAAATTATCTGACTGCGATATTAACAAAATAAAAGCATGGATAAATCAGGGTACAAAAAATAATTAAGTTTTAAAAATGGTGATATGAAAAAAATATTATTATGGATCTGTTTAAACCTGTTTTTTTTCTTAGGATATAGCCAGGTATATCTTACTAGAACAGGATTTATTGGTTTTTATTCCAAAACACCGTTTGAAGATATAAGAGCTGAAAATAATCAGGTATATGCCGCCATTGATACACATAATAAAGACATTGCATTTGTTTTATTGATGAAAAGCTTTCTATTCACAAAAGAATTGATGCAGGAACACTTCAACGAAAATTATGCGGAAACAGATAAATTTCCTAAAGCCAATTTTATTGGTAAATTCTCTGGTACGGTTGATGTTTCAAAGGAAGGGGTTTATCCAATTAATGTAAATGGTAATCTAACTATTCATGGAATAACCCACAATATACAAACACCCGCAACCCTACAGGTTAAAGCGGGTAAACTTTTGGGACATGCACAATTTTATATAAAACCTGAAGATTATGGTATCAGTATTCCTTCGATTGTACGCAATAAAATTGAAGAAAAAATGAATGTAATAGTAGATATTACCTGTACAACAAAATAAAAATAATATGCGAACAAGAAAAATTTTCCTGTTTATTTTTTTAGTAGGCATTTGTAAAAACATACAAGCGCAGGATTCCTCGTTTCTATCTATGTTAAACGATTCGGTAGCTGCACATGCTAAAACCACCTATGTTACCGGAACATTTAAGGGCAACCATATTGTAAATATGCAAACGGTTGAATCGCCTGCAAAAGGTGCTATGTATTTTCTTATTATGCATAGGTTTGGCGCATTAAACAGTGGGGCTTATAATTTATTTGGATTGGATAATGCAACATTACGTCTTGGTTTTGACTATGGTATTACGGATCTTCTTTCGGTGGGTGTTGGCAGAACTTCATTAGATAAAGCTTTTGATGGTTATGTAAAATATAAATTTGTAAGACAGACTGATGGCAGCAATAAAATTCCGGTAACAGCAGATATACTGTTGGGAGTATCGAATTATACCCAACGTTACCCAGATAAACCATATTTAGATGCCAGCTACCGTACAGTATATACAGCACAATTTTTAGTTGCAAGAAAATTTAAAAAATACTCATTACAAATAGTGCCCACTTTCCTCCACTACAATCTAGTGCCTACAGCTCAGGATGCCAATAATATCTTTGCAATCGGTATTGGAGGGCGCGTAAAACTTACCAATAGAATGAGTATTACAAGCGAATACAATTATCTTCCACCTAATCAAGTAGTATCGATGACTGTATATAATTCTCTTTCTTTTGCCTGGGAAATAGAAACAGGCGGGCATGTATTTCAACTAGTCTTCTCCAACTCGCAGGGAATGACAGAACCTTACTATATTACCCGAACTGCAGGAAGTTGGGCGAATGGAGATATTTATTTCGGATTTAATATTTCACGAAATTTTAATATAACAAAACATGCAAAGTTAAAATAGTATAGTATTTTCTATCCAACTACAATGATTGTACTACGTTTCATATAATACCTATATATTATCATACTATTTAACAAACGCGGCTTTTTTAAAATCTACTTTCAATACTACACCTGCCTGAATTCCAATGCCATTACTTTCCACGTTATTGATTTTTCCGCTCAAGTTAAAAATGCCAATTTCAGGAATTATACCAATTACTGAATTCAGGTTACTAGACAATCCGATACTCCCGCCAAATATGCTAACATAATTATTATCTTTACCGCCCAATGCACTTGGTATAACTGTTTGCAAAAGTCTGCTATTAAATGTGATGGAAGTACTACTATTCAATTGTCGGGTGATAGAAATGGCCACCCCGGGCGACCAAGCAGATTTATTGTTATCCAATATTTTCAAATAAGCATAACCCCCGCCGGCAATTACAGCTATTTGGTAGGGCGCAGTAATATTGGTTAATCGCAGTTTTGCATCTATAGCACTTCCTAAAGTTGGGCCTACTATTAACCATGGTATGGGAACAGTACAAAGCCTGCAACCAATATCTAAATTTTTTGAAATTCCATAACTTAAACCCGCATGTGCTAAAAAGGGCGTATAATTAGTGGTAGCCGGGGTTTTAATAAAAGTTACCTGACCGCCTGTACCACTAATAAACACAAAATCTTTGGGTTGTGCTGTAGTAGCAGTTTCAAAATTTAACACCCGCTGTGCATGCACTTATTCTAATAAGCATAAGCATAAAAATGAAAACAATAATTTTTTATTCACCTCTCTATTATTTTATTTATTTTATACATGTAAAGCTAGCTGAAGATAGGTGTTTGATGGGCTTAAAAATTGCTTACAAATAGCTATACAAAAAAATATAAAATAAAACACAATTCCCTCACAAAACTTAACTAAAAAAGCGCTCTCATCTATTGCTGTAATTCATCACAGGCTAAAAAATGTTTATTTAAAAATTAGTGATAGTGCCTATCTTTTAAAATCGGTTAAAATATTATTCGAAACAGGATTTAACCAATATTAAACAATTTTAGTAGTACAACAATGAAAATAAATTTATTTACTATTTTATTAATTCGAATCTGGTTCTAGCTACTATCGTTACTTTTCGGTAGTATAGCCGACCACCTAATTTCTACTCTCTTGCCGGTGTAATTGCAATATTCCTAAATTCAATAGGCCCATGATCTCCCTGGAAATATATGGGGCCGGGAGTACCTTCATTACTGTCTAAAGCACCTCCGGTAATACCGGGTATTTCGCGGTTACAAATTACTTTTATACCATTGGCAATTACAGTAACCATTCTGTCCACCAGGGTAATGTCGAACGACTGCCATTCGCCGGGCAATTTAGCCACCATTTCGCTCGGAGCTATAAAGCCGTAAATAGCGCTGAATAAACCTACAGCAGGCTCTTTGCCCTTACTGTCTATGATCTGCACTTCATACCTACCGCGCAAATAAACGCCGCTATTGCTTTCTGCAGGATACCGAAATTCAAGATGCAGTTTCAAATCGTTAAACTTCTTATCGCTTACCAAATTAGAACCCGAGTGTGGACTTTTCAACACGCCGTTTTCAACCACCCATTGGTTCTTGCCCATGGCATGCCAGCCACTCAGGTCTTTGCCATTGAATAAGCGGATGGGTTCACCCCAAACAACAGGTTTATCTCTGTGCAGGCGAGGCGCCCTATGGGCTATCCAGGTAAAATGTTCTCCCTCACTACTGGTTCCCGTACCCACCAAACTATCGCCCTGTAGTGTACCTTCTATGGATAAATATTTATCTGATTGTTCCCATTGTGGCGGAATGGCAAAATGCATTGTATTGTTTTCAAAAAACACTTCCGAAATAGGCCGGGCACTACCTCCAGGGCCTACAAATTGTCCTACCAGTGTTTTCAACCCGGAATGGTACACGCCCAACCAGGAAGGTAATGCCTTACCGTTCAATTGTAATACCATATCCCATCTGCCCTCTAAAGGCGAACCTTCCGGCGGCATTACTACTTGTGCATGCGCTACAATATGCATACAAAACAAAAAAAATGTGAGGAAAGATAGCTTTTTCATAAGCAAGTACCATTTAATGAGGTTAGGAATGAAACAAACAATGGACCAACAGGCTTTGTTTGCATAGCATGAAATTACAGTTTTTGAAGCAGTCAGAAAAAAATTCAGGATTAAACCTCTTGTACTTATTTTAATGTAATATTTTTTACATGCGTATACTTTCAGAAAACCTAAGCCAACTTTGGGTTTCATCAAAATATTAAGAAAAGAAATTACAATACCTACTGTTTCCCGAAGGAATGATGTACAATAAGAAAAATAACACAGTTTGAACCGTCAGTATCAATACCCTCTTCGCCACTATTGTCCAACTGCAAGGCATTACAGCACAAAATAAAAAGGCAACCTTGTAAAAGGTTGCCTTTGGAAAGCTTCCAACGGACTGCCTACCAATAGTTCTACATTTTTAAAGGATGTGCTGGGGGTGGCGGGGCTTTGAGGGGATGTTTTTCTAATTTGAATATTGATAGTGTGAAAATATATAAATTTTAGGTTGTATTACACCTGCACACATGCAATTAGCTATTTGGAATAAATGAAGATTGGTGTTAGTAGCTGCAAGCTACAAAAAAGTACGGCGTAGGCAAAGCCATACGCCGAGTGTGGTTTTATTGTTTT
>NZ_JAESDL010000027.1:0-37363 GCF_019249625.1 Hydrotalea lipotrueae | reverse complement strand
TCAGATGTGTATAAGAGACAGGTAGAAATAATGCCAAAATTTAAAAAGCCAACCCTTTTAATCAGAAATGGAGTTAGTAACAATTGGAAAATAAAATTATTTAACTGATAAAATCCTATACTTAGAAAATTTTTAATCAGTCTAAATTTTTCTTTAGTTAAATTGATCATAGAGATATTTTAATATTAACTCATTTTCTCAATTTTACAACTAAATTGACTGCTGGAAAAATACGCGAAAAGAAAGTATTCTCATAGATATCTAAAACAGAAATATTTAAATTAAAAATTATAAAAAAAGGAAAATTGTAAATTATCTTCTTACTGTATGTTAATTTTATTTCCTCGATACTTTTAAATGAAAAATCAAAATAATAATTCCTATCAAAGCGAGATTTTTCTGTAAAAAAATAAAAAGTTCTCACAGAAAATCTATTTCGGTGAGTCGGGTCAGCATAATTATTTGCAGAGGTAAAATGTGGAACACGAATCTCGATTATACCATCTTTCTTAATTATTCGGTTTAATTCCTTCATTAAACCAATGAAATTATCAACATGCTCAAGTACATCTTGACATAGTATATAATCAAATTCATTTTCTGCAAATGGCAATGGCAGTTTATTTACATCATGTACGATATCCACTCCATTTAGCTTATGCATATCTAGATTAATGTATCCTTCTCTTATATCTAACCCACAGCCCAAATTTAATTTTTTCATATAAATATTTTATTATAAATTTTTCATCTAAAAATTATAACCAACTATTTGTTATTGTTTAATTCATTTCAACCCCTGTATCAGTGATACCGATAAAAAGTCTTTAAAAATATTTTTTTTGAATAACCTTGTTATAACTATCAATCCAATTTTGTTTTAGCTGCTAAAAAATATTACAACCAGCCATTTTGAACCATATAGTTTTTACTGGTTTGAATGTTTTCCAGTAAAAAAGGCAATACCCTGTTTACTTCCACAAAAATTTTTCTTTGCGATAAGGGAATGTAATCATGTGCAATTTCATTTCTAAATACCCTTATTTCTAACAACACATTTGCATTGGCTATAAAACCTAATTTTGATCCTAACTCTAAGGTTTCCCTAAATGAATTGGTGGCATAGCCTTCCATTACTGCAATATTTCGAATAATTTTTTTTAAATACATATCTGAGAGCCTTGCAAACCGTGCTGTATACGCTTCAATATGCTCCAACGCTTCAGGGGTATATGCTTCAACAGGCATTTCAATTAAATCTTTACATTTCTGTATAGAATATTCCATTTGCTGCATGGCTTCTTCCAGCAAAGCAAAATCTGCTCTTAACAACGCTAACTGTTTATTCAACATACGCTTTCAAATTAATGGCGCTTGGCTGCACCACTTGCCAAAAAGGCATTGTTGCATCATCCACCACTAAAATATCTAATTTTAAACCTTCCAATACATCATACAGGTTCATCTGTATGGCTACTTTATCTTTTATGGCGATGTTATCACTCACGATGGCTATGTCTATATCACCCCCTTTCAATGCATCATTTACCCGGCTGCCATATAAATAAACGGCAGCAGCCGCATCAATGGCATTCACCTGCTGTACAATGGCTTTTGCCTGTTGTTGGGTAATTCGCATTTTATCTACTTAATTTATTTTTTCTATCTTTTATTCAACAATTTTAAATCACTAAGCGCAAAATTAATAGACTATGCTAAAGCTACATGATATATCCTATTTCAATTTAACCACTTTTGTTGCATAGCATTAATAGAAATGGTAATCTGTGCTTATTATTCCAGTTTTATCCTTGCTTCGATTCTTAAAATATATCCTGTATCCATAAAAAACTTTTCCATTCGCTCTTTTTGGCTTGTTTTAAATTTTGGATGTTCACGGTTTGAAATGTATGCTTTCTTATGTTTAAAGTTGGCGGCCATTTGCGAATTTTCAAAATGCGTGATGGTAGATTTTAATTGTGGAACTGCATCTTCTACCCATGCATTCCCTTTTGCTCCCCTATCCTTTAGTTCTACAAATATTACCGTTAATTTGTAAGTGAGCATCCCATCGCACCGTTTATCCATTTTTCCATCTGCCCTTTTCAATACAATACAATTGTCAATTGCCATAAATGTGGTTAAAAAACCATTTTCATTTTCAACCACTGCTATCCATCTGGCACCATTGGTTTCATCAATATAAGCAGGATTATGTGCCGGATGGGGCTCATCACATAGTCCAAATTTTTTTTTAACGGAGTATGATTTGCATTTTTCTACCTGAAACGCATCAACCATCATATCTGTTGCTGTATTTCTAAAAGTTGGGCAAATAATTCATTACTTTCTTCCAGCTTTTTATTGAGCTCATTATTGTCAGATGGCAGCCCGTTTTGAGTTTCCAGTTTTTTGATGGATCCATCCATTTCATTTAATTCATATATTGCGAGATCATCACCCTTTAATGTAGCTTTTATGGGAACAATTTTATTCAACCTCTCCTGGGTTATTGCCTCTTTTAAGTTGTTTTTTATGAAATGCGCCTTTACAGCAAGTGTTAAATAATTAATTAAATAAGGACTATGGGTAGTAATAATTAACTTATTACCTTTATTCATATTGTTAAATTCTAACAGGCTGTAAAGCATTTTTTGTTGAGATAAAGGGTATAGGTTTTGTTCAGGCTCTTCAACAATGTTAATAAAAGCTGTTTTGTTGAACTTAGATGACAAAACAGATAACGCAATTCTTTTTTGTTCATCAGTTAAACTATCATTTTTCCAAATTTCTTCAACTCCTTTTTTAAATCTTTGCATTTCTTCACTGCTCATGGGTTCTTTATTTGATTCACTTTGTTTTTTTACCGAATGAGCCAGATAGTGTGAAACCAAATACAAAGGAACAAGTGATTGAAAACCACTTGAAGCCTCCGTTAATTTTAACTTATAGCCTTCGCCTTTTAAATTTAATGTATTATTTAACTTATCATATTCAATTTCAGTTTTGTTAACAGGCAGTGTAAGTAACCCTTTTAAATCTTCCTTAGCATTATCAAATTCGGTTAAAAATTCCTTTAGTGAAGCGGAAGAAAGTTTTAATTCTTTTGGAGTTTTTACATAAGCAATGAAGTTTCTCTCTGCCGGAACATACATAATTTGTGGCAGTGGATAAGCATTATTCCTTACTTCTTCAATGGAAACAGTTCCATTTTGATAATTAATATTAAAAGCATCTCCTCTATATTCAATAATACTATGATCTATTCCATTAATTTTGAAATAGTTTTCTAAACGGTGATAATTAAGGAATTGGTTTTTTAACTTGTTTTTTCTTTCCAGCCATTTTTTATTATAATCACCTCTAACCAATGCTTTTTCAATCCAGCTAAATGTTGATATTAGTTTTGCAACAGTACTTTTCCCTGATCCCTGGTTCCCTATAAAAACTGTTACTTTTTTAATATCAAGCCAACCCTCATCTTCCTTATAACCCTCTTTTATTGGCCCAAAATTTTTTATTCGTATTTTACTCATTTTCAAAAACGCAATTAATTATTAAAGTAAAGTTACTTTAATCGTACCCTAACTTTCTAAAATTCTACAGTTTTGTTAGCTAAAGAAAGGTATTTTGAGTTCAACTGTGTTATTAAAATATCTGGTTGCGGATACAATGCTTCAAAAAAGCCATTATTTTATCCTCTATTAAAAAATATCTACCGGAAGCTTAGAAAATAAATGATATGCACTAATTACCATGATAGAATTTAAAGTTCATAATGTATGTGTATATATAAATAGTATTTTATGGCTTCGCCACCCTCACTCCCATTACGAGCGTGCAGCCTCTATAAAAACTTCTATTGAACAAAATATATTTTTAAAACCACTCCGTTTCAACCCTGCTATGATATTCCTGGATGTGTTTTTGCTGCCTCTGCTATTGCCCAACCCTTTTGCATATACCGGTAAAAAGCATATAGCATGCCAATAAAAATCCCTCCTATCAATCCTATTACTAATACAATACTTAAATGCTTCTTCCCATCCTCTAACGGTGCATGGGGCATATCTAATACCTCAATTACGGGGGTTTGTAACATTAAGGTGGTACGTACGGTTTCTAAATTCTTTACTACTTCGGTGTACAGGGTGGCCAATACAGTACGGTCGCGGGAGGCTAATTCGGTTGGTACCAATAATGATTTTAACGCCGGATTGGCATCGTTAATTTGCATGCCGGCTACCTGGTAGCTTTTGTTGTTCAATAAGGCCAACAGGGAATCAGCCTTTTGCTGCAGGCGGTTTACATTGGCGGCCGATACCGAGGTTTTGATATCAATATACAAATCGCTGGCTTCTCTTACCATGCGCTGTACCAATAGCAACGAAAAATCGGGGTTAATGGAAGTGGCATTAATGGTTATGATGGAACCTTTTTTATTGAGCCGGCTCACCGATACATATTTCTTCGTAACCAATTTATACACTTCGTGCAGCACACTATCCTGCAACAAGCTCATGCTGTTACGTCCGTTTACCCGGTAAAAGTTAATGGTATCCAAACCCGGTTTCTTATGCCAGGCTTTTTTTAGTTTCGTAAAATCTAAAAACAGGTCGGTTAATGTAGGGCTGTCGGGCCGGGTACTGTCTACCTTGCTTAACAATACATGCTCTACAATACGGCGGGAGGTTAAAATGTCGAGAATATTATCGCCTGCAAAAATACTACCGCCACCGGTTAAACTACCCACATCAAACCCAAACTGTGAGGCCAGTCCGGCTAAGCCACCGCCGCCGGGCGATTTTTCTTCTAATATAAAGGTTTCTTCTGCCTGGTAAGCCGGTTTTTGCAGGTAATAATACAATACACCACCGCCAATGCCCAATACAGCAGCTATTAACAGCCATACCCATTGCTGCCGCAGGTAGCGCAAAAAGGCTTTTACCTGTTGCAGTATATCGGCCAGACTATAATATTCTTCTTGTGGTTCGGTTGTTTGTGTCATACACCGTTGCGGCTTGCTTATTTTTTAATTAAATATACCAACGATACAATTAATCCGGCAATAGAGGCAAAGGCAGCACCGGTACTGGCAATTTCGTTAGCCGATGTGCGCTTGCGGATGGGTACATACACTTCTGCCCCCGGTTTAATGGCCGGATAGGTTTTAAAAAACAGAAAGTGTTTGGTACTCCGTATCTCTCCATTGGGATAAATTACATAACTTCTTTTACGGGAGGCATTTTGCTGATAGCCGCCCGACTGGTCAATTACTTTTCTAAAGGTTAAGCCCTTGGTGTACACCACTTTCTGCGATACATATACCCCACCAAAGGATTGTACGGTTTGCAATTGTTTGGGTACTTTAATTACATCCCCTTCTTCTAACAGTAAATTATATACAGAACCTGGGTTGTTCAATGCCTCCCCTAAACGGATACCTACCTGCTTTTTGGCTTCGGTAATGGAAGCTTCTAACTGGCTTTTTTGGGTACTGTCGGTTAAAAGGGCTGCACCATTAGCATCAGTAGTGTTTAAAGCATTACCGCTTTGGGCCTCTAAGGCATTCAGTTTATTATTAATCAGCGTACTATCTGCCGCTGTTTGCTGCTGGTAAGTATTGCGGATGAGGATGGCCCCGGATGGATAGGCATCTTCTTTTAAACCACCGGCTCTTTTAATTACATCACTCAACCGTTCGGTATTGGCTGATACGGTGTATTGGCCGGGATAGAGTACTTCGCCCTGTACATCCACGGTAATCTGGTCTTTATACAATGGTGAACGGCGAACAGAAACAATATCGAAGGGTTGCAGACTGATATTATTGGCGGTATCATTGGCAAGGTTATCGTCGGTTAAATTAATTTCTTTAATAATGGCATAGGCGTTTGAATCGGCCGGATTGGTAGCGGAACGGATACGCCTTGACACTTCAATTTGTTTTAAGCTGGCACCATCTTTTAACCCGCCGGCCATTAAAATTAAATCTTCTACTTTCATATTTTCTGCAAAGGGATACTGAGTGGGTTTATTCACTTCGCCGGTAATGGTTACCCGGTATTTTTCCCGTACATCGGGTATGGCATAAATATGGATGGAATCTTCCCGCTGCAGCGGAATATTGTATTTACCATCCATTACATCCTGCACATTAAAATTCAGGAGCAAAGGCTGGTAATCTTTATCTAACCGGCGGATAACGGCACGGTTTACATACGCATCTTCTCTGGGCTGCACCGCTTTTACCAATTGTTGCAGGGTAGGCATATCGTTTAAGCCATAAGTGCCGGGATGGTACACCGCACCGCTTACCAATACCCTGTTGGCATACAGGTTGGCAATACTATCTACCAATATGGCATCGCCCGATACCAATTTGAATTGTTGGAACTGATTGGCAGGTATGGTTAACATTTCGCGGTTGGCAGTGCCAAAACGTTGTATGCGTACCCTGGCTTTATAGGCAATATCAGCAAAACCACCACTGTATTGCAATACTGTAGAAAGATTATCTGCTGCACCCAGCTCATAAATGGCGGGCTTTTTAATGGCACCTTTAATGGCTACCCGCAATTGATAAGGGGCCACACTAATTACATCGCCATCCTGTAACAAGGCATTTTTAGATAAATCGCCTTTCAGGAGAAAATCATAAAAATCGAAGGCAGTTACCTGTTTGCCATTGCGCATGAGGCTGATGTGCCGCAAACTACCAATTTTATTTGGCCCTCCGGAAACATACAGGGCATTGGCAATGGTTGCAAGGGAAGGCAGTGAATAAGTACCCGGACGGGCAATTTCGCCAATCATGGTTACTTTAATACTTCTAATTTGCCCCAGGGTTACCTGTACAGAGGTATTGCCGGCGGCAATGCCGGGATATATTTTTAATAAAGCACCTTTTATTTTTTTGGTAGCCTCCTCAATGGTTAACCCCATTACTTTTAAAGGGCCGAGATTGGGGTAACGAATATACCCATCGGGGGTTACCTGTAATTTTTTGGTATTTTCAGAATAACCATAAATATCAATCACCAATTCATCGCCGGCACCCAGCACATAATTGGCGGGGGTGGGTATGTTTAAATTAGGTTCGAAGGTGAGGTTATCTTGCGAGAATAAGTCGGCTCCAAATATTTGTAAGCCCATGGCAGAATCGCGATACCCTGGGCCGATAGTGGGTATACGGTTGCGTTTGCTGCTAATATTGCCGCTGCTGTTGCCACTGCCGGTGGTAGCACCAAGGTTCAGTGCCTGAATACGTTGTTTAAGGGTAGCAATTTGATCGTCAGATAAACCTTTTGCACGGGCTTTGGCTACCAGATCGGCTTCACTTAAACCGGACAAATTGGCTTGTTGTACATATTGAATGAGTTGTTGGTCGGTTAATTGATTGATATCAACAGGCAATTGTGCACGGGATAAGAGGGTAAGCAATGCGAAACCCATCATCAGGCAAAAACGAAGCAAGAAGGTTTTGTATGAATGCACCATGCGGGCAGTATTAAGTTTCGTTATAATGAGCGCAAATATAAGGATGTTTGTATTAAACTAAAACAGAATAATTTGGTGTGGTGAAATTTTGGTTTTGCTAAAAATTGGGGATGGGAGTTGGGTAGCAAATGCTACAAAAAAAACGGCGTAGTTGAAAATATACGCCGAGATACGTTTATAAATTTGTAGCTTTTGCTACATCTACAATTCTGCTTTTAAATAATGATTATCCGTAGCCAATGCTACAAAAAAATTCGGCGTAGTTGAAAACATACGCCGAGATGCCATCAATAACAACATAGCTACATTAATAAAAGAAAATACTGGGCGTATGGCTGTGCCTACGCCCTGCTTTTTTGTAGCATCCGCTACACTCAACCAATGATGAAAAAATGATTTCCCGTAGCCAATGCTACAAAAAAAAATCGGCGTAGTTGAAAACATACGCCGAGTTACGGCTTAACTTGTACAAATAATACTGCTATTATAGTGTAAATAGAATAATACAACAATAATGTAATTTTAATAAAACATTTATTATTTATGCCTGATAGTTATGTAATAAAAGACCAAAGTGGCGTTTATTTTGTAACCTTTCAAGTAGTTGCCTGGATAGATGTATTTACCAGAAAAAGGTATTGCGATATAGTAATTGATTCTTTAAATTTCTGCATCGAACAAAAATGTTTAAATGTACATGCCTGGTGTATAATGAGCAATCATGTGCATTGCATATTATCCAGTTCCAATAACACACTATCAAATACTATCCGGGATTTTAAACGCCACACCAGTAAGCAAATTCTTCATTCAATACAAGAAGAGGTAGAAAGCAGACGAATCTGGATGTTATTTCAATTTAAACATGCAGCGCAACAACATGTAAGAAATACTAATTATCAACTTTGGACACATGAAAATCATGCGATATATATGGATCCACATATTAAAGACATGTACACTACAAAATTATCCTACATACATCAAAATCCAGTTAATGCAGGGTTAGTTGAAAATGCAGAGGATTATTTACTGAGCAGTGCAAGAGATTATATTGGCAGACAAGGATTAATAAAAGTTAATTTTATATGAATTCAGATTAAACAGCTGTTTTAAATATTAACTGAATAATCGTAGCGGATGCTACAAAAAAAAACGGCGTAGTTGAAAACATACGCCGAGATGCTTTTAAAACCACATAGCTGAAAAAATAAACGAATTCACTGGGCGTATGGCTGCGCCTACACCCTGCTTTTTTGTAGCATCCGCTACACTCAACCAATGATGATAAAATGATTTCCCGTAGCCAATGCTACATAAAAAATTCGGCGTAGTTGAAAACATACGCCGAGATGCCATCAATAACAACATAGCTACATTAATAAAAGAAAATACTGGGCGTATGGCTGTGCCTACGCCCTGCTTTTTTGTAGCATCCGCTACACTCAACCAATGATGATAAAATGATTTCCCGTAGCCAATGCTACATAAAAATTCGGCGTAGTTGAAAACATACGCCGAGATACATTTATAAATTTATAGCTTTTGCTACATCTACAATTCTGCTTTAAAAAAATGATTATCCATAGCCAATGCTACAAAAAATCGGCGTAGCTGAAAAACTACGCCGTTGTGCATATATACGATTAGGTTAACTTTCGTTGCTTACAAATGATAGCCATTTTGGTAATTCCGTTTTACAAATGCATTGGCAGCATCAAAATTGGTTACCCGCATATTCGCGCCATCCCATTGCAATTGAATATTTCGGCCGGGATAAATAAAGCTATTGGGATTCTTGGGATTGGGCTCCTGAATATTGTAACTTCTAATGGCTAAATTTCCCATAATCACAATTTCTGTTAAGGGACCGGCTAAATCGAAGTTAGAGCTTAGTTCTTTCTGTTCTTTACTGCCATAACCGGCAATACAGGCTTCTACCCAGGCGGCATAATGGCCATTGGCACTGCCAGGAACCCTAGCAATGGTTTGTGGCACATGTACTTCTTCATTTCGGGATAGAGGCAATAATTTAGGATTTTCAGCATAGGTGGAAGCCATCATTTTCCCCTTACTGCCTACAAATAAAATGGCATTGCCGCCATCGCCAAATACATCATTTGGCCCCAGCTCTTCCGGACGGTCGGGTTGTATGCCGCCATCCATCCAATGCAATTTAACGGTGCGGCCATTGACGTTGAACGTTAAGGTAATATGTGAAGCAATAGGACCACTTTCCGGATGAAAGGATCTTGTCCATGGCTTGGTGTATTGTGTAGCCACACTACATTCTGCGGCGGTAGGATAACCCAAACCCAGCACACGGAATGGCGCTTCCATTAAATGGCAACCCATATCGCCCAATGCACCGGTACCATAATCCCACCAACCGCGCCAGTTAAAAGGCAACAGGCCATCCACATATTCTTTTAGGGGAGCTGTACCCTGCCATAATTTCCAATCTAATCCGGCAGGTATATTTGGATCAGGAGCGGGCCAGCCCATACCCTGTGGCCATACGGGACGGTCGGTAAAACAATATACGGTATCTACTTCACCAATAATGCCGGCATTGTACCATTCTCTTAACTGCCGAACACCATCACCGGAAGCACCCTGGTTACCCATTTGTGTTACCACTTTATATTGATGGGCGGCTTTGGTCATGGTACGGGCTTCATAAATATCGTGCGCCATGGGTTTTTGCACATACACATGTTTGTGCAATTGCATGGCAGCCATGGCTATTACCGCATGCATATGGTCGGGGGTAGATACAGATACCGCATCAATGCTATTGTGCATTTTATCGAGCATTTCCCGATAGTCTTTATAATAAGCTGCTTTAGGATAACGGGCACGGCTTGTCTTTGCCATACGGTCATCTACATCGCATAAACCCACAATATTGGCTTTGCCGCTTTGGTAAAAATTCCATAAATCGCTTTCGCCTTTTCCGCCTATCCCAATACCGGCAACATTCAGTTTATCGCTAGGCGCAATAAAGCCTTTGCCTAAAACATGGCGCGGAACAATATAGAAGCCGGTAGCGGCTAATGCAGTGTTGCGTAAAAAATTGCGGCGGGAATGGTTGGTTGTAGCATCGTTCGATTTCTTTTTCATACGGTTGTGTTGATTGATATGGATAAATATGCTTTACACTATTTTGTACAGGCAATAAGGATGAAACTACCAGCGATTGCAGGCCCCATTCCTCTATGCACTTCTTAAAAAATTAGCGCAATGAATGTAGTGATTAATCAAGAATATAAAAAAAGAATTGGGTAAATGGCCATCTGTTTTGTTAGCCGATGAATGTGCAGGAAATGGGAGGAAATGGCGGTCTGTATTCGGTTTGCAACGGGCGAATCTATTTTTTCGCATCAACCTGTTATTAACGAAGCAATGATTTTTTTTGATGAATATCAATTGAAGGTGAAGTGGGATGTGGTGTATGCAGCTGTAATTAAGTATCCCTCGCCGGCCCATTCATCACGCTGTGGTAAGATGTAACATTTTTTGAAGGGTGTAACTAAAAATAGTTAGCCTATTTAATTTGTTATGATGATGCATTGGTTTGTATACCGCAGCATCCAGGAATGGATGGTTTTGGATAAATAGCTTAAAATAACAATAAAAGTAAATCCATCTACCCAAATAAACTACACACAACATTACAGTGCATTGCATATATTTTAAAACGGATTAGCCCCGAAAGCACATTTTGTAATTAATTAAAAGAATGGATGTAAACCTGTCTACTGGCCAGACAAAAGAAATGGGGTTTCCTAAAAACCGGTTAGAAGAAGCACTATGGAAATCAGTATTGTTTACAATGATTAATTTTTTAAATAATTTTATATTTTTTATAATGTAAAAAGCATACAAAAATACAACCACTGCTATAAAAATTGCCTTTACAATTTTTTTAATTTTTTTAAGGAAGCTGAATCCGGGAATAAATTAAATGGTTGCATGAATGATTAAAAAACAGAGGTATTAGTAAAACCTGTACCCTATTTTGTTTCCAATAACCACCAGAAACGCTTTCTGGGCTTTAGCACATAGTTTTTACGGATATAAGTTTTAATATGGTTCATGGCTTCGTCGTAATCATCTGTAAACAGTACCAAATCCATATCACTACGTGTAATGGTACCCTGCTCAGCCATTTCTTCTATAAAATCCATTAATGGTTTATAAAATTCTTTCCCAAATATTACAATTGGAAACTGAGTAATGGTGCGGGTTTGCACTAAGGTAAGGGTTTCAAAAAATTCATCCATGGTACCAAAACCACCCGGCATAATAATAAATGCATACGAATATTTTACCATCATTACTTTTCGGGAAAAAAAATGATTGAACGTAATTGAGGTATGCACATAGGGATTGGGTTTTTGTTCAAAAGGCAGTTTAATATTGCAACCCACCGACTGACCGCCATTTTCAAAAGCGCCTTTATTAGCGGCTTCCATTGTGCCCGGTCCGCCACCTGTCATGGTAGTAAAACCCATTTTGGCAATTCGTTTCCCAAATTCTTCTGCTGCCAGATAGTATGGATGATTGGGTTTAAACCTTGCGCTTCCAAATACCGTAATACAGGGGCCTACAAAATGCAATACCCGAAAACTATTCAAAAACTCTATGAATACACGCCATGCAAATTTCAATTCATGTACTCGGGGCTTAGAACCCTCTAAATAAAAATTCTGTGTGGCCGGAATAATTCTTTCGCTTGTCTTCATAATAATCCACTTAAAACATTTCCTGATGAAAGCCCTGCGCCTTTGTCTATTATTTCAATAGAATAAAGCATGCGGGGTAAGGTTTACATTTCAAATTACGGTAATTAATGAATTGAAATCAAAAAATTGCAGGTTAACATTTACACAATACTTTTGCGGGCAATTTCATATACCCTATTGGTAAACCCATGAAGGAAATAGCACTATCAACCATACAAACCATCGGGGGAGTTGAATAGACAGGTTAAACAGCAGGCAATCAAAATATAAAATACAAACTATGAAGCGTAAGTTAAGAGCAATGGCCATGGTATTCATTTATGTAGCAGGCAGCATGCACTTTGTAAAAGCACAAACAACAGGAACAACAAAACACAAAAAAAATAGAAAAGGAGAATTTTATTTTTCGTGGGGTTATAACAAAGAGTGGTACACCCACAGCAACATTAAAGTAGTACAACCGGCATTAGGTAACGATTATACTTTCAAAGCCGTAAAAGCACACGACCATATTGGTTGGGATGAAGGTATTTTGCGCATTCCTATTTCCATTCCGCAATACAATTACCGCCTGGGTTTTTTAATTAACAGAAAAAAAGATTTGTTTTTTGAAATCAACTTCGACCACACCAAATATATTTTTGCCGACCAGAATGCACATATTACGGGCAAATTGAATAACCGGCAGGTAGATACTACGGTTGCCTTTAATGAACCCAATGGCTTTGCCTATTATTTAAATAATGGTGCTAATTTTTTATTGTTTAATTTAGTAAAACGCTGGCATATTTACCAAACGGGTGATGGCAATTTAAAAATAGATGCCTTGGGCAAAGGTGGCATTGGTCCTGTTATTCCGCATGTACAAAATATGTTGTTTGGGCAAAATAACGATGCCGGCTTTCAGTTGGGTGGGTGGAATATGGGTTTTGAAGGCGCCGTGCGTGCTACCTTTTTTAAATATGCTTATTTAGAATTTGCCAACAAGGTTGATTATGCACGTTACAGCAATTTAAAAGTGTATGAAGGCCGTGCCAAACAAGCTTTTGGAACCTATGAGCTGGTGTTAAGTTTGGGTTTTACTTTCCCCACAGGCAAAGTAATTCAAGTAAATTAATACAATAACCGCTATACTACATTCAGTTAAAAAATTGAACCATGGCAACAAAAAATATGCGCATTATTTCTTATAATGTAAATGGCATCCGTGCTGCCATAAAAAAAGGTTTTGTGGAATGGCTGCAAACCGACCCTGCTGATGTAATTTGTTTACAGGAAACCAAAGCCGTTAAAGAAGATGTAGACAGCAGTGCTTTTGAAACATTAGGCTACCATACCTATTGGTTTTCGGCGCAAAAGAAGGGATATAGCGGCGTAGCGGTTTTCACCAAAATAAAACCCGATGCTGTTTTTTGGGGCCACCAAAAAGAACAAAGCGATTTTGAGGGAAGGGTAATACGATTAGATTTTGGAGCCATTACGTTAATCAATGCCTACTTCCCATCCGGCACCAGTGGCTCTGAACGGCAAACCTATAAATACCATTGGTTAGATGAGTTTTTAGATTATTTAAAAACATTACGCCAAACAAGGCCGCAATTAATTATTACCGGCGATTATAATATTGCACATACAGAAATAGATATTCATGATCCGAAAGGCAATAAAAATTCATCGGGATTTTTACCGGAAGAAAGAGCCTGGATGGATACCTTTTTAGCAACAGGATTTGTAGATACATTCAGACATTTGCATCCCAACGAAAAAGGTGCTTACTCTTGGTGGAGCCAGCGTTTTCCTTCCGTACGCCTGCAAAACAAAGGCTGGCGTATTGATTATATTACCATAACCAACAATTTAGCCGATGCATTAACCGAGTCCGCCATTTTACCTGATGTAAAACACAGCGACCACTGCCCGGTATATGCTGCATTAAAACTGAATATATGATTATATACAACGTAACCTCGCACGTAGCAGCGCCCATACATGAAGCATGGCTGCAATGGATGAAAGAAAAACACATTCCATTGGTAATGCAAACGGGTTGCTTTTACCAATACCAATGGGTAAAGGTTTTGGAAACTGATGAAAGTGAAGGATATACCTATGCCATACAATATTATGCCAGAGAAATGCGTGATTTTGAGCAATACAGACAGCATCATGCACCGCAGTTAGGAAAGGATATTGCGGAAACCTGGGGCGATAAAATCACTAATTTTCGCTCATTAATGCAGGTTGTGCATTGAATGTGGAAAGCTTTTCTGCACCTGTTTTTTCATTGAACAAACTTCCCTATATTTCTCCTAAACCCTTACTACGCCTCATTTCTTGCGCACCAATCGCTAAAATCATTGCCAGCACTGTATTTCAGCAAATTTTTATTCAGAGTAAAATAAGAGCACTTTGTTCTATTTTGTATCAAAAGCCTTATCAATACAGGATTTTGGGGCAAAACCTGTGCTTAAAAATTGAGAAAAATTATTTTGTTAATTGCCAAAAGCCTATACATTTGTTTTTGTTATTTAACTAATTAAACAATCATCTATGAACAAGGCTGAATTAATTGCAAAAATTGCAGAAGATGCTGAAATCACTAAAACACAGGCAAACGCTGCTTTAGATTCATTTGTTGAAGCAGTAACCAAAACTTTAAAAGGTGGCGGTAAAGTAACTTTAGTAGGTTTTGGAACTTTCTCTGTTTCTAAACGTGCTGCCCGTACAGGCCGTAACCCACAAACCGGTGCACCTATTAAAATTAAAGCAAAAAAAGTTGCCCGTTTTAAAGCAGGTAAAGAATTAAGCAGCAAAATGTAATTTTCTGCACTACAGAATTAAATCCTGCTGTTTCAGCAGGATTTTTTATTTTTGTTCCTCACACAAATATTAAAAATTATTTCATTATGGGTAGAGGCGACAAAAAAACTGCGAAAGGAAAACGTTTTAAAGGTTCTTTCGGCAAAAGCAGACCACACAAAAAACAAAATGAAAAAAAAGAAGTGGTAAAAGTTTCCTAACAAATCATTCAATGCAGGCTGTCTCTATGTTAGACGGCCTTTTTTTTATAACTACACTTCCCATCCATTCTGCGGCAACAAATATTTTGTTACCACAATTAGTAATTTTTTTAATGCAGGCTTGTATATCTTCCATTTTTTTTAATGCCATCACTTCCCACTCATCAACTTTTTAGGCAGTCAATATGTTTTTGTATTACTTTAGAATTTCATTAAAAGGAATTGCTGTGTGGTAACCATTACCGGCATTCCATTCACAAAAACCATGCACATGAATATTGTAAAAACAGCGTTTTGCAGCGCTACGTTAAGCGTTGCATTATTCACCGGTTGTAAAGAAAAGCCGGCAAAGCCATCGGCATTTATTGACCTGAGTGCCATTGACACATCGGTAAAGCCGGGTGATAATTTCTTTTTATATGCAACCGGCAATTGGATGAAGAAAACATCCATTCCGGCTTCAGAAGTAGGTGCCGGCTCTTTTCTGGATTTGTATAACCGCACCAAAAACAACATTCACACCATTTTAGAAGAAGCAGAAAAAAATCCGGGGCAGGCAGGCAGTATTCAACAAAAAGTAGGCGACTTTTTTGCATCGGGTATGGACTCAGCTAAAGTTGATCAGTTGGGCTATACGCCCATTCAGCCTTTTCTTACTGCCATCAGCAGCATTAAAACCCCCGAAAACATGATTCAATATGCAGCTCAGGCACATACCCGCGGCAGCAATATGCTATTCGATTTTGGCGTGTATCCCGACGATAAAAACAGCATGGCTACCATTGCCGTATTTGGGCAGGGTGGCTTAGGTTTACCCGACCGCGATTATTATTTTAAAACAGATGCTGCTACTCAGGCTGTAGTGGCTGCATATAAAACTTACATGCAAAAGTTATTGATGCTAACCGGCACCGATAGCATTACCGCAGGCAAACAGGTAGAACTGGTGTATGCATTGGAGAAACAAATGGCAGAAAGCCATAAAACCAATGTTGCCCTGCGCGACCCGCAAACCAATTATCATAAAATGGCGGTAAGCCAACTTGCCAAAACAATGCCCAATTTACAATGGCCCATGTTGTTAAAAACATTAAATATTCAGGTTGATTCAGTAAACGTACAGCAGCCCGATTTTTTTGCCAAACTCAATCAATTAATTGTTACTCAGCCCTTAGGCACCTGGCAGTTGTATTTGCGCCTGCATACCATTAACAGTGCAGCACGTATTTTAAGCGCCCCATTTGTACAGGCATCATTTAACTTTTACGGGAAGGCATTGAGCGGACAAACACAAATGAAGCCCCGTTGGGAAAGTGTTTACCGTACCATTGACAGCCAAATTGGAGAAGCTTTGGGACAATTGTACGTAGAAAAATATTTTACCAAAGAAGCCAAACAACGCATGGATGCATTGGTACATAATTTACAAACCGCCTTTGCACAAAGGATAGACCGCTTAGACTGGATGAGCGATTCAACCAAACAAAAAGCCAAAGAAAAATTACAGGCATTTATTAAAAAAATTGGTTATCCCGACAAATGGAGAGATTATAGCAAAGTAAATATTGACCGCAATCATTATTTTAACAATGTAATGGCAGCAGAAGCCAACAATTATCAATACATGATACAGAAATTGGGCAAGCCGGTAGATAGAACAGAATGGGAAATGACACCCCCTACCATCAATGCTTACTACAATCCATTATACAATGAAATTGTATTTCCTGCCGGTATTCTGCAATTCCCTTTCTTTGATCCCAAGGCCGATGATGCCATTAATTATGGCGGCATAGGCATGGTAATTGGCCATGAAATGACCCACGGTTTTGATGATCAGGGTGCGCAATACGATAAAGAGGGCAACCTGAAAAACTGGTGGAGTAAAGCCGATTACGATCAGTTCAAAAACAAATCGCAACAAGTTGTTCATTTGTACAATGGATTTACGGTATTAGATACCGTGCATGTAAACGGCTCGCTTACCACCGGAGAAAACATGGCCGATATAGGAGGTATTGCCATTGCCTATGATGCATTTAAAATGACTAATGAAGGACAGGACAGTACCCAAAAAACAGATGGCTTTACACCCGACCAGCGCTTCTTTTTATCATTAGCCCAAATTTGGCGTTCTAAAGAAAAAGATGCTTACACCCGTAGGTTAATTAATACCGATCCCCATTCACCTGCTATGTATCGGGTAAATGGCCCCTTAATGAATTTTACCCCTTTCTACAAAGCATTTCATGTGGTGCCGGGCAATAAAATGTATTTACCCGAAAACGAACGGATAAAAATCTGGTAATCTTTTCATACGCATCCCAACATTTGCCGGTTCTTTATTCCCGAAAGAACCGGCATTTTTTTGCAATTACGCAAAGGTTTGTGCATTAAAAAGGGTATAATTTAATGGCCACTTGCATTGTTTGCGTTTTTTATTGCTTATTTTTAAGCATCCCTAACCACAAACCAACGATTGCTATGTTAACCCCCACACAACGCTTTACTGCCTTAGATATATTCAGAGGCATGACCATTTGTTTCATGATTATTGTAAACACCCCTGGTGGTCCATTATCGTATGCGCCGTTACAACATGCCCACTGGAATGGATTTACGCCAACCGATTTGGTATTCCCTTCTTTTCTTTTTGCGGTAGGAAATGCCATGAGTTTTGTAATGCCCAAATGGGCAGGCAAAGCCAATAGCTGGGTAGTAGGCAAAATTTTAAAACGCACCCTGCTCATTTTTTTATTGGGTTACCTGATGTATTGGTTTCCTTTTTTTCACTTTGATGCACAACACCATATACAAGCAGCACCATTTGCCAACACACGTATTATGGGTGTGTTACAACGGATAGCCCTTTGCTATGGCATTGCATCGCTGCTCATTTGGTTTTTAAAACCTAAAACTGCTTTATATATTGGCATTGCCCTATTGTTTATTTACTGGGCCATTATGTATTATTTGGGCGACCCTACCGATCCCTATGGCATGACTACCAATGCAGGTTATTACTTAGATGTTTGGTTAATGGGCCCCAACCATATGTATCATGGCGAGGGGGTTGCCTTTGACCCCGAAGGCTGGCTTAGCACCATTCCCGCCATTGCCAATGTAATTGCAGGTTATATGGCAGGCGCCTTTATTCAGAAAAAAGGAAATACGTATGAAACCCTCACCAAATTATTATTAGCAGGTTTTGGATTATTTGTATTGTCGTATTTCTGGAACTTCTCCTTCCCCATCAACAAAAAATTATGGACCAGTGCATTTGTATTGCATACCGTTGGGTTAGACTGTATGATGATAGCTGCCGTTATGTATTTTGTAAGCTTCAAAAATTTAGGCGAAAGTAAAATCAGCTATTTCTTTCAGGTATTCGGAAAAAATCCGCTATTCATTTATCTGTTGTCAGAACTATTGGTAACGGTATTTTACATGATTCCCATTGAAGGATACCATGGCGTTATTCAGTGGTTGTACACAAACATATATAGCCATGCAGGTGCCTATTTCGGCTCGTTTTTGTTTTCTATTTCGTATATGCTGCTTTGCTGGCTGGTTGGTTATTATTTAGACAAACGCAAAATTTATGTGCGGGTATAAATTATTGATCGCTAAACCCTTTTACCGGTTTTCGTTTTTTTGGTTTTTCATTTTTCCGGTTAAAGGGTGCAGCGGTTACAACTTCGCATACACACCGAAACCCTAACCATCGATTGGGGCTTTTATACGACATGCGTTCTTTAACCGTACAATATGCTATTGGCAAATCGTAATGCCCGCCTTTGGCTACCCCTTTTTCGGCAATCATTTCACCCACATTGCCAATCATATTGTAAATACCATATTGATTGGGGATGGAAAAACTAACCGGCATAATATCGCGTTGCCCCACCCGAAGGGAATCATCATCCGGATAACGGCAATTAAAATTTTTAACAGAATCGCCTTTATACAGGCTGTAAATACCCGTATAACCATAGGGATATTTTATAGAATCTAATTTCCCATTGGCTGCCAACTCCCATTCAGCCTCAGTGGGCAGGCGGTAGGTAACACTTCTAAAAGGAGGATGCGGCATGCGTGCCAGCAATTCATTTACCCGGTCGGTACGCCAGGCACAGAATGCTTGCGCCTGTTCATAACTAATACCTGCCATGGGATAATTATTGTAACTATTGCTGCGATAATAGGTTTGAATAAATTCTTCCCCTCTTTGCCGGTAAGAAATCCATACCAGCGAGTCGGGCAACATAGCGGCATAGGTAGCGGTATCATTCTCCCGGCCCAATAACCATCCTTCGGCAAAATCTTTCCAGTTGCTCACACTAATTTCATAAGCATCGATGTATAACCCCGGTTTCAGCAAAACAGTACCCGGCGGGGTTGTTACCTTATCTCCATTCACAGCTTTTTGGGTAACAAACGAAAGGCCAATGGCACTTACGAACAGCATAATTATCCAACGTATCAATAGTATTATTTTTTATAAAGTTAAGGCATTCCGTATTAACAGCAGGTTAACTAAAAGATGAATAGCGGTAAACCCATTGTAAAACCTTACCTTTGCAGCCTTAAATTTTTTTATGGATATTAGAAATATTGCGATCATTGCACACGTTGACCACGGAAAAACCACATTAGTAGACCGCATACTACAGGCTACCAAGGTTTTTAGAGACAATCAGGAAACCGGCGACTTAATTATGGACAGCAATGATCTGGAAAAAGAAAGGGGCATTACTATTTTTAGTAAAAATGCCGCTGTTACTTATAAAGACGTTAAAATCAATGTAATTGATACGCCCGGCCACAGTGATTTTGGCGGTGAAGTAGAACGAGTATTGAAAATGGCAGATGGGGTAATATTATTGGTAGATGCTTTTGAAGGCCCCATGCCCCAAACCCGCTTTGTATTGCAAAAAGCATTGCAATTAAATCTGCATCCTATTGTTGTTATCAATAAAGTAGATAAACCCAATTGCCGCCCCGATGAAGTGCATGATGCCGTATTTGAACTCTTCTTTAACTTAGATGCTACTGAAGAACAACTGAACTTCCCAACTTATTATGGCAGCGGTAAAAATGGCTGGTTTAATGACAGCCTAACCCCTACTGAAGATATTTTCCCGTTAATGGATGGCATTTTAAAACATGTACCACCACCTACCATTCAGGAAGGTTCATTGCAATTACAAATTACATCATTAGATTACTCTTCTTTCTTAGGCCGAATTGCAATTGGAAAAGTAACCCGCGGTACCATTAAAGAAAACCAGAACATTGCATTGGTGCAGGCAGATGGCAGCATCAAAAAAAATAAAGTAAAAGAATTATACGTTTTTGAAGGAATGGGCAAACGCAAAGTAACGGAAGTATTGTGTGGCGATTTATGTGCGGTTGTTGGTCTGGAAGATTTTAACATTGGCGATACCATTGCCGATACTGAAAATCCCGAAGGATTACCCATTATCAGCGTGGATGAACCTACCATGAGTATGATGTTCAGCATCAATAACTCACCCTTCTTTGGTAAAGACGGAAAGTTTGTTACCTCTCGCCACCTGCGCGACCGCCTGATGAAAGAAACAGAGAAAAACTTAGCCCTTAGAGTAGAAGATGCAGACAGTGCCGATAGCTTTTTGGTATTTGGACGGGGCATTCTGCACTTAGGTGTATTGGTTGAAACCATGCGCCGCGAGGGATATGAATTAACCGTGGGAAACCCACAGGTATTGGTGAAAACAGTAGATGGCAAGAAGCATGAACCTTATGAAATTTTAGTAGTAGATGTACCGGCTGAATTTAGTGGTAAAGTAATTGATTTGGTAACCCAACGCAAGGGTGAAATGCTGGTGATGGAAAGCAAAGGTGAAATGCAGCACTTAGAGTTTGAAATTCCTTCAAGAGGTTTAATTGGTTTGCGTTCACAAATGTTAACCGGCACTGCAGGTGAAGCTGTAATGGCACATCGCTTTAGTGAATACAAACCCTGGAAAGGGCCTATTCCCGGAAGAAACAATGGTGTGCTGATTGCTAAATTTGGCGGTACCACTACTGCCTATTCTATCGATAAATTACAGGATCGCGGCCGTTTCTTTATTGAACCCGGCGAAGAAGTATATGCCGGACAAATTATTGCCGAGCATATTAAACCCGGCGATTTGAATGTAAATGCAGTAGAAGCTAAAAAATTAACCAACCACCGTGCCAGCGGTAGCGATGATAGTGTACGCATTACCCCAAAAATTCAATTAACATTGGAAGAATGTATGGAATACATTCAGCAGGATGAGTGTATTGAGGTAACGCCTAAAAACATCAGAATGCGTAAAGTGGTGTTGGATGAAGAAGACAGAAAAAAAGTAAGCAAAAGAATGGGTGCTGAGGTTGAATAAATAATTAAATTTTAAAAATATATAAAAAACAGCATTTATAAACTATTGCTGTTTTTTTTGCATCAAAATAATACAATATAAGAATAATTTTAATAAAATATATTTTAGTAGCTCATTTTGAATTCCAGATATCGTAAACAGAATTTCCCGATACAGTTATTATATCATTGATTTCGCAATTTTCTTTGTGAAAAAAAAATCTCATGAAGAAAATACTTCTGCTACAATGGCTTTTATTACCCATTATTTTATTCTCACAAAAAATTGACAGCATAAACGTACACACACTTAAAAATGTTTCAGTTATTGGTTTTAAAACCGTTCGCGGAATAGGTCACATGCCAGATTTTAAAGATGGAATTATTTATGCCGGTAAAAAAAGCGAAGTGATTATGGTAGATAGTTTGGATGCAAATAAGGCTATCAATAATACCAGACAAATTTTAGGCAGGATACCCGGATTAAATATTGTTGAAACTGAAACAGGTGGCTTTACTGCAAACGGAATTGCAACAAGGGGGCTTAACCCTATTCAAAGCATTGAAATGAATACCCGCCAAAATGGTTATAACATTAGTGCTGATATATATGGATACAATGAAGCCTATTACCTTCCTCCTATGGAAGCAGTTCAAAGAATTGAAATGGTAAGGGGTGCAGCAGCATTGCAATTTGGCGCTCAATTTGGAGGTTTGGTAAACTATATTACAAAAGATGCACCTGCCAATAAACCCTTTGAATTTTATACTTCGCAAACTGCAGGCAGTTATGGGCTTTTCAATTCTTTTAATTCAATTGGAGGTAATTTTAAAAAACTATCATATTATGCTTTCATCCAATATCGCTATATGGATGGGTACAGACCTAATAGTAAACAATGGCAGTTATCAGGTTTTGGAAAATTGCAGTATAAAATTTCTGAAAAGCTGAATGTTACAGCAGAATATTCTTTGCTTCGTAATACCATACAAATGCCGGGGGGATTAACAGATAGCCAGTTTCAGGCTAATCCCAGAATGTCAACACGTTCCAGAAACTGGCTGAAAACGCCTTGGAATATTGTTAATTTATCAATGAATTACAATCTATCTAAAAACAGCATAATTAGTATAAAGAGCACATATTTATATGGGAATCGTTCTCTGGTATGGAGAAACGAAGATGGTGGCCCGGCTGCCCAAGATACAATTGACCCCATTACAAATACCTATGTTCCTAGAGAAGTGGGGATACAAAATATGAAAAACATCACAACAGAATTCAGATTTTCGCATCAATACCAATTTGTACATCAACAAGCAACTATTTCAGGAGGTATCAGACATTCATATGCATGGTTAAAAAGGCTTGGGGGAGGAGAAGGAACTACCAACAGTGATTTTGATTTATCAATCCGGGGCGATTGGGGTTATAACTTAAATTTTACCACTACAAACATCGCTCCCTTTATTGAAAATATTTTTAAGTTCGGTGATAAGCTGTCCATCATCCCCGGTTTTAGATTTGAATATTTAAACAGTACTGCAACTGGTTATAAAACTACTAATGGAACAAAACAAAATGTTTTAGAAAACAGATCAAGAACTTTTCCATTGTTTGGCATGGGCATTTCATATAAAACAGGAACCTACACCAATATTTACGGTAATATCAGCCAGGCATACCGGCCTATTGAATATAGCCAGTTAGAACCATTCGGAATAACATCCAGAATTGACCCCAATCTAAAAGACAGTTATGGCTTCAATGCAGATTTAGGTTATAGAGGCACCATTAAAAATTATTTTAATTTTGATTTGGGTGTTTTTTATCTGGCTTATAATAATAGAATTGGAGTATTAGTACAAACAGACCCAAATACCGGAATGGAATACTCTGTACGCAAGAATATAGCGAATAGTGTTCATAAAGGTGTTGAGAATTATTTGGAATTTAATATTTTAAAATACCTGAATGCACAATCAAAAACAGGACTTAGTATTTTTAATTCGTTTGCTTTCATTGATGCCAGATATACCACCGGAGAATTCAAGGGCAACCGGGTTGAAGCTGCTGCCAAGACTATCAATCGCACTGGAATTATTTTTAATAACCCCCATTTTTCAGCAACTTTTCAGATAAATAATATTGGTGATGCTTACGGTGATGCTTCAAATGTAAAAACAAGTACTGACCCAATTGCAGGTTATATACCTGGATATACAGTTGCTGACCTCAGCATGACATATACCATCAAAAAAATTGCAATCAAAGTGGGTGTGAATAACTTAACTGATAAATCATATTTTACACGAAGAACTGATGAATATCCTGGACCAGGTATTATTCCTTCCATTGGAAGAAGTTATTATTTTGGATTTTCAACTCAATTTTAAATTTCCTGATAAAGGTAATTCACAACAAATAAAAAAATTGAGCCCAATACAAAATATCCATTTTCATAATTGGCTCAAATTAAAAGAGGCTATCTCAAAAGCAAGAGAAAGCCTCTTTTTTATGAAATTACCATAACAGAATTCTGTTTTTTATATTCTACATTTCTTCTTCCTGTACCAAAGGTTTACTGTTCTTATATAACAAATGCAACAAGCTTGGTAACACTACCAATAACAAAGGCAATGCTACAATAAATCCGCCAATTACAGCAATGGCTAAGGGTTGGTGCATTTGTGCTCCAGTACCAATACCGAGCGCCAAAGGCGTTAAAGCAATAATAGCGCCCAACGCCGTCATTAATTTGGGCCTTAACCGGGTAGAAATGGAATAAATAATCGCTTCATCTACCCTGCCCACATTGGTTTTTCCTTTTAATGAATCCCTAAACTGCAAATAAGTAAAAATGGCATTCTCACCTATAATACCCACAATCATGATGAGACCGGTATAACTACCCACATTTAACGGAGTATTGGTGAGGTAGAGTGCCAAATAACTGCCACTGATACCCAGTACTGCTACCAATATAATAATCAATGCAATTTTTACATCTCTGAATAAAAACAATATGACCCCAAACACCAGCAAACTGGCTGTAATTAAAATTACCAGCAACTCTTTAAACGACTGCTGTTGCTCTGCATAAGCACCGCCATAACTGATAAAATAACCTTGCGGCAATGCTACTTTTGCGGCCACTTTTTGTTGAATTTCCTGCATGGTACTACCCAAATCGCGATTATCTAACCTTGCAGTAACTACCCCCATATTTTGCAAATTTTCTCTTTGTATTTCTGCATCGCCACTACTTAATGCAACTGTGGCCAAATTAGTAATAGGTATTCTTTTCCCATTGGGAAGAAAAATGAGTGCTTGTTTTACCTGTGCTACCGATAATTTGGCACTGTTTGGATAAATAAACCGAATATTACTTAACTGTTCCTTATCAAATACACTACCCACCACATTGCCTTCTAAAGCACTCTGCATTTGGTATTGAAAACTGGCAGGTGTAATACCATATAGCGCCAAGGCGGTATAGTTAGGTGTAACCACCACCGACGGCCCAGCAATAACAATACCATCAAAAACATCAGCCGTTCCCTGAACAGTATTCAGCACTGCAGCCACCTGTCGGGACAGCTCTTGCAACTTCGACTGATCATTCCCAAAAATTTTAACTTCTATTGGCTGTACCGATGTCATTAGATCGCCCAGCATATCGGTAATTACCTGCCCAAAGTCAATTCGCAAAGCCGGTTGCGTTGCTTCTATCTTCAACCGAATATCATTAATTACCGCTTCCGTGGTCCGGGTTCTGTTTTTCTTTAATTGTATCAGGTAATCTCCCCGATTGGGTTCTGTGATAAAAAATCCCATTTGTGTACCGGTTCTACGGCTATAAGCTTCTACTTCAGGCACTTTTACAATTATTTTTTCTACCTGCCTTAACATCCGGTCTGTTTCTTCCAATGAAGTACCGGGTGGTGAACTGTAATCCAATACAATACTTCCTTCATCCATATCGGGCAAAAAGCCGGTAGCTAATTTAGGATATACAACATAAATGGAAGCACCTAAAATTACGATGAACAATATACTGATATAAGGTTTACGGATAAAAAAACCCACCCATTTCTGTTGCTTTACTTCATGGCCATGTTTTATTTTTTTGCCTACTGCATTTACAGACGCATTGCGGGTAAACAACAAATACAAAACAGGCAACAGTAACCAGGTTACAAAAAATGAGCAGACTAAAGTAATAATCATGGTATTGGTCATTACTTTAAAATAAGCACCTGCAACACCACTCATCAATACAAAAGGTAAAAAAATAACGATGGTACTTAAGGAAGATCCCACCATGGCAGGAAATAAATAATGAATGGCTTTTTGCAACAGGGTATTGGTGGATTCGGCAGGATGTTCTTCGTGGGTGCGATGGATTTGCTCCACTACTACTATCGCATCGTCAATAATTAGACCGATAGCAGCCGCCAGTGCGCCCAGCGTCATAATATTTAATGTTTGTCCGATAGCATACAAACAGATAATAGTGAGTAAAATTGTAACCGGTATGGTAAACAGAATAACGGTACTGGCTTTCAGTGAACGCAGAAAAATAATAGCCACCACTATTGCAAGCAATAACCCTATCCATAAACTATCGCTTACACTTTTAATGGCATCTTTTACAAAATTGGCCTGCTCATAATAAGGATGTATGGTTACATCGCGAGGCAGTATTTTTTTCAGATCATTCAGTTTGGCATCCATATCGCTGCTTACCTGAATTAAGTTGGCATTGGGCTGTTTAATAACAGCCAGCAAAATACCTTCCCTTCCGTTTGCATTGATTTTGATATACTCCTTCGCTTCACGAATTTGCACATCGGCTATATCCTGCAACTGCACAATGCGCTTACCATTATTGCTGATAACAATATGTTGTAATTGATCTTTCGAAACTACCGATGCATCGGTAAGTGATAAATACAATAAATGATAATCGGCCAGATAGCCGTTCGATTTGATGAAATTGGTCTGGCTTAATGCATAGTTCACCGAATCGGGAGTAATACCCAATGCCGACATTTTATCGGTATTCACAATTAACCAGTATTCTTTTGTTTTTCCGCCAATAACCCGCACCTCAGAAACACCGGCTACCTGCGATAAAAAGGGTTTAATGGTATACAAAGCCAGCAGCTTCATATCAATGGGCGATCGGGTGTTACTTTCCAAAGAATACCCAATTACCGGCAAAATGGAAGGATTCATACGTTCCACCGTAATTTGAATACCAGGCGGCAGCGTATTCATAATTTCTGTAATTCGAGATTCAATTCTTTGTTTACTCACATCAATATTCGCATTCCAATTCAGAAAAGCAGATATTTCGCAACTTCCCCGGCTGGTAATGCTGCGTATCATGTGCAAATCAGGCACCCGCTTTACAGCATTTTCCAACTGTCTGGTAACAGTAATCATCATTTTATTCACCGGCTGCTGTCCGGCATCAGCTATGATTTTAATTTTTGGAAAAGTAATTTCAGGAAATAGTGAAGATTGCAATTTGCTGTAAGCAAACAATCCGCCCATAATGATAATGGCCATAAAAACAGCCAAAGGACTTTTATATTTTACAAAGAAATTTTTCATCCAAAAAATATTTAAAATTTGCAAAGCACCTTGACCTTACAAAAAATTAGAAATAATTTTTATTACTTTTCTGTTATACTGTACTTGATTTAGAGCTTCATTTCAATACAGTATTCTGAAAAAACTGACTTGCCATACATGAAATATTACTTATTCTTTCAATGGAGTTGACAGAATCATCACTTTTGCAGTATCCGGCAAACCGTAATTCCCTTTTACAAGAATACTATCGGTAGTTTTAAAAGCAGGGGTAATTATTTCCACGGCATCATTCGTTTCAACACCTTTTTGTACCTGTACTTTTATTGCAGTAATGCTATCTATCATTTTCATTACCCAAAAATTACTTTGCACTTCATCGCTTAACACGGCTGCTTTTGGAAGCGATAATGTATTCATTTTTTGAACTTTTATCAGGTTTACTTTAGCAATTAAATTTTCTGGTATTTGTTTATTGGTATTTACCCTGATGATGAAGTTTTGTGTTTGTGCCGCAGGATCTACTGTAGGTAACGGAGTACCCATTGTACCTGTTAGTTGTGTACCATCGGGTAATAATAAATGTACCATTTTATTTTGTGGAAGATAGGGCTTCAATTCATAAGGCAGGTCTAATAAAAACACAAAACTCCTGTTATCGGTAATTGCTGCCAATGGCTCTCCATCTAACACATAATCGCCAGCATGGTAATTGAGCTGGGTAATATAACCATTCCCCGGTGCATGTATGGCAATGGTTCCTGAAAACCGCAAAGAAGTATCTAATGCATTAATGGTATTACCCAATGCCCTTGCTTCTTTGGTAGTAATCACAAATAAGGTTTCGCCCTTTTGTACATATTGGCCCAAATGAATATTTACCTGTTGTAAATAGCCGTTGGCATTGGCTTTCACAAAACTCTTCAATAAAAAAGCAGAAACAGCATTCAGGGTAACAGTTTCCTGCATCATACCCTTAATAGGATGGGTAATGGTAACCGGTGTGCCGGTAGCGGCATCGGCAACAAGCGTTGTATTTGCATCGGGGGTTTTCTCTTTGCAAGCCTGCATTACCATAGCAAATGCAAAAAATGAAACAAGTATATATTTTTTCAACATCATAATTGTTTAGTTTCTGTTCCAGTAATTAATTTGGTTAATAATCTGTAATTTATTGATGGTATTTTGTGTAATTAAATTTTTCGCATTCAAATAATTGCCAATAGCTAAAATATAATTCGGCATCACTACATCACCGGTTTGCAGTAACTTCCGGTTTGCCTCAATTAATATTTGCGTATATTTTATTTGCGTATTGGTTTCATTAATCAGTTCCTGCACCGATTGTAGTTGTTGGGCCAATTGTGCAATTTGCTGCTGAAACTGTACTTTAAAATAATCGCGATATTGCTGACGGGTTTGTTCGGCAATGGCAATTTTATCGTGTTTCATTTTTCTTTGCTTCCCATCATAAATGGGCCATATAATCGATACACCAAAGCTGGTTCCAAAATTTTTATAAGCCCGGTAAGCAAAAGATGAGAGATAGCCCGCATCTGCATACAAACTAACTTTTGGTTTATAACTAAAATCAATTTGTGCATCACTGTTTTTCAGTTTTAAACTATCTACAAAAAACTGTTTGTAAAAAACTGTTTGTTCTATTTCCGGTGTTAATACCAGTTGAATATCTGGTTTTTGCAATACAGTGTAAGCCGTATCTGTTAAGCCGCATAAATAATTGAGCGTACCATATTCATTGCTAAACTGAATGTGCAATTGATGAATCAATAAATCCTGCTGCTGAATGGTTACTAAAAAACTTAAATAATCAGTTTGTTTGTAGATACCTGATTCGGTTAATTTTTTCAGAATCACTTCTTCTTTTTTCAACAAATCAACCAATTCTTTATTGAACTGAATTTGCTGCTGTGTGCCATAGGCCGTAATATATTGAGCAGTTATGGCTTTGGTAATATCCTGCTCTGTTATTTTACCCGCCACTTGTAAACTTTGATTTAACAGTTGAATAGCCTGTTGCTGGTTTTGCATGTTTTCTTTACCAATCAGCAGTTTGTTGGCAGTAAGTTGTTGCGCAACATTGGCACCGTTGGTAATGGCACCATCATAGCCCCAACCCTGATAAGAAGGCGCATACGTATTTACACTGATGGCATTAATTTGTGGTTGATAGATGGCATGAATACGAAGACTGTCTATGATATTGCTTAACTGTTGATTGTGGTAATCTTTCAAAAGCGGACTGTTTTCAATGGCGGCATTCACAAAAAATGGAAGGTTTTTTTGCTGTGCCTGCGCCCATCCCAAACATAGCAAACTGCCGATGATGACGAATAATTGCTTTCCCATTATATTTTCTCCTCCTGATTAACAAATTGAATAATAAAACAATGTTCGTTTTGCTCAAATGTATATTGTATATGCCATTCTGCCAATCGGCATATTTCATGTACAATTGCCAGGCCCAAACCCGTTCCTTCGGTTTGCTGCTGTGGCCGGTAAAATCGTTTAAATACCTTTTCTGTATCTAAACTACTCTGTGTAGCTGTGTTACGAATGGTAAAACTATTTGCAGTTAATACAATGGTAATTTGTCCATTTTGTGCAGTATACCGAATGGCATTGTTCAGCAAATTATTGATGAGTATTTCTGTTAACTGTTGATGAAACAATACTGTAACGGGTACCAATTGCCGTTGTATGGTTAATTGTCTGGCTTCTATAAAAGCAGCTTTTTCTTCACATTTATTCCGGATAATCTGATCTAACTGTACTGTTTCATTCAATGCAAACTGATTGTTTTCAATTTTAGCCAACAGCAATAATGACTGATGCAGTTTAATTAACTTCTGCATATTATCGTCAATGGCCATCAGTTGTTGAACACCAAGTTCATCTAAATTATTTTGCTGTATCATACTTTCAATAGAAGAACGGATAACGGCCAGCGGTGTTTGCATTTCATGTGCTGCATTTTCGGTAAAAGATTTTAAAGAACGATATTCGGTATAAATGCGTTGCGACATTTCATTTAAACTACCATTTAGCAAATGAATTTCAGTTATAGGGCTGCCAGGCAACTGCAAGGGTTGCGATTGACCAATTTTGTATTCGCGAATGGCCGTAATCGTTTGTTGAAAAGGTTTAAATAATTTATTGACCAATTTTCTGTTCACAAAAAAATTCAGTACCAAAAGCAAAGTAATCATTCCAAATGCCAATATGGCTATCAATTGCAATAAATCTTCCGTTTCTGCCTGCGATTTATTGACTTGTACCAAATAATGACGATTACCTACCTGCAAGTGAAATTGCAATTGCCGTATTTCCCGCATTTCCTGCTCAGCCTTATTAAATGCAGTTATGGTTCTGAATTTGTGTTTAGGCAATGCAATTACGTTACTGTCTACAATAATCCATTGGTTTTTGGTATTTTGTATTACAGGTAACTGATGATATTGCTGCACATAGGCAGAAACTTCCTGTTGTTCAGCCTTCAGGCTTTCATCTAATTGCCGAATGAGCACATATTGCAAAACGCCATAAAAAGCAATACTACCCATTAAAAGAATAATAATAGCAGTCAAGGTATTAAAGCGTTGATACGCGGCAAATGATTTCATGATTGCGTACGATTCGTTTTTAGTTGATCATATTTAAAATGATACATGTATTAGTCAACCTGCATTTTATATCCGGCACCATAAATAGAACGAATACAATCTTCCCCGCCAGCTGCCATCATCTTTTTACGTAAATTTTTGATATGCGTGTAAATAAAATCATAATGATCGGCCAAGTCCATATCATCGCCCCACAAATGCTGGGCAATGGCACTTTTAGACAATACCCTGTTTTTATTCACCACAAAGAACAGCAGCAACTGGTATTCTTTCTGTGTTAACTCAATTTCCTGCTGTTGTACCGTAACTTTTTGTGCAATGGTATCTATGAACAGCCAGTTGCCAATATTCAGGATATTATGTCCATCCATTTTTTTTCGCCGTATAATGGCTGCTACCCGCATACTTAATTCGGGTAAATGAAAAGGTTTGGTTAGATAATCATCTGCCCCCAATTGCAGACCGGTAATTTTATCATCTAATGAATCTTTGGCTGAAATTATAATAACTCCGTCGTTTTTTTTGTTGGTTTTTAAATATTGCAACAGTTCTAAACCGGAACCGCCTGGCAGCATAATATCTAACACAATACAATCATATTCATACAAATCAATTTTTTCAATAGCATCGTTATAGTTGGTAACTGTTTCGCATAGATAGCCTGCTGCGGTTAAAAAGCCGGTCATGGTTTTGTTCAGTGTTATTTCATCTTCTATAATCAGTAGCTTCATAATGCAATATGATGTTTAAAAAAAGTCTTTCATTTTCAATATACAAATTAACCCATGAATTCTGAAGCAAATTTGAATTGTTGGCATAGCACTTTCAAGTTGGCTTATTATTCCAAGCATAAAAAAACCTGCTGCGGATGCAACAGGTTGTAGAAAGCAATTGGTATGGTACTTTATTTTTCCCACCAGGCTTTGTAAGTTGTTATTTCCTGGCCACCCATTAATTGAATTTCTGCATTATAATTTTTTGTATTAATATTTTTTTCAGAAGTTGGATATAAAAACCGGGTTGGTATCACTCCGTTATTTAAGTTAACAGAACCACCAGGATCAAATGCAGGAAATCCTGTTCTTCTGTATTCAATCCATCCTTCAAAACCATTGTTAATATTAGCCAGCCATTTTTGGGTAATGATTTGTTTCATTGAGTTAGCCATACTGCTGTTATCAAAAGCTACGCCGGCATGGGTTAAATAATTGGTTGCTGTATTGGGGTCAATACCAATTTCGGCATAAGCACCCAATACGCCGCTGTTATAATAGTTTTGTGCACTGCCGGCAATAAAACCTTTTAAAGCTGCTTCTGCTAATATAAATTGCTGCTCTGCATAAGTAATAATTCTGGCTTTAATTAAATTAACGTTGGTTCCTTTTGTAAAACTACTATTGAAGTTAGAAGCCTGAGCTGTTTGAGAGTTGGTAGCATCTACCACCAATGGCAATCCGCCGTAATTGGTAAAATTAAAAGGTGCACCACTTGCAGTAAGCGAATTGGGAGCAAAATATGCCATAATTCTGGCAGTATCTGTAGTGTTTACAAAAGTATTATACAAAAGGTTGTTCATGTATTTTACCTGAAAATCACCTGTACGCTCTGTTAAGCTCACAAAGTTATAAGGGGTTGTAGTTGGCAATGCCAAAGTACCACTTTGTGATGCATTTTGCATAATGGCACCATCATTTACAATGGCCTGCATTTCTGCACTTACGCTTAATTTAGAAGATACCCGCAATAAATATCGCAAACGCAACGCATTAATGAATCTGCGCCAGGCCATGGTGTTTGAATTGAATAACATGTCGCCACTAATTAAACCGGAAGGATTGGCTTTTAATAAACTATCGGCTCTTCTCAAAGAAGGGATGATTCCTGCAGCAGGATCGGTATACACTGTTTGCTGATTATCATATACAGGTGTGTATACACCGGATGCACCTTGTAAGGCTTGTGTAAAAGGAATATCGCCCCACAATTCGGTTAATTGTGCAAATGCATAAGAACGCAAAGTTAATGCAGCAGCCTGTAATAATGGATTGTTTTGCCTTACTGCCAGTCCATATAATGTATTGGCATCTCTTGCAGTTTCATATAAAGGAATCCAATAGGGTTCATTGGTAACGGGTTGGTAACGGGTTGGCTGGTCATAGTAGGATTGACTGTACGTCATGTATTGATTATACCCATTACCGAGTGTCCATACAATATTTGCATTATTGTAGAACAAAGAAACAACAGTATTGGAAAGCAAAGTAGTGGCATCCGGTTTTTCCAAATTATTCGGATTGATATTTACCGTTTGTAATTCTTTAGAACAGGAACTAAACAGCAAAATTGCTATCATTAACTTGCCTGTATTCAAAAATATTTTTTTCATAAATCAATGTTTTATTTAATTAAAAGTTTAATCCTAACGATAAACCCATACTTTTGGTAGAAGGGATACTTAAAAATTCTGTACCAGGTAATATTTGTTGTCCTCTTAATGCCAGTGTTTCAGGATCTACATCTTTATTTTGGGTAAACTCTAATATATTTCTTGCTACAAATGAAAGATTCATGTTGGCTTTAGAAGTAGCACCAAACAAATTCTTGAAAGTATAACCAATTCTAAATTCTCTTAATTTAACATAGGTAGCATTGTACATAAAGGCTTCGTTATTCGAAGCATTATAATATCCATTGTAATAAGTTGCAGCATCTACCCTAACATTATTAGGTACATATTTTCCGCTGGCATCCTGCATCACACCTTTACCAATAATACCTGTTTCTCTGCCGGGTAAAGTTTCAACCGACATACCACCGGCCAAAACCCCCAAAGCAGTGTAGGAATAAAATTTACCGCCCTGGTGCCAATCCCATACAAAACTCATATTGAAATTTTTGTAAGTAAAATTGTTGGTCCATCCCAACACAAAATCAGGATTATAATTACCCAATAATGAATTTTGACTGGAAGTAAATTGAGGTACGCCATTTTTATAAACAATATTTCCCTGAGGGTCTCTTACAAAAACATTCCCATACATATTACCAATTCTTTGACCAACAACCGCATCATATTGAATAGCACGGAAGTAGCGGTCGTACTGTGTTACCTGTGCATATACATATGTATTGATACCATCAGGCAATGCTGTCACTTTTGAAATATTATGACTAAAGTTCAAATTCATATCCCAGTTAAAACCATTGGGCGTTTTAGAACGAATGGGTGAAGCATTGATCATAATTTCAATACCCTTGTTGTTAATAGATGCTCCATTTACATAAGCATTTGAATAACCTGAGGAAACAGGGATAGGCAATTGCACTACTTCATTTTTGGTATTGGAATTATACACTGTTGCATCAATACCAATTCTGTTATTCAGGAAACGGGCTTCAAAACCTGCTTCTGTGGTAGTAGTAGAAGAAGGCAACAGATTGTTGTTGGCCAGTACATTATTGCCTGTTGTTAGCGGATAATTGTTGAATGGGGTATTGGTAAGATAGGTATTGTTAATAGAATAAGGATCCGCATCGCGGCCTACTTTGGCAACAGAGGCTCTTACTTTTAAATATGAAATAGCAGCAGGCAGCCTTACCATATCAGATACAATGGCACTTAATGAAGCAGAAGGATAAAAGAATGAATTGTGATTTACCGGTAAAGTACTGGATATATCATTTCTACCGGTAACGTTTAAGAACAACAGACCTTTATAATCAACATCTGCAAAACCGTAAGCACTGTATACTACTTTATTAAATTGTTGAAAAAAAGTAGGCAACTGGCTTTGCGCATTTGAGAAATTGTATAAACCCGGGGTAATTAATGTGTTGGCAATATTTCTATTATATGATACATTCTGCATAAATCGGTTACCCCCTACTGATGCGTCAAAATTCCAGATATTGCTGTGTTTTTTGTTATAGCTAACTAAGAAATCGGTATTGTTTTCAAAATAATTAATATCATCCGTTCTAAAGCCACCACTGGGGAAACGAACAGTAGTAAACGCACGGTGTCCTTCTCTGTGGTCGGTATAATAATCTGTGCCGGTACGCACCATTGCTGTCCACTGTTTATTAAACGCATATTTCAATGAAGCGTTTCCAATTAAACGGTTTTTATTAAAACTATTTACGTTGTCATACATTGTTACATAAGGATTGTCGTGGTTATTCCAGTAACGAAACTGATTTAAATTGGTACGACCTGTTTGCCATTGTTTTTTCAAAGAGTTCAAATCAATGTTAATTGGCATGCCATAAACCCCAAAGTAAGTATACATTACACTTTCAGAACCATACCCAATATTGGGCCGATTGCTGCTGTTGCTGTTAATGAAATCGATAAAAACATCTGAAGTCAGCTTATCACTATACTTATGCTCTGTTCTTAAAGAAATACCATTCCTTCTTAAATCAGTATTTGGTAAAATACCTCTGTTATATAAATTGCTGATAGAAAAGTGATAACTTCCCTTGTCACTTACACCACCAAAACCAATATTATTTTGGGTAGTGATACCAGTTTGTAAAAAATTTTTAAAATGATCGGCATGGCCAACCCATGGTGTACCCTGTGGCGTTAAACCCGGATTAATGCTACGTGCAACCAAATCGGCCGCCTGATAGGGTGTGCCTGAAATAGGACTATCAAATTGCACCACATTTAAGGTTGGATCAAATTTTAAACCCCAATTCGGTATATTGTTTTCATTAGAAGCACCGCCATTCTGATAAGTATACGTACTCGGATTGCCGGATAAAGGATAAGCATTAATACCTGCACCATATTGATTTTGCAAACGAGGTAATTTTAAAGGCGTTTCAAATGTTGTTGTTGAATTGAAACTAATGCCTTGCATTCCTTTTTCGGGTGTACCTTTTTTTGTAGTCAGTACAATGGCACCATTGGCTGCTCTTGAACCATATAATGCTGCTGCTGTAGAACCTTTTAACACGGTTACTTTTGCAATATCGTTCGGATTAATTTCTGCTGCGCCATTACCATAATCTACCTCAGCCCATGTACCCTGATTAGCTGAATTTTCTATGGCATTGTTAAAATATGTTTCATTATTTATAGGCACCCCATCTACTACAAACAAAGGTTGATTGGTGCCGCTGAATGAATTTTCTCCCCTTATAACAATTCGTGATGTAGAACCAACACCAGCACCGCCATTGGTAATATATACACCTGCAATTTTTCCGCTTAAGTTGTTAATTAAGTTGGGATCTTCCGCCTGAGTAATTTGACGGGTATTTACCGATTGTACTGCATAGCCCAATGCTTTGGATTGTTTACTAATGCCCAATGCGGTTACCACCACTTCATTCAATGATTTTACTTCTTTCTGTAAGGCAATGGTAATGTTCTTCCTGCCCCTTAATGGAAATTTTTCGGGTGCATAACCCACATATGTAATTATTAAAACAGCATTGGCATTGACACTCAGGGTAAAATTACCTTGTGCATCCGTAACTGTTCCTTTTTGAGTTGTACTGATAGAAACACTGGCACCCACAATAGGTGTTTGATCCTGTGCATCCAATACTTTACCGTTAATAATGTTGATGTCCTGTGACTGGCCTGCCACCGGTACAATGGCCATTAAAAGGCAGATGATAAATGCTGTTAGCACTGTAAAATTGCTGCGCATAAATAAAGGTTTGTTTTAGTAGTTGATATAGAAAAAATATAAAAGTTAGAATGGAAAAATGCCTAAGTGGCAAGTGCTTGCATCAAATTCTGAGTGAACCAATGCGAAAAAGTAATGTGGAATGTAATGTGCTTTTTGACGGAAAAAAAACAGGCAAGCCATATAAGATTGAACAAACAGATACCGGCATTTTACAATGTACCATTGATACCTGAGAATAACATGGATTCAAGTCCCTATCCGAATCATCATCGCCATCTATAACATCTTGAATGATGGCTAATGGCGTGGGCAGTGAATGTTGTGAAGAAAAAACGGATAAAAAGGCAGGTGATTTTTCCTGCAGCGAGAAAAAAGTATGATTCACTTTTGAAGGATGCAATAAGGCAACTGCTTTTACTCCTGTATTTTGCAGTAATACAAAGCAAAGCAACAATAAACAATTCAGTAGTCTGTTATGCATAGGTTTCATCAGGTCGCAAAGCTAACAGCGCATGATTGTATGGTTGAAATAAATGAGATTAACAAATTGTAAACATTTAGCAAAACAACCAAAAGGTTACAATTTGTTAACATTGACTTTCTACATACAGCAAAAAACCTGCTGCAGTTGCAACAGGCTGAAGAAAACGAATGGCCAGCTAAAAATAGCAGCTATGAATGTAACACTGCTTAGAAAAAAATTTTTATGCTTCCATATATTCAAACCAAAAAACTTTAATTAATTCAAGTTTCCTATTTTAAACGATTGCTTTTACTTGAAAAGCTAAAACGAATAGTAATATTTTAAGTAAG
>NZ_JAESDL010000026.1:0-37850 GCF_019249625.1 Hydrotalea lipotrueae | reverse complement strand
AAGTTAAGTCCCTCATGGCCAATGGTACTTGGGCCTTGTCCCTGGGAGAGTAGGTAGCTGCCGTATTTATCTTAAAGCCGGCTTAGATAATACTAAGCTGGCTTTTTTTATGCTGTAAAACTAAAAAATTAGATAAGTTATAAATAGGTAAAACACCATTTCTCAAGTCTTTGATTACACCATTGAATCCTTAAAAAACACGGATCAATCTTTTTGTACATTCACCTTTTTCTTCTAAAAAATGCCTTCATTAAAAAAGCAGCTTCATCTGCCAATACACCTTGTGTAAGGGTGGTTTTGGGATGAAAAGGATATTGTTGAGGAAAGTACCGGCTATAACCATTTTTTTCGTCGGCTGCGCCATATACAATCCGCCCAATTTTACTCCAATACAAAGCACCGGCACACATCAGGCAAGGCTCTAAGGTAACATACAGTGTGGCTTCCGGTAAATACTTCGAACCCAATGCGCCAAATGCCGTTGTTAATGCAATAATTTCTGCATGTGCTGTGGCATCTTTCAATAACTCCACCTGGTTATATCCACGTGCTATAATTTCATTGTGCTGTACAATAATGGCCCCAACAGGCACTTCATCTGCATCAAAGGCTAATTCAGCCTGCTCTAATGCCTTTCGCATATAATAAGCATCATCTTTTAATATATCCATAAAAAAAATTGAATGATACCATTGTTTTGTTATTTCCCAAATGCAAAGTAGCGTATAAAAAAACAAACCCTCGTAAAAGGGTTTGAAGTAATACAATGACTGATTTAATGGTTTAAGGTAATTGTCTGATTTGAATATTTCTAAACCAAACATCATTTCCGTGATCCTGTAGGGCAATATGGCCTTTTTTAAACATCCCAAAGCCCGGCATGTTTTTAAATTTGCTATGGGCAATCATGTCTTGCCAGTTATTGTCCCATAAGGTTGTTTTTACTACAACTGTACCATTTAAAATAAGTTGTAATGTACTGTGGTTGGCAATAATTTCTGCTTTATCCCATTCACCAACGGGTTTAACCGTTTCTTTACTACAGGCAATTAAGTCATACAAATCGCCGGCACGATGTTTATGAATTTTGCCATCGGGGTGGCCATCATTATCTAAAACCTGCATTTCTAATCCCGTATTCCATGTTTCGTTGTATTTGGCCGGATTGTCTTGAACAAAAAATAAAATACCGCTGTTGCCATCTTTCGATATTTTCCACTCAGCTTTAAAATCGAAATTAGTAAAGGCTTTATTGGTAACCAAATCGCCACCACCTTCTGTTTGATAGCTTTTTTTATCGGCAGCATTTAAATGAATTGCCCCATCCTCAATTTTCCAGGCATTACCTACAGTGGTTTTGCCATAACTATGCCAACCGTTAAAGGTTTTGCCATCAAATAAAGACACCCATCCATGTTGAGCATTTAGGATGGGTATCTCAAAAGTTTTCTTTGTAAACGCAAAAGAAACAAACAATGCGCTCATGATAATCAGCGCCGCAGTTAATTTTTTTGGTAGCATATAATATATTTTAAATGATGAATTGCTTATCGGCATATCGGCACTGCACATTTCTTTATACGTCAATACAAATACGTTATTATTATTTTTTCAATAACAAAATATATTTAACCATTTGTTCTGCATCGGCAACAGATAAATTAGGATGTGGTGTCATAGGTACCTGGCCCCAAACACCTGACCCACCTTTAATAATTTTTGCGGCCAGCATAGGTATATCTTTATCGGTATATTTATTGGCAACATCGCGGTAAGCAGGGCCAATTAATTTTTCGTCTACTTTATGGCAGGTTAAACAATCATTTTTTGCTATCAGTGCCAAGCCTTTTTTATAATCTGGATTGTCTGATAAATCGGTTGATGCAGTTGCGGGTGCAGGTGAAGCTGCTTCAGTTTGTGGGGTAGAAGTGCTTGCAGCGGCTGACTGATCGCCACTATTCTGATTGCTGTTTCCACAGGCATAGGCCAGAAAAGCCATGCTGATTACGATTGACATTTTTTTCATAAAAAATAAATTTTTTAAATAATGGTGCAAAGTTATTTCAATCCCAATACCGAACGGTTAAAATCTTCTGAAGCAGCAGTGCCTGCAAAATCATCAAATGCTTTTTCGGTAACATGAATAATATGGTTACTGATAAAAGGAGCTCCTTCTTTGGCACCATCTGTTGCGTTTTTAATACAACATTCCCATTCTAATACTGCCCATCCTTTATAATCGTAAGTAGCTAATTTGCTGAAAATAGATTTAAAATTTACCTGCCCGTCGCCAAGCGATCTAAACCTGCCGGCACGGTTTACCCAGCTTTGAAAACCACCATATACGCCCTGTTTTCCGGTTGGATTAAATTCTGCATCTTTTACATGAAAAGCCCGTATGCGTTCATGGTAGTAATCAATATAAGTTAAATAATCCAGACATTGCAGTAACAAATGAGATGGGTCATATAACAAACATGCTCTGCGGTGTTGTTCAACTGCATCTAAAAACATTTCGTAGCTAACACCATCGTGCAAATCTTCGCCGGGGTGTATTTCATAACAAATATCCACATCACACTCATCAAAATAACGCAATATGGGCAACCAACGGTTTGCCAGTTCTGTAAAGGCTGTTTCAACCAAACCTATCGGTCTTTGTGGCCAGGGATACATCATTGGCCAGGCCAATGCACCGCTAAAAGTAGCATGGGCACTCAATCCTAAGTGTTGCGATGCTTTGGCTGCATAGCGCAGTTGTTGGGCTGCCCATTCGGTGCGTGCCTTGCTATTGCCATGTACTTCGGCAGGTGCAAAGCCATCAAACAAAGCATCATAAGCAGGATGCACGGCCATTAACTGCCCTTGTAAATGCGTGGATAGCTCGGTAATAGCCAGGCCATAACTGTTTACCAATCCTTTCAATTCATCGGCATAGGTTTTACTTTCGGCAGCTAATTGTAAATTAATGCAGCGGGCATCCCAAGTAGGTATTTGAATGCCTTTATAACCTAATCCGGCGGCCCATTCGCAAATAGCAGGCAGGCTGTTAAAGGGAGGTTCATTACCCATGAACTGTGCTAAAAAAATTCCGGGCCCTTTTATTGTTTGCATGGTGATATTTTTTTTGTAGTCAGCAATTGTACAAGTATGGGACTGTTGTTGCGTCGCACACTTGTACGTTCGGTAATACTATTCGTCAATACTACTCCGTAAATAGCGTCCATTTTTCCGATGAATGAGCAGAGGCTATCACACTGTCAATAAATGCCATACCTCTAACTCCTTCGGCAACTGAAGGAAAATCAAGCATTTCAGGTGTAGGTGTTTCGCCTTGTTGTTCTGCTAAAAGTGTGCGTGCAAAATTTCGGTAAATATTGCCAAATGCTTCTAAGTAGCCTTCGGGATGCCCACCCGGAGTGCGGCAATTTTGTGTAGCAAAAGAAGAGAGGCGCTCGGTATAATTGCTGCCTGCCCTCAATATTTGTGTAGGTGCATCTAACCACTTTACCATTAAGGTATTGGGTTCCTGTTGTGCCCATTCAATGCCTCCTTTTTCACCATAAACCCTTATTTTCAGTGCATTTTCTTCGCCTGCAGCTACTTGCGATGCCATTAAAACTCCTGCTGCACCGTTGTTAAATTTCAATAATACATTACCATCATCATCTAATGCCCTGCCTTCTACCATTACATTCAAATCGGCACACAAATGTGTAATTTTTAAGCCGGTAATGTATTCTGCTAAATGGGCAGCATGGGTTCCAATATCGCCCATGGCACCACTTTTACCGCTCTTTTTAGGATCGGTGCGCCAGGCTGCTTGTGCATTGCCTTCGCGTTCAGATAATTTGCTAAGCCATCCCTGCGGATATTCTACCCAAACCTTTCTGATTTTACCTAAAGTATTTGCCTGAATCATGGCTTTTGCCTGCTTCACCATGGGATAACCTGAGTATGTATGTGTTAAACACAAATGCAATCCCGTTGTAGCCAGTTTTTCTTTCAGTTGCTTGGCTTCATCTAACGAAAAAGTAATGGGTTTTTCAATTACTACATGAAAGCCTAGATCCAATGCCATCATGGCGGGTGCAAAATGTGCAAAGTTGGGGGTAACAATGGTAACAAAATCTATTCGTTCATTGGCAGGCATTTTGCTTTCGGCCTGCAGCATTTCTTCGTAGGTTAAATAGGTTCTTTCTTTGGGCAAAAAAAGCATTTCCCCCGATTCAATTGCTGTTTGCGGATGAATGCTCAATGCACCGCAGCTCAGTTCAATCAATCCATCCATATTGGCTGCTATACGGTGGATGGCGCCAATAAAAGCATCTTTTCCGCCACCAATCATACCCATTCGTAATTTTCTTTTCATGATTTCTTTATTTTTTTGCTGTAAAAAATGAGCCATATTGGCCGGATATTCACGTTGTTATTCTACAAAAAGATAACTGGAAACAACAGGCAATGCAATAGGGCTGCTTGGATAAATGAAATTTGTTTTGGCAAACATTCATTTCAACTGCAATCAAATGTAAGCTTTGTGTACTATAAAAAAACACATTTACAAAGGGTTAAAAAAGAATTGATTTTTATCAAAATCCATTACAAATGCTGCTGGTTAAAAAATTACTTTTACATTTAACCTTCAAACGATTTATACCTAACGATTGATTATGCAAGCCAACATTCAAAAAAACAAATTATTTGTTGCCAGTTGTTTAGCCTTATTGGTAACATCTCTTTCCTTTGGTATTCGAGCGGGTATTTTAGATACTCTGGGGACCCAGTTTCAACTCAATAAAGCCGAGTTGGGCGCTATTGCTGCTACTGCATTCTGGGGTTTCCCACTGGCCATTATTTTTGGCGGCATTGTGGTAGATGTTATTGGCATGAAGCGTTTATTAATTCTTGCATTTGTATTTCATTTAGCAGGTATTATTTTAACCATTTATGCAGGGAAATTTGGTAGCCCTTATGCTGCTTTATTTATTTCTACTTTGTTAATTGGCCTTGCCAATGGAACTGTAGAGGCGGCATGTAATCCATTAATTACTTCGTTATACCCTGATAATAAAACTACCAAACTCAACCACTTTCATTTGTGGTTTCCAGGGGGTATCGTAATTGGTACTTTACTGGTTTTTTTATTAAATAAAATAGGTATTGGCTGGCAAATTCAAGTGGGCTTAATGATTGTACCTACATTAATATATGGTTACTTATTCAGCAAATTGCAATTCCCTGTAACTGAACGGGTGGCAAAAGGAGTTAGTACTGCAAAAATGTACCGCTCTTTATTGAACCCTTTATTCATTATTATGATTATTTTAATGTTTGGTACAGCTATTACTGAACTATTTACTGGACAATGGATTGACGTATTATTAAAAAATGTAAGTGATAACGCTATTTTGCTCTTAACCATTGAAACTGGTGTGATGGTGGTGGGCCGTGGTTTTGCCGGCCCTGTGGTGCATCGGTTGTCACCTGCAGGTGTGCTATTATTCTCGGCCATATTTTCGGCCTTGGGTTTGTATATACTGGGACATACAACCGGTAATTTATTGTTTATAGGTGCATTGGTATTTGGTTTGGGGGTGTGTTATTTTTGGCCAACCATGTTGGGTTTTGTTTCTGAAAACCTGCCTGAAACCGGTGCTGTTGGTATTAATTTAATGGGCGGTGCAGGTATGTTTGCCGTTTCGATATATACCATTTTTATGGGTAGCCATTACGACAATCTACTGGCTGCGCAATTACCGGTAAATGCCGATATTAAAGCGTTTATGGAAGCGCCTCCCGGTTCAGATATGGCCAATCAGTTAATTGAAGCCAAAAAAGCAGCAGGCCCGGCTATTATTAATACTACTTTTGTAATTCCTGTTATTTTAATTGTGGCATTTACCACATTGTTTTTCTATAAAAAAAATCAAAAAAATAAAACAATGATCGTCGCACAATCATAGTAGCACTTCTCATTTTTTCCTTATCCCTTAAAATAGCAGCATGTATAACAGGCGCAAAGCAATTCAAACATTATTTACCGGAACGGCAACTGTTGCCGCTGCTCCTTTTTTATTACAAATGAAATCAAATACTGCTTTTGATATTGCTTCCTCATCATTAAAAGGCAATATCAATCATGCCGTGTGCAGGTGGACGTATCAATACTTGCCTTTAGATACTTTGTGTACTACTGCCAAACAAATTGGTATTAAAGGCATTGATTTGGTGGGGCCTGCCGATTGGCCGGTTTTAAAAAAGTATGGCCTTACTTCTTCTATGTGTAATGGCGCAGAACTTAACCTTACCGATGGATGGGCCGATACTAAATTTCATGCAGCTTTAATTTCCCGTTATAAAGAACATATTGCACTGGTTGCTAAAGCTGGATATAAAAATTTAATTTGTTTTAGTGGTAGCAGAAGAGGTATGGATGATGAAACAGGCTGGAACAATTGTGTACAGGGTTTGAAACAAATTATGGGCGATGCAGAGAAAAACAATGTAACCATTGTAATGGAATTGCTGAACAGCAAAATAGATCATAAGGATTATATGTGCGACCACACCAAATGGGGGGTAGAATTGTGTAAAAGAATAGGTTCTCCTAATTTTAAATTGCTGTACGATATCTATCACATGCAGATAGATGAAGGCGATGTGATAAGAACCATTCAGGAGTATCATCCCTACATTGCACACTACCATACCGGCGGTGTTCCGGGCAGGCACGAAATTAATGACACACAGGAATTGTATTATCCGGCTATTATGAAAGCCATTGTTGCCACAGGCTTTAACGATTTTGTGGCACAGGAGTTTATACCTACCGGTAATGATAAAATTGAATCACTAAAAAAAGCCGTTGTTATTTGCGATGTGTAAACGTTTGCATTAAAATATTGGTAAAAAGGAACAACGGTTCACATAGGGCGCAGAAAAAGAATAGCTTTAGCAATAAATGAATTTGGACAAATAATATTGATTTTTCACATTATAATTTATACATTTTATTATGGCTGACAATTATTTTGATGCAATTGTAATCGGATCGGGTATTAGTGGCGGATGGGCTGCTAAAGAATTAACCGAAAAAGGTTTAAAAGTGTTGATGTTGGAACGTGGCAAAAACATTGAGCACATTAAAGATTATGTAAACGCTAATAAAGATCCCTGGGAGTTTCCGCACCGGGGAAGGCCTACTCAGCAAATGATTAAAGATCATCCTGTTTTAAAACGCGATTATGTACTGAATGAATTTAATGTTGACTGGTGGGTAAATGAACAGGAATCACCCTATACAGAAGTGAAGCGTTTTGACTGGTTCAGAGGCTATCATGTAGGCGGTCGTTCCTTATTGTGGGGCCGACAAAGCTATCGCTGGAGCGATTTTGATTATGAAGCCAATGCCAAAGATGGGATTGCGATTGACTGGCCGGTGCGTTATAAAGAAATTGCCCCCTGGTATGATTATGTTGAAAAATTTGCAGGCATTAGTGGCAACAGAGACGGTCTTGCGCAGTTGCCGGATGGGGAATTTATGCCCCCCATGGAAATGACCTGTGTAGAAAAAGATGTTGCTGCCCGCATTAAAGACCATTACAAAGGTGCTCGTAATATGATTATTGGGCGCACGGCCAATATTACCGTGCCACATGAAGGCAGAACCAATTGCCAATACAGAAACAAATGCTGGCTGGGATGCCCATTCGGCGCCTATTTCAGTACACAGTCGGCCACCTTGCCGGCTGCGCAAAAAACAGGCAACCTCACATTAAGACCCTGGAGTATTGTTACAAAAATTCTATACGATAAAGATACCAAAAAAGCCACCGGTGTTGAAGTATTAGATGCAGTGAACAATCAAACCTATGAATATAAATCTAAAATTGTATTTCTGAATGCCTCTACCTTAAACAGCGCCTGGGTACTCATGAATTCTGCAACCGATATTTGGCCCGATGGTTTGGGTAGCAGTAGTGGAGAACTGGGTCATAATTTAATGGATCACCATTTAGGCGTAGGTGCATCGGGTATTGTAGAAGGGTATGAAGATAAATACATCTATGGCCGAAGAGCCAATGGCATTTACATACCTCGTTACAGAAATTTATTTGGTGATAAACGTGATTATTTAAGAGGTTTTGGTTACCAGGGCGGCGGAAGCCGTGAAGGCTGGAGCCGTAATATTCCGGAATTAAGTATTGGTGCTGCTTTTAAAGAGGCATTAACTGAACCCGGTACATGGACAATGGGCATGGGTGGCTTCGGTGAAATTTTACCTTACCATGAAAACAAAGTAACATTAGATAAAAATAAAAAAGATAAATGGGGTTTACCGGTATTGGCTATTGATTGCGAATTGAAAGAGAATGAATTGAAGATGCGTAAAGACATGCTGAATGATGCAGTTGAAATGTTAGAAGCTGCCGGCGTTAAAAATGTACAGGGCTGGGATGGTGATGGCACACCCGGAAGAGGCATCCATGAAATGGGTACCGCCCGTATGGGTAACGATCCTAAAACTTCTGTGTTGAACAAATACAACCAGGTTTGGGATGCGAAAAATGTATTTGTTACCGATGGTTCTTTTATGGTATCTGCAGCTTGCGTAAATCCTTCTTTGTCGTACATGGCATTTACAGCTCGTGCTGCCAATTATGCAGTAGAAGAATTGAAAAAAGGAAATATTTAATAATCTGTTGAAGTTATATTTTTCAACTTTTTAAACAGTTATCACATGCCGGGCAATCAACCCAATATCGCAACAAAAGCAACAGAGGCCAATACATATGATGCCATTGTAATTGGCTCAGGTATTAGTGGTGGATGGGCTGCTAAAGAGTTAACTGAAAAAGGATTGAAAATCATTATGCTGGAACGTGGCCGCAATTTTGAGCATATTAAAGATTATAAAACTGCGCAATGGGATCCCTGGGATTTTCCGCATCGCGGAAGGACCACCGAAGCACAACGTAACGCCTACCCCGTTATACATCGCGGATGGGCAGCTAATGAAGCAGTGATGGATTATTGGGCCAATGAACAGGATTGCCCCTATACCGAAATAAAACCATTTACCTGGTGGCGTTCTTACCAGTTAGGTGGTCGCTCCATATTGTGGGGCCGCCAAAGCTATCGCTGGAGTGATTTTGATTTTGAAGCCAATGCCAAAGACGGGATTGCGATTGACTGGCCGGTTCGTTACAAAGAAATTGCACCCTGGTACGATTATGTTGAAAAATTTACCGGCATCAGTGGTTCTTTGGAAGGGCTTCAGCAATTACCCGATGGGCAATATTTACCTCCTATACCGCTAAACTGTGTAGAAAAAGAAGTGGCTGCCCGTTTAAAAAAACAATACAACAATCAACGCCATTTATTTATAGGCAGGGTGGCCAATATTACAAAGCCTATTCAAAGCCGCACCAATTGCCAGTTTAGAAATCGTTGTTGGGAAGGATGCCCTTTTGGCGGATACTTTAGTACACAATCATCTACTCTTCCGGCAGCTATGGCAACCGGCAAACTAACGGTACGCCCTTTTAGTATTGTTACCCGGATTATTTACGATAAAAATACCCAAAAAGCCACCGGTGTAGAAGTATTAGATGCCGAAACCAATCAAACCTATACCTATTATGCAAAAATTGTGTTTCTCAATGCATCTGCCTTAAATTCTGCCTGGGTATTAATGAATTCTGCAGCCGATATCTGGCCCGATGGCTTAGGTAGTAGTAGTGGCGAATTAGGGCATAATATCATGGATCATCATTACAACTGCGGCGCATCGGGTGTTATGCCGGGATTTGAAGATGTTTATTATGATGGGGGCAGAAGGCCTACCGGTTTCTATATTCCCCGTTTTGCAAATTTGTTTAATGACAAACGAAACTACCTGCGTGGTTTTGGATACCAGGGTGGTGCCAGCCGCGAAGGCTGGAGCCGGGAAGTGGCTGAATTAAACATCGGTGCCAATTTTAAAGAGGCATTAACACAACCGGGTACCTGGACTATTGGCGCTACTGCTTTTGGTGAAATTTTACCCTATCATGAAAATAAAATAACCTTAGATCCCAACAAAAAAGACAAATGGGGTTTACCTGTTTTAGCAATGGATGCTGAAATTAAAGACAATGAAAAAGCCATGCGAAAAGATATGGTAAACGAAATGGCACAAATGTTAACAGCAGTAGGTGCTACGCAGGTAACTACCTGGGACAATGGCCATGCCATGGGCCACGGTATACATGAAATGGGTACTGCCCGTATGGGTAACGATCCTAAAACTTCAGTATTAAATAAATACAATCAGGTTTGGGATGCCAAAAACGTATTTGTTACCGATGGTTCTTTCATGGTTTCTTCTGCCTGTGTTAATCCATCGCTAACGTATATGGCCTTTACGGCAAGGGCTGTTGATTTTGCTGTAAATGAACTTAAAAAAAACAATATTTAAATTCGGGAATGAATGGTGCTGAATAATGATAAGAACGTACAAGTGAGTGACACAACCGGTGTTGCACAAAGTATTAATAGCCGGTAACAAAAAAATAAAATATGCCACAGGATACATCAAATATTCATTTGAATACAACAGGTAAACAAAACAATACCTACGATGCTATTGTAATTGGCTCTGGTATTAGTGGTGGATGGGCTGCTAAAGAATTAACAGAAAAAGGATTGAAAACACTTTTGTTAGAAAGAGGTAGAGATGTGGTACATATTAAAGATTATCCCACCGCTACATTAAATCCATGGGATTTTACGCACCGGGGTCGCATGCCTTTAAATGTAACCACTGAAAATCCGGTAGTTGCCCGCTGTTATGCATTTGGGGAAGCTTCGCAACATTTTTTTGTAAAAGATACCGAACATCCTTATGTTCAGGAAAAACCATTTGATTGGATTAGAGGGTATCAGGTAGGTGGAAAAAGTTTATTGTGGGCAAGGCAAACCCAACGTTGGAGCCGATTCGATTTTGAAGGTCCGGAGCGGGATGCTTTTGCCGTTCCCTGGCCTTTTACTTATAATGAAATTGCGCCATGGTATTCGCATGTAGAAAAATTTGCCGGTATCAGTGGTAATAAAGATGGGCTGGAAACATTGCCGGATGGAGAGTTTTTGCCACCCTGGGATTTGAACTGTGTGGAGAAAACCATTCAACAGCGCATTATGCAGCAATATAAAAATCGCTATGTAGTGCAAGGCAGGTGTGCGCATTTAACCAAACCCAATCCCATTCATGTGGAACAGGGGCGTACGCAATGCCAGGCCCGTAGTTTGTGTGAACGTGGTTGTCCGTTTGGCGGTTATTTCAGTTCAAATGCTAGTACCATTCCCTGGGCACAAAAAACAGGTAATCTTACATTAGTGCCCGAAAGTGTTGTTCACTCTATTATTTATGATGAAAAACTACAGAAAGCCACCGGCGTTAGAGTAATTAATGCTGTTACAAAAGAAGCAACGGAATATTATGCCAAAATTATTTTTGTAAATGCATCTACCATCAATACCAATTTAATTTTATTGAATTCTGTTTCCAATCGTTTTCCAAATGGATTGGGTAACGATAGTGGATTGCTGGGCAAATTTATTGCCTTTCACAATTACAGAGGGCACGTTACAGCTTCGTTTGATGGACCGCAGGATAAATATTATTATGGGCGCAGGCCAACACAAGCCATGATGCCTAATTTTAGAAATGTATACCATCAGGAAACTGATTTTTTAAGAGGCTATATGGTGCACTACAGTGCAGGCCGGGCAAGGGCTTCAGCCGATGGTATCGGCGCTGCATTCAAAGATGCCATTACCGAAGCCGGTAACTGGTATGTAAGCATGATGATGCAGGGTGAAACCATTCCCAAAGAAACCAATCACGTACGTTTAAGTACTACTGAAAAAGATGAATGGGGCATTCCACAATTAATTACTTCGGTTGCCTATGATGACAATGATGAAAAATTATTGAAAGATTTTCTAACTCAGGGTAGTGAAATGTTGGCAGCTGCCGGTTGTACCAATATACAAACACACGACAGCAAACAAGCCCCCGGCTTAGATATTCATGAAATGGGTGGCGTAAGAATGGGTAAAGACCCCAAAACTGCTTTGCTAAATGAATGGAATCAAATGCATCATTGTAAAAATGTATTTGTTACTGATGGGGCTTGTATGGTAAGCACCAGTACGCAAAACCCTTCATTAACTTATATGGCCATTACTGCACGGGCGGCCAATTATGCAGTTGAACAATTGAAAAAAAACAATATATAATTAAACTTTTAAAATACAAGCTATGGATAGAAGAGAACTTTTAAAAATGGTTGCACTGGCTACCGGCAGTGTAATGGTTGGTGGTGAGTTTTTACTCAGCGGCTGCAAAAATGAAAAATCCGGTGTGGTAGCCTTTAAACCGGATGATATTGCTTTCTTAGATGAAGTAGGTGAAACCATTATTCCAACTACTTCTTCTCCCGGAGCAAAAGCAGCCGGAATTGGTAATTTTATGAAAGTGATGGTGACTGACTGCTACACGGAACCCGATCAAAAAGTATTCATGGAAGGCATCAGCCAATTAAATGAATTCTGCAAAAAAGAGAACGGTATCGGCTTTATGCAGGCAACACCGCAGCAAAGAACTGCGTTGTTAGAAAAAATTGATGCTGAAGCAAAAGCCTATCAGAAAGAAAAAAATGAAAAAGAAGCGAAATTAAAAGAGGAAGCAGCAAAGGAAAGAAACAAAACCATTGCTTTGTCGCCCAACCATTATTTTACAATGATGAAGCAGCTTACCCTATTCGGGTATTTTACTTCTAAACCCGGTGCTACCCAAGCTTTGCGCTATGTGGCAGTGCCCGGTCATTATGATGGTTGTATGCCTTATAAAAAAGGCGATAAAGCCTGGGCTACTTAGTAGATGGTGCATTTATCCAACATTGTTTTAATGAAATATTATACCATCAATTACCTTTAAAAAAAACAACATGTCAACCAATCGTAGAAATTTTTTAAAAATGGGCGGCCTTTCTGCGCTGGCATTGGCAGCCCCTGTAAAAAAAATGGCCACTAATATATTAACCGATGTTTCCAACCATACTGAAGGCGATCTTTCTAAATTTGGGTTGCAATTATGGACAGTAAAAGAAGATTTAGCCAAAGATCCTAAACAAACACTCAAAGCTGTGGCATCTTATGGCTATAAGCAATTAGAAAGTTTTGAAGGAAAAATGGGCATATTTTGGGGAATGACAAATAAAGAATTCAAAAAATATTGCGACAGCGTGGGTACAAAAATTATTTCCTCGCATTGCGATATCAATACCAACTTTGAGCAAAAAGCTGCTGAAGCTGCCGAAATTGGTATGGACTATTTAATTTGCCCTTACAAAGGACCACAAAAAGATATTGACAGCTTTAAAAAAATAGCAGAGCAGTTTAATCAATGCGGTGAAATTTGTAAGAAAAACGGAATTAGGTTTGCCTATCATAATCACGATTATTCGTTTAAACCTGTAGATGGACAAGTGCCTCAGGTTGTTATGATGGATGAAACAGATCCACACTTGGTAGATTTTGAAATGGATATTTACTGGGTAGTAGCTGCCGGCGAAAATTCGCAGGAGTGGCTTAAAAAATACAGTCATCGGTTCCGTTTATGCCATGTAAAAGATTTGGCAAAAACTGCAAATGGTGGCCACGAATCCTGCATTCTAGGCAAGGGTACTATTGATTATCCTGCTATTTTAAAAACAGCCAGAGAAAATGGTATGAAATATTATATTGTTGAGCAGGAAGCCTTTACCGGTACCACGCCTTTATTGAGTGCTAAAGCAGATGCTGCTTATATGAAAGCATTTAAATTTGCATAAAATAACAGGTGGTATACTTTAGTAAAAAAGCGGTAAAAGAATGTGAAATTTTACCGCTTTTTTTATGCATTTTTTTAGATGGGTTATTGATATTTATTCCAATTTCTTTTCTGCAACTGATTGTTATTGAACACTGTTTTTAGTAACGAGATAATTGTAAAAAACAGCAAGCACTATAATAGCAGCATAGGTCACTATATTAAACCAGGTATGGTGCTCCAATCCAAATGGCAATGACCAATGCTCTAAACCCGATAATAAAACCAAACAAACCCGTGCAATATTGCAGGCAATGATGATAGCCAAACTAAGTTATAGCCCAAATTATTTTAAACTATCAACGGCCATGATGCGTAATAACAAATGCCAGCCAAAAACTGATAACCGCAAAACCAAAATAGGAGTAATTTAAAATAATGCCATATTCACCGCTAATGGTTAACACATCCGGCTGCGGACTGTATATATAATATCCCGAAGCTTCTAAAATTTTTCTGCTACTTTCTAAAACAACAGTTCTATTCAGTTGAATATAATTAATTGAAATAATGATAGGGTGTAGTAAGTCTCCATATCATTTTTGTACCCCAGTAAAATAAACCACCCTAAAAATTGTAGCGCATACTTCCAAACGCCAGGGGAAGCAATGGGTACATGTTCTATATTTTTTTTGCGATGGGTAGCATGTATTCAAAAATAAGCGCAATTCAGAACTATTGTATAAAATATTCGGTAAACTTTTTGTGTGTAGTAATTATCCGCTCATTATTTGGTGGTATGGAATGTTAAAATTTAAAAGTATGTAGTGTTAAAATATATTAATTATTTGTTGTTTAACTTTCTTTTTAGGCCATCTGTTGGTAACTTGTATAGCTACTAAAAATGATTTCTTCACAATAAAAATATAGTTTATGAGTGCACAAAAATTTTTAATTGGCGTTTTATCCGGGTTAGTGGCTGGTGTTGCCATTGGGTTATTAACTGCTCCCGCCAAGGGCAGTGATACCCGTAAAAAAATTGCAGATACTGCAGATGATATGAAACGAAAACTTCGGCATTTACGCGGACAGGCGAATAACGAATTGGATGAATTAAAAGCCGTGCTTGAAAATGAAACCAGCGGTTTGCGTGATGACGTAAGGGAAAGAATTTTAAAATTAGTGGAAGCCAGTAAAAATTCGTATCACAGAATGGCAGAAGATGCTAAAATGAGTTAAACATTCACTGTTTGGATAAATTGCTGAATGGCAATCCCTTACATGAAAAGAGGCTGTTTCAATAATGAAGCAGCCTCTGTCTATTATAAAAGGAATGATTAGAATTCAGGAACAACAGGTTTGGTTTGCATAATGTTGTCAATTTTTTCCATTACCTCATTTGTTAACAAAGGCAATACGTCCAATGCTTTTAAATTGTCTGTTAATTGTTCGGTTTTGGTGGCACCTAAAATAGCTGTGGTTACATGCGGATTTTTAATGGTCCATGCAATACTGAGTGCAGCTACTGAAACGCCTAATTCTGTAGCAAATGCGGTGAGTTGCTTTACTCTTTCTATTTTTTCAGTAACCATTAATCGGTCTTTTAACCATTCAAAACCTTCAATGCTTAAGCGGCTGCCTTCGGGTATGCCATTGTTGTATTTACCGGTTAATAAGCCTGCAGCCAATGGGCTCCAGATAGTAGTACCCAAACCTACATTTTTAAAGATTTCAAGATATTCGTTTTCTAATTTATTTCTTTCAAATAAATTGTACTGAGGTTGCTCCATGGAAGGGCCAATGAGGCGGTAATCACGTGCTATTCGATGGGCTTCCATAATTTCAACCCCACTCCATTCACTGGTACCCCAGTATAAAACTTTGCCCTGGTTAATAAGAGTATTCATGGTTAATACTACCTCTTCAATAGGAGTAGTTTTATCGGGGCGGTGACAGAAATATAAATCGAGATAATCTGTTTGCAGTCGGTGCAATGCTTCATGGCAAGCTTCGGTTAAATGTTTTCTGCTTAAACCGGTTTGGTTGGGTTTGTTGTTTTTACCACGCCATCCAAAAAACGCTTTAGATGATAGGATGTAAGATGTTCTGTCCCATCCTTTATTTTTTAGCACCCTGCCCATCATTTTTTCACTTTCGCCCAATGCATAGGCTTCTGCATTGTCAAAGAAATTAATGCCATTGTCGTAAGCTACACCCATTAGCTCATCGGCAATGCCATCATTAATTTGTTTGTGAAAAGTAACCCAACTGCCAAAGCTTAAAACACTTAATTGTAAGCCGGTGCGGCCCATTTTTCTGTATTCCATATATTACGTTTTTATGGTGATTGAATCTTTAATTATAAAGAACTATCCGGTACATTTAAAAAACTGCTTTGCCCGGCATTGCCATAACCTACTTTGTACACTTTTATATTGGTAAGATCCTGATTGGAAGAAAAACCTGTACCGTATAATTTTTGACGAATGGGGTTGGTTTGACTGATAATTACCGGTTTATCAGTATAATAGGTTCCTTTTAACTGATCCCAAAACAATTCATTGGTAAACAAGGTATCGCCTTTAACATTAAAAACAATGACACTATCACGCAACAACACTTTATTTTCATTTTCTAAATAAGAACCAAATCGGGCAAATAAACGACTGTCAATTTTTGCGGTGCTATCATAAAAATCTACATGTAGTGTTCGGGGAAATTCAATTTTTACAGTATCATATTGATAGCGCAGCATGTAGGGGGCCTTTAAAACAGCTTTAATGCGGCCTGCCTGGCTAAACTGGCTTACAATACCCGTACCTTCTTCAACCCCTAATTTTTTTTTTCCTAAATTTTCTACTTCATGAATATCATTTTCGCAGGAAATGGCCAATGAGCTAATGAATAAAATAGTAAACCATTTTTTGATGTAAAACATAGTGCACCTCCCTGCATAAATGAATGGCAAAATTACAATTTGATGCCCATATCTAAGGATTATTTAAACGGTTAATGTAGAATAAACCTTTAAATAACAAATCTTCATCGGTATACACCGGATTTTTTAAATAGCTTTTAAAAAAATTCATATCTCCACCTGTCATGCTCACTTTTAAATTAGAAAATTTTTCGCTGTAGGCATCAATCATACCATCAATTTCTTTTGCCAAACCCATCAGTACGCCACTTAATAAATTAGTTCTGGTATCATACCCAATCAACGGGAAATTACTGTCGGCTTGTACTAACGGTAATTTGGCTGTTTGTTCATGCATGGCTTTAAAGCGCATGTGCATACCAGGTGAAATGGCGCCACCTAAAAACTCATTGAACGGGTTAATATAATTGTACGTAACACAGGTACCCAAGCCTATTGCTAAATTGTGTTGTTGTGGAAATAAATGAACGGCTGCACTGCAAATAGCCAGCCGGTCGGCACCAATGGTAGCAGGTTTGCCTATAGGGGTGGAAATAGGCAATTTACTTTCGTGATTTAATAAATGAAATTTGGTGTAGTGGCTAAGCAAATCGTTAATAGCGGTATTATGTTGAATAACTGAGGATAAAATGCTATGTGAAGGCTGATAAGTATCCAGTAAATGTAGTATCGTTGGTACACTGTCATCGGCTAATGGAACAACAGTTGTTAAAGTATCATTTATAAAAATAGCGCCTTTTAAACGGGTATTGCCAAAATCTAAGCAGAGTATAACCGACATATGTAATGGGTTTAGTGGTTAAAAATTAAATCCTTTCAGTTCTTTAAAATGGCCGTTTAATTTTATTTTTTCTTTTAATAATTCCATGCTCTGTACCAAAGGTAAAATTTGCAATAAATGCCTGCGTAAAAATTCAATGCGTTCCAATTCTTTAAACAGGCAGAGTAAGGTTATTTCCTGCTCATGTGTAAGCCCAACATGATGGGCAACATCATAACTCAGTAGTTCTTCTTCTTTCTTTTTAAAATCTTTGGTTACCTGTAATTGTTTAAATAGTTCACGAATATTGCTGAGTACGGGTTTTAAATAGGTGTACATTGGCGTAATTTGGTTGGTTGGATAGGTAACTATGGCGCCACTATACAATTTGTCGGGTACTTGTTGAATAAATTCCAGAATTTTGAATACAGCAACGCCTTTGGTAACAATGTCCATTTTACCATCCTCATATACCGCTACAATTTCTTTTATTTCAACCAAGGTACCAGAGTCGGTAATTTTGTTATCAGCTACAACAGGTATACCAAATGGTTTATTGTCTGCATAACATTCTGTTATCAGTTGTTTGTAACGCGGTTCAAAAATTTTTAAATGCAGTATTTCATCCGGATAAACAACTATGTTTAAAGGGAAAATGGGAATAAAATTGGTCATTTTGTAAAATTGAGAAAATAATTGATAGACGCACTCATTTGTCAAAAGTAATGGTTAATGATTTTTTTCGGTTCTTTGTAATCAATTTTGAAATTGTGAATACCGGTGTTCATTAAAAGTTGTTTTATTTTATTCATTTCAAGTTGCATGTATTTATGAAAATATCTGGGTTTACCATTATTAAAAATGCCATTATCAACGATTATCCCATTGTGGAAGCCATTACCTCTATTTTGCCGGTGGTAAATGAAATGATAGTATTAGTGGGCGATTGTGAGGATGATACGTTGCGTTTAATTGAATCAATACCCGATCCTAAAATCAAAATTCATCATTCTGTTTGGGATAAAACGCTACGTGCCGGCGGAACTGTGTTGGCAGTTGAAACCAATAAAGCATTTCAACTAATAGATCCGGAAAGCACCTGGGCATTTTATATTCAGGCCGATGAATGTGTGCATGAAAAATACCATGCAGCTATTTTGGCAGCCTGCAAGGAACATCAATACAATATTAAAGTAGAAGGTTTATTGTTTCAATACCTGCATTTTTATGGAACTTATGATTATGTGGGCGATAGCCGCACCTGGTACGATCATGAAGTACGCATTATACGCAACGATAAAAGAATTACTGCCTACAAAGATGCGCAGGGTTTTAGAATTGGTACCGAGAAATTATGGGTAAAGCCTGCCAATGCTTATGTATATCATTATGGTTGGGTAAAAAGCCCCGAACAAATGATGCGTAAAAATAAAAATATGGCTGCTTATTGGAATCATGCCTCTATTCAGGCTATTGCCAACTCGCCACAACAGGTGTATAATTTTGAGGAGTATGATTCTATTGAAAAATTTACCGGTACACATCCGGCTGTAATGCAGCAACGTATTGCCGCTAAAAACTGGCAAATAAATTTAAATATTAACAAAAAACGTTTTTCGTTTAAAGATAGATTGTTGTACCATTTCGAAAAATTAACCGGTATTCGTCCGTTCGATTTCAGGAATTACCGTTTATTATCCTGATGGTTGAAGGCCATTAGGGCCAGTGGCCACGCATGTAAAAAAACACCAAACTGAAAATTTAAATTGCTTTCTACCAGGCAGGATGCCATAATGGCCATACTCCAGGCTATTACGCCTAATTGTTGCTGTTGCCATCCCCAAATTATGGGGTATAACAACCAAATAGTCCAGGCCAATACACCCAACCACCCACTTCCCAATAACCAAAATAACCATTGGTTAAAAGGCCATCCAAATTGCAGGGGTTGTTGCGGAAAATATTTTTTTCCATATTGCTGCATGATTGGTGCAACACCTGCCCATCCAACGTTATAAGATTTATGTTGTATGGCCTCAAAAGCTATATAATTTAAATTACGCCGGGCACCATCTGAATAGTTGCTGTTAAAAACAGAAGGCTTAAATTGTTGCCAGTCATATAGGGTATAAGCTATTTTTTTTTGTACTGTAGGGAGAATAAAATAACTGCAACAGGCTATTGCTATGATACCAACGGTTAACCATTTATGGTAAGGTATTATTTTTAAAAATGGAATAAACAGTAGCATAATGGCCAATATTACCCAGGCAGTTCTTACCGATAAAAAAACAATCAATAAAAATGTAGCCACTACAACAGATAAGCGGAAATTATTTGAAAAAGGATAATGAAATAGAAGCAGAGCAAAAGCACTGCATAAAAAAATACTGTAACGAATATGATCATGATCCATCCAAACAGGCATGGATTGTCCGCTGCCGTATTTGATAACTGCCTCCTGAAAATGTGTGGCATACCAACTCAATGGGTAAATACTACTCAAAAATGCAACAACAATCCAAATACGAATTATTTTATTTCCATCAATAGAAGCATATAACAAGTGTACAGCAAAAAAAGCAATGGGATAGGTACATAGGTTTAACAAAAAATCGTAAGTATCTTTTTGAAAAGGAAGTTGCCAGGCTCCTACTACAAACAAGACCAAAGGTATTAGCGACCAATACAATAATGGGTGTTTTTCTTTGGGAAATGGATGTTGTAATTTAAAAGCTATGAGAGTAATGAGCCACACTGCCATGCTTATAGAGAGCACTGCCCTGCTGAATAATAAACCCAATAGCATGAGTACAAATAGCCCTGTAAGCAGACAATGTATGGTGGGCTGTTGCCATAAAAAATTGCGATTTGTTGTTTTTTTAAACATATCAATACAGGTATACAGTAATTTTACGCACGTCAACAGGGTTCTATGTGGGAAAATTTACGGAAAGATATTCAAAGCGGTGATATAAAAGCACTGGCACGGGCATTAAGTTTGATTGAAAATGAAACACCCGGCTATTTAAGTTTTATGCAATCGCTGCAATTGCAGCACAATGCCAGAGTAATTGGTATTACAGGGCCACCTGGTGCCGGTAAAAGTACATTAACGGATGCGTTAATCGGGGTATTGGTTGCATTGGAAAGAAAAGTGGCTGTATTGTGTGTTGATCCATCTTCCCCCTTTCATTTGGGGGCATTGTTGGGCGATAGAATACGCATGAACCAATGGTATGCACACCCACAGGTGTATATTCGTTCATTGGCCAGCCGTGGTAATTTAGGCGGATTGCATCCTAAAATTTTAGAGATGACTGATGTTTTAAAAGAGGCACGTTTTGATGATATTATTGTGGAAACAGTAGGTGTAGGCCAAAGTGAAATTGAAATTGCCGGTTTGGCTAATACAACGGTGGTGGTATTGGTACCCGAGGCCGGTGATGAAATACAAACCATGAAAGCGGGACTGATGGAGATTGCCGATATTTTTGTGGTGAATAAAGCCGACAGGCCCGGAGCAGCTTTATTTGTAAAAAATTTACAACACATGCTAACTCCTGTACAAACCGATAATAGTTGGAAAACACCTGTTATCAGTACCATTGCCACCAACGGTACAGGCATTGCTGAATTGATTACATCTATTAACGCACATAGTTCTATATTACAAACACCGGAAAGAAAATTATGGCTAATGGCCGATAAAGCCTACCGCTTGTTGCAGCAAAAATGTATGAAAGGAATACAACGCCAACAATTAAAAGCACATTTGTCTAATTTTGTGCATCATCCCGGTTTTAATTTGTATCAATGGGTGGAGGAGATTTTATAGGCAATTTAATAGCATAATTCACTTTAAACGGCTACTTTCATTGCTTAACACACCCAACATGAATCGATTATTGGCTATTCAGCTTTTAATGACACAAAAAAAGTTAAAAAATTATATAGAAATAGGCGTTTTTAATGGACACATATTTTTTAGAATAAAAAGTTTCTTTAAAATAGCAATTGATCCAGATTTTACGTTCACCAAAGCCCGAATTTTAGGAAAAATTATTTTAAACCCTTTTAACTTATTCAACAAATATTTCAAAAAAACCAGTGATGCTTTTTTTGAAAACGATGCAAAAAGTGTTTTTGGTGATAAAAAAATTGATATCGCGTTGGTAGATGGTATGCATGAATTTGCTTTTTCGACACGAGATGTTGAGCATATTTTAGAAAGGTTGAATGAGAATGGCGTTATTATTATGCATGATTGTAATCCTTTAACTCCTGAAGCAGCTTGCTCGTTTAATGAATGGCAAAATAGAAATTTTTCCGGTACTTGGAATGGTGATGTATGGAAAACAATTTTATACTTGCAATGCTGCAGGGCAGATTTGGATGTGTTTGTATTAGATTGTGATCATGGTCTTGGTGTTGTATCAAAATCTAAAGGACATCATCAACAGACATCATCGTTTAATTATTCTAAACAAGAAATAGATCAATTAACTTATAACGATTTTAATGCAAACAGAGTAGCTTACCTGAATTTAAAATCTGCAGACTATTTTTATGATTATTTTCATTTGAAAATATGAGGTTCAATTTTATTGTTTGAATAGAATCGCAATTTTTTTAAAATAATTTTTTATTTGTATAAGTTTTGGTATAATCGGTTCGTTTAAAACTTCTGTGAAAGGCGCTCCTCTTCTTAAATAAAATTTGGATAAAGTACTGGACGTAATTCCCCATTTTCTGATGAAGGTATAATAGCCGGGGTTTTTCTTAACCCTTTTTACCGAGCGGGAGCCAAAATGGTATACCCTGCTTTTACTGACTCCTTTAAAATAGCGAATACCTGTTTGCCATAATTTCATGGAAAAGTCAGGATCGGAATACATACCCGGTGAAAATTCTATGCTGTAACCACCTACTAAGTCCCATATACTTATATGTACAATATTGGGCGGCCAGGTTGCTCCTTGCCAGTCGTTCATAGGAAGGCTTGCAAATTGTTCATGTAATGCCTCTTTTTTAAATGTTGCAAGGTCGGTTCCAAAATTATGTTCAATAGCACATTTACTGGAGGCTATTGGTTCAATAGCAGTAGCAGAAATAAAAAAATAAGGATGGCCAATGGATTGTATTTCTTCCCATAAGTACTGATCCCAGTTGGGACAAACATACATATCATCATTCATGTAAAGTATGTATTCAGTTGCTACCAGTTTCCTGCAGGCATTTAGCGCATAGCAAACACCAACATTGTTTGCGCTGTGCAGAAAATCAATGTCCTGTTGTGCTTGCACCCACGCTAATGTTCCATCTTTTCCGTCATTCACAAACACAATAATTTGATGTGGATATGCAGAGTTTTGTCGAATACTTTCAATGCACAATTGCAAATATTCTAAATTATTCCAACTGGGTATCAGTATAGAAAAATATGCTTTTTGAATATTTTTTTGCTTTGGGTAAAAATGAATGTCTATTTGTTGGCTCATGGGCTTAATTAAAGTATACAAAGCTAACATTCTATTGATAAACGGCACGGGCAAAGCACATATATTGTAGAACTAATTTATTTTGATGGAAAACTTTTGTAGTACCATTTTTGTTTACTTTGCTCACTATAATTTCTAAATTAAATTATTTTCATGCAAGAACCACATGTTTTTAAAGCAGAACCAACTGCAGTAATGGTTGAAAAAGGGAAAACCTATGCCTGGTGTACCTGCGGATTAAGTCAAAAAAATCCTTTTTGCGATGGGCACCATAAAACTATTGAGGGTATGCCCTTTAAACCGTTAAGATTTACGGCCGAAGAAGATGCGGAAGTATGGTTGTGCAATTGTAAGCATACAAAAAATCCGCCTTATTGCGATAGTACGCATCAGCAATTTCAAAAGTAACGTTATAGTTGGCTCTGCTCACTTTGTTGCGCATCCAACTTGTTTTTTTCTTTTTCAGATTGAAACCAGCGGTAACCAATATAGCCGATAATTAAAAATGGTGTTGCTGCTAAGTATAAAATTCCCGCATTCAAACCTTTAGCAGGTCCTTCTCCTAATTGTTCGGCAGTTTTGGTACAAATAGAACATTGCGCTACAGCTGTTGCTGTGCCCACTATGATAAATACAAGCCCTAAAAATATTTTGCTTCGCCACATTTTCATATTCATGCATTTTAGTGGCAAAGATATACCAAATCAATGCTTTACTTCATTTTGTAACAACAAAAGCGGCGTTAAAAAGCAAATTTTCCAACACCAAAAAAGCGGGTTAAGTAAACTTAAATTAAATTAAAGTAACAATAAATTCATATTCTATTCATATTCAGGTAATACTACTGTTTGAATTTTGGTAAACCAATTGATATGAACAGAAGACCTGTAGATGTTGTTGTGATGAGTGATTTGCACCTGGGTACTACCGGCTGTCATGCTCAGGAACTGGTTAATTACCTAAAAAGCATTTCACCCCAAATTCTAATTTTAAATGGCGATATTATTGACGTTTGGCAATTTCGGAAGCGTTTTTTCCCGCTTGCCCACATGCAGGTGATTAAAGAAATTCTAAGCTTAGCTACCAAAGGCACAAGGGTTATTTATATTACCGGCAATCATGATGAGGCTTTGCGCCGCTATACTCACTTTGATGTAGGCAATATTCAGTTGGTAGATAAAATGGTGATGGAAATTAATGGGCACCTTTGCTGGATTTTTCATGGCGATGTGTTTGATAATACCACCAAAGGCAGTGCCAAATTACTGGCAAAATGGGGTAGCCACGGCTATAACCTGCTGATTCGTTTTAATAGGTTGCTTAATCATTTTTTACAGATGATGGGCCGCGAAAAAATGAGCCTTTCTAAAACTGTAATGAACCGTGTAAATAAAGCAGTCATTAAAATCAACAATTTTGAACAAACAGCTGCCGAAATAGCTATTGAAAAAAAATATGAATATGTTATTTGCGGGCATATTCACGAACCACAAATGCGGGTGGTGGAAAATGAAAATGGAAAGGTTACCTATTTAAATAGCGGCGATTGGGTTGAACATTTAACGGCATTAGAATTTTATAACAATGCCTGGCACATGTATACCTACGATGATAAAGCATTTGAAACCGCTAAAGTGGTAGATATGAATAAAAAACTGGCAAGTCCGGATGTGGTTACCGATGAAATTGCCTTATTTGTTCATTCCGTATCGCAATCTTTTCACACTGTACCCGGACAAATAGCTTTATCAAAACCTTTTTAAACCTATTTCATTCATCATGAAAATATTTTACGCCATACAAGCTACCGGTAACGGCCATATCAGCAGGGCCGTAGAGTTGTTGCCCTATTTACAGCAATATGGGCAGGTAGATGTGTTTTTAAGTGGCAGTAATAGTCATTTAAACGCTAATCTTCCCGTAAAATTTACCAGTAAGGGCATGAGTTTGTTTTATGGGAATAAAGGTGGATTAGATTATGTAAAAATGTTGCAATATTGCTCGCCAATTCGTGCATACAAAGAAGCAAATGCACTACCGTTAGATGATTATGATGTGATACTGAACGATTTTGAAAGTATTACTGCATTGAGCTGCTATCTCAAGAATATTTCCAGTGTTAATTTTGGCCATCAGGCTGCGTTTAAGTCGCCCAATACCCCCCGGCCTTCTAAACGTAATGTTGCCGGTGAACTGGTTTTAAAAAAATATGCACCCACTACCGCTTATGTGGGTTTGCATTTTAAACGATACGATCATTTTATTTATCCGCCGGTTATTAAAAACGATATTTTAAATGGTATTTCGGAAGATAAAGGCCATGTTACGGTATACCTTTCTCATTATAGTGATGCAGTAGTAGCTAATGCTTTAAGTCAGCTACCCGATATACGGTTTGAAGTGTTTTCAAAATTGGTAAAACAAAGAGAACAGAAAGGGAATATTACTTTTATTCCGATTGATAATGCTTCATTTACCAAAAGCATGTTGCAATCACATGGTGTAATTACCGGTGCCGGTTTTGAAACACCTGCCGAAACTTTATACTTAGGTAAACGCCTGCTGTGTTTGCCCATTAGAGGGCAATATGAGCAGTTGTGTAATGCTGCAGCACTGCAACATTTTAATGTGCCTATTATTGAAAAAATAGATGAGCATTTTGCTGAAAATGTTCAGGCATGGCTGAATGGATTACCACAACAACAACTTACGCTTTCGCATGATACTTATGCCATTGTTCAGCAGGTAATGGAAACCGCCAAAGCAGCCAAACTGTTGAATCAAAACACTTTATCGAACATATTGAATGAAGAAGATGTTTGGGCTATTGGTTAAATTGTTGTAAAGTGTTTAAATAGTATTTTCGGTTTTATCTGAATATCGAACATCTGTTCCGGTTAGCAGAATTTGCCAGGCTTTTTCTATTTCGTTTTTTTGAATGTATTGAATGGCATAGCGGTGTAATTCTTCTTCCATTTCTGCAGGGCTGTTGGCGTAATATTGTATAATCTGTTTCAGTTGCATATCTTCAAAAGCCGCATCAATAGCCGGAATACTGCTTACATTGGCCAATTGTGCCAAATGGTTGCCCGTTAAAATACGGCTATTTTTTATTGCTAAAGGCAGGGCATCTATTCCAATTCCTAAATGTGCATTGGGTTTGGCAACCGTAAATAAATTTTGTTCATTGATAACGGCATACCAATCGCCACCCAATCTTGCAACGTGATGCACTTTGCGTTGGTCAATCATAGTCCCTGCATCATTCAAAACATTTTCAGAAACATGCATGCAAATTACTTCGGCTATTACCAATTGCCCGGCACCGGGCCCTTTGCCCAAACTTTTTATTTCCAATACTTTGCATTCCATTTGAATGGGCGATTCTTTTACCAATGGCGGTTGTATGTAAGTGGCTTTTTCTTTGTTGAAGCCGGCTTTCATAAATTCATCTACCCCTTTTGGATAATTGCAACTACTTAAACTAACCTGTTGTACCATGGCTTCAGTACAAATATTGATGCTTACTTCTGGTACTTCCTGCATGTTTAATAAGGTATGTTTTACTTTATTTTCCCGCACACTTCGGGTGGGAGAAAAAATAACAATGGCAGGATTCGTAGAAAATAAATTGAAAAAACTAAAGGGGCTAAGGTTTACATTGCCCGCAGTATCTATGGTACTGGCAAAAGCAATGGGCCGCGGCGCAATGGCATGCTGTAACCAACCCTGCCTTTCTAACCCTGATAATTCCTGAATGTTTATCAACATGTTTAGCTAATTGTGATAATGGCAGATGGTAAGTGATTAAATGGATGTATTCGAATTTTTCTTTTGCGCCAACAAACTAAAGCTACTGTCTTCTTTTACAATGGCATTGCTTATTTTTCCAATATGCTCAATTTCCATTTCAACCACATCGCCTTCTTTTAACCATTGTGGTTCATAATTGGGATTGTTCAGTTTGCCAGTTCCGTTTAATTCTAAAAAACAGCCGGTGCCTACAGTGCCGGAACCAATTACATCGCCGGCATACAGGTTGGCGCCATAGCTGGCACGTTCTATAATTTCTGCAAAGGTCCAGTACATATCACCCAAATTGCCATTGCTCACTTCAACCCCATTTACCCAGCATTTCATACCTAAATTCCAGCTTTTACCGGTATGGCCCGGCTTGGGTGGAATTTCAAAAGCGGTTAATTCATCTAAGGTTACCAAACAAGGGCCAATTACAGTAGAAAAATCTTTTCCTTTGGCAGGGCCCAGATTCAACAGCATTTCTTCCATTTGCAGTTTGCGGGCACTCATATCATTCATCACCATTAAACCGCCAATATATTCATCGGCCACTTCTGCTGCAATATTTCTTCCATTTCTGCAAATTACAACCGCTGCTTCTAATTCAAAATCCAATTGCTCAAAATGGTCGGGCATGCAATAAATGGTGCCGGGGCCTTGTATGCTGTGGTGATTGGTAAAATAAAAAATTGGATACTGATCAAACTCTGGTATCATGGGTACATTTCTATTGCGTCGTGCAGCTGCCACGTGCTGACGAAAAGCATACCCATCTCTGCAACTGGTGGGGAAGGGTATCGGTGCTAATAAATGAATGCCTTCTAACGGTACCCCATTGTTGGCACCCATGGTTCCCATGGTTAAAGCCTGATTTACTTTTTGAGCAATGGGGTACATATCATCCCAGTAATTCAGAAACATATTCATACTGCCCGGTAATTCCGGATGTACTGCATCGCAATCATATAAAAAATTATGCACTAAAAATGCCAATTGGTCCTGTCCATCCCGTAAGTACGATATTAATTTCATGTGTATTGTTTTTGTATAGCCACCGGTTTATTCAATGCATTGTTGCAAACTACCATTTCTCATCTTCACTAATATTTTTGTTTTGGTTCATTTTTTTTCTCCAGGCAATTTTTTGAGCCTGCCGTTCGATCAATAATTGGGTAATCAGTTCAGCAGCATCATTTTCCTGATGTTCATGCAGGGTTTGCCTTAATAATTTTTCATCTACATCTATTCTGTATAATAATTGCACTAAGGCATAAAAATCAGATTCAATTAAAAATTGAATGGCATCTCGCAGTTGCTGAAAGGCAGGGGTATGCTGCTCAACTGCAATGCTGTTATTTTGCAAAAATCGGGTAACAATATTTTGTGGACTTTCCTGCATAAGATGCTGCAATTTACATCAATATTTTTCAATGATACCCAGACCAAAGAGTGCAAAATCATATTTTACCGGATCGGTGGCATCTAAATTGCGTAAATAATCCGTTAGCTCAATCGCGGTTAACCAGTCGGTTTGTTTGCGGTGTATCATGTTCAGTCTTTTTGCAACCCTGGCTACATGCAAGTCTAATGGGCAAATGAGTTGTGCAGGCTGCAATTCTTTCCAAATGCCAAAATCAACGCCCATATTATCTTTCCTTACCATCCAGCGTAAATACATATTTAGCCGTTTACAGGCCGATTTGTTTTCGGGTGCTGCAATGTGTTTTCGGGTTCGGGTAGGAGCATCTTCCATCGAAAAAAAATAATGATGAAATCCATTCAACATGTCTGCAACAGTTGGTCCCCATTGGCTAAAAGCAGGTTCTAAACTTTGGTATTGTTGGTAATGCTGTTGTAAAAATGAAATAGTGTACAATAAATCGGTAGTATTAAATGTGCGGTATTGAAATTGCATTAATTTTTTTAAATCAGCGGGTTGATGGTTGAAGATAAAATCATAAGGGGCATCATCCATCAATTGCATCAATGTTATTGATTTTTGAATAATGGTGGTTCGGTTACCCCATGAAAATAATGCGGCAAACAAACCTGCAATTTCTATATCCTGCTTTTGGGTATATCTGTGTGGAATCGAAATGGGATCGCCTGGAATAAAATCGGGACGGTTGTATATCGCCACTTTGCTATCCAGAAAATCTTTCAAATAATATGTTGACTTTTTCGACATAATTCAGGTATTATTTTATCCAATTAACCCATTGCAGTTTGTAAACACAGAAAGCATTGTAACTTTAAGGCCACAAACCTAATTCAATCGGCATAGCTGCCAAAAGCTTTTTATAAAGTGTTGTAGAAAAATTTAAATCTATTTTTCATTTATTTAAAAAATGCTATTTGTACTGATGCGGCTGTTTGTATAAAAATGTATCTATCATTCCATAAATATACACATATGAAAAAAACAACCATACTAACGGTAGCGCTATTTGTGGCGTTAATAGTACAGGCACAACAGCCTTTATATAAAAATGCAAAAGCACCCATTGAAGACCGGATCAATGATTTGTTGAAACGGATGACACCCTTAGAGAAAGCCGGCCAGTTGAATCAGTTGAATGGCGGCATCTTTACAGGTCCGGCAGCCAACGATCCCGGCCAACAGGCTAAAATTGAAATGGCAAAGCAAGGTAAAGTAGGTTCGTTCTTAAATGTTACCGGCGCCAATGAAACCCTTGCTTTGCAAAAAATTGCGGTAGAACAAAGCAGACTGGGTATTCCATTGTTATTTGCTTTTGATGTTATACATGGTTATAAAACTATTTTCCCCATTCCTTTAGCAGAAGCTTGCAGTTGGGATGTGGCGCAAATTGAGAAAGATGCAGCTGTTGCTGCAAAAGAATCTGCCGCCGCCGGTTTGCATTGGACCTTTGCACCGATGTGTGATATTAGTAACGATCCCAGATGGGGGCGTGTGATGGAGGGAGCAGGCGAAGATCCTTATTATGGCAGTGTAGTAGCAGCAGCAAGGGTAAAAGGATTACAGGGCAATTTGAATGATGCAGAACATATTATGGCCTGTGTAAAACATTTTGCAGCTTATGGCGCAGTGCAGGGTGGAAGAGAATACAATACAGTTGATGTTTCAAGAGTGGCATTATGGAATAAATACCTGCCGCCTTACCATGCAGGTGTAAATGCCGGTGCTGCTACCCTAATGAATGCATTTAATATTTTTGATGGTGTACCTGCCAGCGGTAATCAATATTTGGTACACGATATTTTAGAAAAGAAATGGGGTTTTAAAGGAATTGTGGTGAGCGATTGGAACTCGTTTGATGAAATGATTACACATGGCTATGCGGCCAATAGAAAAGATGCTGCTTACAAAGCATTGAGCGCTGGTAGTATGATGGATATGGAATCGAAAGTGGTGGTAGATTATTTACCTGAATTATTAAAAGAAGGAAAAATCAGCATGCAACAAGTAGATGATGATGTGCGCAGAGTTTTATACTATAAGTTTAAATTGGGTTTATTTGATGACCCCTATAAATTTTCTGATGCAGCCCGTGAAAAGGCAACTGAATTTACAGAAGCCCATCGCAATGAAGCCAGAAAAGCCGCCGATGCCTCAATTGTATTGTTGAAAAATGAAAACAACGTATTACCCATTGACGCTACTGCTCATTCTTCCATTGCATTAATTGGCTACTATGCTAAAAGCAAAGCCGATTTGTTTGATTTTTGGATTGCCAATGGAAAAGCTGCTGATGCAGTAAATATTTATGAAGGCATTACTGAAAGGTATCAGCATAGCAATATAGCTTACAGCGATGGTTATTTGCCGGATGGCAGCAGCAATGAACAATTAATCAACGAAGCGGTTGCAACATCTAAAAATGCTGCCGTAATTATAGTAAATATAGGATTGTCAGGAAAATTAGCCGGTGAAGACCGCTCATTGGCTAACCCTGTTATTTCAGACGGGCAGGTAGCATTGTTAAAAGCTTTGCATGCAACAGGTAAGCCGGTTGTTGCCTTGGTATCAGCAGGCAGGCCATTGGTATTAACTGCCATTCAGCCTTATGTAAATGCCATTGTATATTGCTGGATTCTGGGAACAGAAACCGGACATGCCGTTGCCGATGTGTTGAGTGGCGATTATAATCCATCCGGTAAAACCGTGATGAGCTTTCCTTATGCCGTGGGGCAAATTCCGGTGTATTACGATCATTTTAATACCGGTAGGCCTTTACCCGATTCAGGTGATCAGAGTTGGAAGAGCCGTTACCGCGATATTCCCAATAAACCATTGTATCCTTTTGGCTTTGGTTTAAGCTATACTAATTTTGCTTACAGTAATTTGGAATTGAATAACAACACTATACAGAAGGATAGTCCGTTGCAGGTATCAGTGCAGGTAGCCAATACCGGCAACAAAGCCGGATATGAGGTTGCACAATTATACATTCGTGAAATGAGCGCTTCTATTGTACAGCCGGTTAAAGCATTAAAAGCTTTTCAACGGGCGTATTTACAACCCGGCGAAAAGAAATTGCTGCATTTTACCTTAACTGATAAAGATTTGGCTTTTTATGATGGTGAAGGAAATGTGCATATAGAAGCAGGCGCCTTTAAAGTATTTGTTGGCGGTAATTCCAGAGATGTGCTGGAAAAAGATTTTATGTTGAAATAATTTTTTTATTTGAAGAAGGGGGTATCATTTACCAACGGTGCCCCTTTTTTGTTGCTGTGCTTTAATAAGTGCCACAATGGCAATGCCAATCCAAATAATATTCACCATTACAGATGGAAAGGCATGGTGGTAAGATGAATTGATGATAAAACAAATGCCACCCACAATATTGCTCCAGATGTACAATGGAGATGCGGCAGCCAGTTTGCCATTCATATTCATATAATAAGAGCCCAATAACAGTAAAGCACCGAGCCATCCAATTACTTCTATAAGAATTTGCATATTGTATTTATTGTATGAACCAAAAAAATTAGCCAATAGCCTTATTTAAATCTTCTATTAAATCTTTTACATCTTCAATACCCACGCTTAAACGGATTAATGAATCGGTTAAACCGTTTTTTAAGCGCTCTTCACGTGGTATGGAAGCATGCGTCATAGAGGCGGGATGGTTGATTAAACTTTCTACTCCTCCTAAACTTTCGGCCAATGAAAATAGATGGGTAGAAGAAAGAACCCGTTTGGCATTTTCAATACGATCATCTTTTAAAGTAAAACTCATCATGCCTCCAAAGCCACGCATTTGTTTCGATGCAGTGGCATAACCCTGATGGTCTTCAAATCCACACCAATATACCTGTGCCACTTTTGGATGATTGCGTAAAAAATGTGCAATAGCTTGTCCGTTTTCACAATGCCTTTGCATACGTACATGTAAAGTCTTTATACCGCGTAATACCAAAAAACAATCCATGGGTCCGGGAACGGCACCGCATGATTTTTGGATGAAATAAAGCTGTTCCCTCAGGGTTTCATCATTCATGACCAAACAACCCTGAATAACATCGCTATGGCCGCTTAAATATTTGGTGGCTGAGTGCATTACAATATCAGCCCCTAAAGTAAGCGGGTTTTGTAAATAAGGTGATGCAAACGTATTGTCAACACACAATAAAATATTTGCTTTTTTGGCAATAGAAGCAATGGCAGCAATATCGGTAATGTTCATTAATGGATTAGTGGGTGTTTCTATCCATATTAATTTAGTTTTATCGGTAATGGCTTGCTGTACGTTTTCAGGAACAGTAGTATCGGTAAACAAAAAACGAATGCCGAATTTCTGGTATATTTTAGTGAATAACCGGTAAGTACCTCCATACATATCATTGGCTGCAATTACTTCGTCGCCGGGTTGTAATAATTTTAAAACAGCATCGGTTGCAGCAACACCACTACCAAAGGCAAGACCATATTTGCCCTGCTCAATGGCAGCAAATGCACTTTCTAAAGCAAAGCGAGTGGGGTTTTGGCTTCGGGCATATTCAAAACCTTTGTTTACACCGGGTGCTTCCTGCACAAAGGTAGAGGTTTGGTAAATAGGTGTCATAATAGCGCCGGTAGAAGGATCGGGTTCTGCCCCGGCATGAATAAAAGTGGTAGCTAATTCCATACAATATGCATTTTTGAATAATAAAATACAGGCTTCATGCCTTTTATTAGGCCGCCATTTAACAAAGATGCAAAATGTTGGCGAATGCGTATTTAAAATCGGGATAATAAAAAAATACCCCAACCTGTTTGGGTTGAGGTAAGTGTTCAATAAACAAATTTTTTTTATGGAGCTAAGGTAATGGGCAATGCTGCTTTTACATCATCCCATTCCATAATTAAATTGGCACCATTCTTTGCATCTTCAAAGTAAATGGTAAAATTTTCAATAGGGCTGCTTAATTTTTCTACTGGAATGGTGGTACGAACTACGTCTTTCTTGATATCGTAAGTATAGTTGCCCCAACTGTAATTGTCTTTATTTACAATTAATGTCCATTTATCGGCTTCTGGTATGCAGTATAAAGTGTAACGACCTTTGGACACTACTTTTCCGCCAATTTTTACATTCTTAAAAAATTCAATTTCAGTGGCTTCATTAGCGCCTAAACGCCACATTTCACCATATTTTACGATGCCGTTAAAAATGGTACGGTTGTTTTTTTGTGGGCGACTGAAAATAATTCTTGCAACGGGCAGGTCTTTTACTTTGCCATTCATTTTTAATAAAGGATAACTATCCGGCCAATAGCTCATGTCCATAGGGCTTTTGTCTAAATCTGTGGGCTTTTGTTGTGCCCAAATTGGTAACGATAATAGCATGCAGGCAAAAAAAACAATGAACCGATTCATACTGTTTTGTTTTTATGTGTGGATGAATAATTTTTTATAGCACGAAGATGCAGGGTTTTGTTGAATGAACAAAGATTATGCCGTAAGGTAAATTGAATGATGGAGGGCAATAATACAGTATTACTTTATAACTCATTTAAAAGTATGGCCAATTGTTTAGATGCGAATTGAATTACATCGGGAAAAAACTGTTGATAGGCTTCCTGGAAAAATGCCTTATTGTTTTCCAATACAGGTAATAAAGCAATGGGTGGTTGTAAATATTGTGCCCGATGCACCAATCCTTCAAAGGTTTTTTCAATACCCCGTTTATTTCTATAATGCAATAGCCAGTTATGCGTTCGCATGTGTTGAAAGGCCGGTGTAAATTTTTCAGGAAACACCGATTCATACTGTTGCAAGACGGTATAAACAGTTTCACTAAAATGCGCTAATTGCTGTTCTGCTGCAAATACCTGTTCATCATTGGCCAAAAAATAATCATACACCACATCCATAAATGAGCCGGCATACAAGCCTACCTGCGGTTTAAACAATTGTTTGGCAGCCAGCGTAGCGGGGTGTTCATCCGTATACTGATCAATTAAACGATGTAACCTAATACCCTGTTGTATCAGTATAGGGAAATTATTTTTTTTATTTCCTTTAATAAAATCACTCATCATATTGCCCGCCAATATATCCGGATGGCCAAATGATAAATATGCATGTGCCAGATAATTCATTTGGCTAAAGTTACAGTAATATTGTATTGTGCAATGAACGATCAACCGGGCTCAATCGTTTAAAACCTCGCTGTTTTGCATTTTTTGTACAACAGCTTCAAATTGTTTGGCAGAAATATTTCTTTTACGTGCCTCAGTAATAGCAGTATTTTCCCAGGTAATAGCTTTTTAGTTTTGCCTAATTTGTATAAAATATGAGCATGGGTATCTGCATTTTCAGGCGATAATGCTGCGGCAATGGATTGCTGACTCCACTTCAGCGCTTTTTTCAAAAAAAATAAGGATCGTTGCTAAACCGGTAAACCTGCCACGCTCCATTGTTTAATTCGTTGGCAATACGCTGGCCACCCGGTGCTGTTTGAATGGTTTGTTTTACAAAGAAAGCTCCATTCTTTTTCGCTTCATCACTTAAAATTTTTGCCATTGTTCAGTGTGTTGTTTAAAACTTTATAAGCGAGTAAAGTATAATAACCATCGGTATTGCGGGTGCCATGATTTACGGTTATGATGTTGCCGGCATTATTTAAAATAATCATTCCAAAAAATGATTTAGGAAAATAAAACACATTGGTATCGGGTTGAATGTAGGATGGAATGGAAGTAGTAGGATAAAAAACACATTTTTCTTCTAATATATTTTTTATTTCATTATTTTTTATTAAGCCAGCTATTCCCACTTCATTGCAAATGCCGCAATCTTTCGATTGTACAAAAATCCGAATCGGTTTTTTTGTAGCTTTGGCTTGTAATGGTATTTTTCAAAGTCAGATGATCTTTGTGCTACCAGAATATGGCTAACAAACAATAATAGCGCACATAGTTTTATTGACATCTTTTTCATATCAGCAGGTATTTATATGGTAAAATAATATATTTTTAATAACAGAAAAATTAATTTTTCTATCTGTTAAGTAATATTTTTTTATTAAGAATGAAGTGCTTTGTACTGTGATGACATTTTATACGCAATTTTGAATTTCGGGAAAATTGTAATCATATTAATGAATTTATTGTAACCTATATGCCTAAAATAGCAATCATTATCGGAGCAGGTCCGGCAGGCTTAACAGCCGCTTATGAACTGGTTACCAAAACAGATATTCAACCCATCATTTTAGAAAAGTCGACCGATATGGGTGGTATTTCTAAAACTGTTGTGTACAAAGGAAACAGAATGGATATTGGCGGGCATCGGTTCTTTTCAAAATCAGATGTAGTGATGCAATGGTGGCAAAATATTTTACCCATTCAGGGGGCTGCGGCAAAAGATGATATACAAAAAGATATTTTTTATCAGCGTAAAAAAACTACGGTTATGCTTTCGCCCAATGGGCCCGATCCGGAACAAACAGATCGAGTAATGCTGATTAGAAAACGCTTATCCCGCATTTTTTTTCTGCGTAAGTTTTTCGATTATCCTATTACGCTCAGTGCAAAAACGCTCTCTAATTTAGGTATTATCCGCATCATTAAAATTGGTTTTAGTTATGTAAAAATTCGCTTGTTTCCACTGAAAGAGGTACATACACTGGAAGATTTTTTTATCAGCAGGTTTGGCACGGAGTTGTATCAAACATTTTTTAAAGATTATACCGAAAAAGTTTGGGGTGTACCCTGTAATGCCATTGCGGCCGATTGGGGTGCACAACGCATCAAAGAATTATCAGTTTCAAAAGCTATATGGCATGCAGTTCAATCAATTTTTAAAAAACAAACATCTATTGAACAAAAAGAGGTGGCTACCAGTCTAATTGAGCAATTCATGTATCCCAAATTAGGCCCGGGACAAATGTGGGAAACCGTTGCTGCAATGATTGAGGAAAAGGGCGGTGTAATTATCAAAAATGCAAATGTAAATACCATACAAACTGAAAATAGTTGTGTACAGTCAGTTACTTATACTGATACGCATAGTGGTACAACAAGAACTGCGCAGGGAGATTATTTTTTCTCTACCATGCCGGTGAAAGAACTGATTACCGGTATTGGTAACGTAGTACCCGCTGACGTTAAAAAGATTAGTGATGGATTACAGTACCGCGATTTTATTACCGTTGGTTTATTATTGAACCGGTTAAAAATTAAAAACGAAACAGGCATTCTTACCATTAACAATGTAGTGCCTGATAATTGGATTTATATTCAGGAAAGAGATGTAAAAATTGGCCGCCTGCAAATTTTTAATAACTGGTCGCCTTACATGGTCGCCGATGAAACTAAAGTATGGATAGGCTTAGAATATTTTTGTAATGAAGGCGATAAACTTTGGCAAATGGATGATGCCAGCTTTATTCAATTTGCTATTGAAGAGTTACATAAAATTGATATTATTGATCGGAATGATGTAATTGACAGTACCATTATTCGTATGCCGAAAACTTATCCTGCTTATTTTGGTACCTATCATCAATTCAATACTATTCGGCAGTTTACCGATACTTTTTCTAACTTATTTTTAATTGGGCGGAATGGAATGCACAAATACAATAATCAGGATCACTCTATGCTAACGGCCATTACTGCTGTAGAAAATATTAGAAATGGTATTACTACGAAAGACAATATTTGGGCCATTAATACCGAAGAAGATTATCATGAAAACAATGAAAAATAAGCATTTCTTTTTATATATATACAAGTTTTTTAATGTTTTCTGAATTGTATACTTCTTTAGTATGATAGCTGTTGCATGTGCATTTTTTTCATTTCATTCATCCATCTCCTTATCATTTCTTTTACACTTTCATCACAGTAAAATAATGCTTTTCAAAAAAAATTATGTTGGCTGAAACATTTATGAATACAGTGTTTTGTGTAATTAAAGTATTCCATTTAAAAATAGCGGCATTACCGTTCATACAAAACAGTAGGTGTTTACTGTAACCAATCACAAACTATTTCGTTTCATTTTCGGGGCAGCGTAGGTTTGCCCTATCAAACAAAAATATTTTTTTAGAAACCTTAAAATTGTATTACAATGAAAAAAATAATTTCTCTGGCACTGATAACTGTATCCATCGCAGCTACAGCCGCCACCGATCCTGCTTCTAAAGTAAGCTTTACTGTGCTGAACCATTTTACGGATAAATTTTTAAAAGCTGAAAATGTTGATTGGAAAGTGACTGATCAGTTTGTAAAAGCCAGCTTTATTTTAAATGGCAAAGAAATGAATGCTTTTTACGACAACTACGGCGAATTAACCGCTGTAACTGCAAAATTGCAGTTCGACAAATTACCGCAACGTGCCATTATGGCTATTGGGTTAAAATACCCTTTCCCACTTTACAAATTAACCGATTGTATTGAGATGCAAACACCCAATGGGAAAACAAATTACTATGTTTCTTTATTACAATACTTCGGTAGTTTTTTAAGGTTGAGAAGGATTGGATATGGATAACAAATTTGGAGGGGAAAAGATGTTAACAG